>JAFAOU010000068.1 GCA_019247495.1 Acidobacteriota bacterium
AACGCCTTATCTGCGTTCCTCTGCGTCATCTGCGGATCGGTCTATGTTTCGATTGGATGGCGGTCGCCGGCGAGGTCGGCCGCTTCCCGTTTTTCGCGGACGACGCGCTGCACTTCCTCGTGCGACACCCGCTCGCGCATCTCCGGATAGAGCTTCACCAACTCGCGGAAGATTTTGAAGATCACGCCGGGCGATGAGAGATGCGACTCGCCGCGGATGCGCGGGAAGTAATCGAGGCCGATCTGCTGGATCGAAAAGCCACGGTTCTTCGCCTTGACGATCAGCTCCGCGTCGATGAGCGAGCCTTCCGACTTCAGCTCCACCGCATCGATGACCTCGCGCTTCATCAGCTTGAACGAGAAGTTGATGTCGCGGTGCGGCCAGCCGAACAGCACGCCGATCAGACCGTTGTAGATGTACGAATAGAGGGTCCGCTTCGCGCCTTCCATCGTGCGGTCGTGCCGATAGCCGGCGATGAGGTCTGCGCCCGTCACAGCCATCGCGCGCATGGCGCGGCCGAGGGCGTCGGGATCGAAGGGAAGATCAGCGTCCATGTAGAGGACGAGGTCCTTCGTGGCGGCGGCGAAACCGGTCTTGAGCGAGCCGCCGAGCTTGCGGTTGTGCTCATGACGGATCATCCGGATGCGTGGATTCTCGGCCGCGCGGCAGGCCACGAGAAACGGCGAACGATCGGTGGACGCGTCGTCGACGATGATGATTTCGTAGTCGTCCGTGTACTTCGTGCACGCCTCGACGGCCGCAGTCACGGCATGCTCAATGTTCAACTCCTCGTTGAACATAGGGATCACCAGCGATACGGACGGAGTGGACACTCGCCGCGAATGATAACCCTTCAGCCTACTGGCTGACGACGCTCGTCAACTGCACTGCGAGCGTGCGCGGGTCGGCGTTGTGGAGCAGCGCGCCGGGCGAAAACGAATGCGCGGAACGGAAGCGGATATCGATCAGCGGCTCGGGCGGCAAGGGCACATTCGCGATCACTGGCTCCTTTCCGACATTCACGACGGCAACATTGCGTGCGTTGATCGAAATCTGCACCGCGTTCGTTTCGAACGGAACATCGCTCGAGAAACGCAGCGTCAGCGCGGCCTCGCTGCCGTGCGCGCGCGGCAGGCGGATCGTCGCGTCCGGACCGAGCCAGCGCCACTCATCGCCGCCTGCAGTCCACTCGATCGGATAAACACCGCGAACCGGCAGATAGCGTTCGCGCGGTGGCTTCGGAACGATGGACACGGTCCGATACAGCTCGCGCGTCAGCTTCTCGTATGCATCGCTTGCCGGCCAGGTGAAAACCTGCGCGCCGTTTGCGCTCGAAGCGCCATTTGCGATGAGGTAGAGCGGAACGTCGGGACGGTCGTAGAACTCGGCGACCGCCTTCTCGATCGGCACGACGCGAAATCGCGACAGCAGATACTCCGCATGCGGCTTGAGTGAAACGTCGTAGGCGATGACGCTGTTCGGCGAAAGATTCGCATTCACGAATGCTGCTGCGGCGGCGGGCGGCGAGGCGACTTTCGTCCGCGCGCCGGCCAGCGGCCAGACGTAGGCGAGCGTGGCGATCGCAAAAATCGCCGTGACGATCGCCGGCGTGGCTTCGACCTTCACGCTGCGTTTGACGACGTCAAGGCCAAGCACCGCCAGCAGTGCGATCGGGATCATGACCGGCAGGCTGTAGCGCGCCGCGTCGGCCGGATCCATCCAGCCGAGCTCGAATACGAGTTGCACGATTGTGAAGACCACCAACGGCCAGAGCGTCGAGCGAAACTTGTCGCGGCGCAGCAGGCGCACGAATGCAGCGACGCCGAGGAAAACGGAGGCGAAGAGCGGCAGTGTGACGTACTTCGTCCCCCACGGATGGAAGAGGAAGCGCACCGCAAGTTGCGCCATCGACTTGCCGCCGCGCGAGACAGACGCGTCGTGCGCGGCCACGTAGGCGGCCTGTTTTGTTTCGTACAGCCGCGTCGCTTCGAAACCGCCGGCCGCGTCGACGAGCGGCAGGAACCACATCGCCGAAAACAGTCCGAACGCGATCACGCACGCCGCCCGCTGCCGCATCGTGCGCATCTGCAGCAACGCGATGAGCAGCATCGGCGCGATCGGAACGAGAAGTTGCGGGCGCGTCCCGATTGCCGCCGAGGTCCAGATGCCGATGGCGATGGCGTTGCGATCGTGTTCGGCATCGTGCGGGCTGCTGATCGCGAATAGCGCTAATCCGAGGAACATCATGGCCGGCCCGTCGGAAAGCGCGAGCGTGCCGTGCACCAGCATCGACGCTGAGAAGTAGTAAATCAGCGCGGCGCAGATGGCGAGATTGGGATTGTCGAGCCAATTGCGAAAGGCGCGGGCGATGGCCACGAATCCGATCGGCGCGGCGATGATGCTGAAGACAACGAGCGCTCGCCAGGGATCGTGGACGAACCCCGCAAATACTTTCCCGATCAGCACCAGCAGCGGAAATCCCGGCGGATGCGGGTGATACCGCGACGGATCGAACCTCCTCACCGCCTCGGCGAACAAAAACTCGTCGTTCTCCCACGGCGTGCGCGGCGCGGTGAGGATGCGCGAGACCAGCACGAGCGCTGCGCCGAGCGCCTCGCGCCACCACCCCCGTACAATCGTTTGTGTGGGATTCATCCGCGCGTTAATCGTACTGCACCGCGTTTTTCGCAAACGCGCGCCGCGCGACCGCATCCACATCCTGCTCCGCTTCCTGACGTCGCCGATGTTGCGCGTGCTTCGCGAGGTGCCGCGGAATGCACCGCTGCTCGACATCGGCGCAGGTCATGGCCTCTTCGCGGTGCTCGCTCGCGGACGGCGCGTCGTAGCGGTCGAGCCGGATGCGCGCAAGGTGCGCCGCCTCGACGGCATCGAGTTCGTAATCGGATTCGACGACGTCATCACCGGCACCTTCGACGCGATCTCGATCATCGACGTCCTCTATAAGATCCCGCTCGACCAATGGGACGCGCTGCTCATGCGCTGCCGGTCGCGTCTCGCGGCCAACGGCATCCTGATCATCAAAGAACAGGACCCAACCGCGCGATTCAAAAACGCGTGGAACGCAATTCAGGAGCGCGGCGCGACTGCGCTCGGGCTCACGCTAGGCGAATCATTCACGTACGAAGCGCCCGCCGAGTTCCTCGCGCGCCTGAAACGCCTAGGCTTCGAAAACGTGCAATCGAAGCGCATCGACTTCGCCTACCCGCACCCGCACGTGATGTACACCGCGCGAAAAACGTAGCGCCGCCGGCTCGGCGGCTGGACCGCCAGCGGCTCGCTGGCGCGTACCGCCTCGCCGCCGAGCCGGCGGCGATCCAGCCGGCGGGCCGCCGGCGCTACGAGCACGCTGCGATATCATCGCCTCCCTAAAATCGCAGCACCGAAGGAGCCTCACCGTGCCCAGCTTTCCCGGCGTTGACTACATGGATATCGATTCGCTCTTCTCCGAGGAAGAGCTGATGGTGCGTCAGACCGTGCGCGATTTTGTCGATGAGGAAGTCATCCCCATCATCGAAGAAGCGAATCGCAAGGAAGAGATGCCGATGCACCTCATCCCGAAGATGGCGGAGATGGGTCTCTTCGGCGCGACGATCAAGGAGTACGACCTTCCCGGCCTCAACCAGGTCGCGTACGGTCTGATCATGCAGGAGCTGGAGCGCGGCGATTCCGGGCTGCGTTCGTTCGCGTCGGTGCAGTCGGGACTGGTGATGTATCCGATTTACACCTACGGCTCCAAGGAACAGCGCGATTACTGGATTCCGAAGCTCGCCGCCGGCCAAAAAATCGGCTGCTTCGGATTGACCGAGCCCGACTTCGGCTCCAATCCCGGCGGCATGCGCACCTATGCGCGCAAGGACGGCGACTCCTGGGTCCTCAACGGCGCAAAGGCGTGGATCACGAACGGCTCCATCGCCGACGTGGCCGTGGTCTGGGCCAAGCACGACGGCGTCGTCCGCGGCTTCCTCGTCGAGAAGGACACGCCGGGCTTCAGCACCGCGTACCACATGGGCAAGTTCTCGCTGCGCGCGTCCGTGACCTCGCAGCTCTTTTTCGAAGACTGCCGCATCCCGGCCGAGAACGTGCTGCCCGAAACGAACGGCATCAAGTACCCGCTCGGCTGCCTGACCCAGGCGCGCTACGGAATCGCCTGGGGCGCCCTCGGCGCGGCGATGTCCGTCTACGAAACGGCGCGGACGTATGCGAAATCACGCATCCAGTTCGGCGGCCAGCCGATCGCGTCCCACCAACTCGTGCAAAACAAACTCGCCTGGATGATCACCGAGATCACGAAGGGCCAACTGCTCGCGCTGCAGATGGGAAGGCTCAAAGATCAGGGCAAACTGAAACCGCATCACGTCTCGATGGGCAAGATGAACAACGTCAACATCGCTCTCGAGTCCGCCCGCTCCGCCCGCGACATCCTCGGCGCGAATGGCATCAGCGACGAGTACCCGGTCATCCGCCACATGCTCAACCTCGAGTCGGTGAAGACGTACGAGGGCACGCACGACATCCACAACCTCGTCATCGGCGAAGCCGTCACCGGGATCCCCGCCTACAACCCGCCGATGTCGGCCAAGGACGAGCGCGAAGCGACGGCAAGGCGCGAGGCGGAAGCGGCGAAGTAAGGGCCACGTGATGTATATTGCGATGTATGAAACCGCGAACGATGGTTCGGAAGCAGGTCTACATCGAGCCGCGCCATGACCGGATGCTGAAGCGCCGCGCGAAACAACAAGGCGTGACGGAGGCGGAGATCATTCGTGAGGCGCTCGACCACGTTGACGCGCCCGTCGTACGTCGCCGGCATGTGGATCCCGACGCCGTCCGCGAGGCGGTCGCGTTCATGCGTTCCTTGTCCGCTCGCCCGCAACAGCCGAAAGGCCGCGCGTTGACGAGAGAGTCGCTGTACGAAGATCGAATTGGCCGATGGACCAAGTCCTGATCGATACAAACATCCTCATCTACGCGCACCAGCCATCGGAAACGCTCAAGTATGAACGAGCGTTGCGGACCGTGGAGAGCCTTGGGGCGAATGGCGTCGGATGCATCAGCGCCCAAATCCTCGCCGAATTCCTTTCCGCCACGATGCGTGGCCGCCACCCCATCCTGCCCGTTCACGATGCGCTTCACCAAGCCACAGTGCTCGCCAACGTCTTTCGAGTTCTCGACCTGACGGCACTAATCGTTCTGGAAGCGGCGCGTGGCGTTCGCGAGCATCAGCTCAGTTACTTCGACGCTCAGATCTGGGCCACTGCACGCCTCAACCAGGTTCCGGTAATTTTCACAGAGGATTTCATCGACGGACGCCGCGTCGAAGGCGTGCAGTTCCTCAATCCGCTCGTCGCAACGTTCGACTTGGCGAAATGGTCCTAACCGTTATCGCCATGCAGAGCGGCGGCAAGCGCCGCCGCCCTGCGTCGGGTGATTACGGTTTGTACTCCGCTGCGGCGATGAATCGCCCATCGTTCGTAGCATTGTCGACGACGACGGCGTAACAGACGGCTGAGTCGGTCGGATCGAACTGGACGTTGCCGTTGCTGACGATCGAGTTCACACCCGTTTGACGCCAGCCGTTCGCGGCGAGGTTGATCGTGACGGTGCCGATGGTCTGCGTGCCAGTGTTGTCGAGGATGGTGGCCTTCACGCTGTTGGCGGCGCCCGACTGGTCGAAGCAGCCGATGTTCGTGCGCGTGTTGGAATCGACGGTGATTCCGGGCGCGAATGAGCGCGAGCTGGAGCCAGCGAATTCGAGGACCGGGATCGGCGTCGAATAACGCGTACCCGCCGTCCGCACCTCGGTATTCACGATGAAGCGATTGTTGCGCGTGCCGCCGGAGGTGTCGGGACTGCTGAACGTCACCGCACCGGCGCCGGTGAATCCATTGAAGACGGCATCGAGGAAGTTGTTGTATGTCTTCAGTTCGCCGGCGGCGAGCGGAATCAGAGCCGTGCGCTTCGTACCGTTCGCATCATAGAGCGCCGCCGTGACTGAAAATGCTGACGATGTCGGATTATAGATCGCCACATACGACTGGAAATTGCCGCCGATGCCGGCAATATTGGCCACGACCGGCACCGTCTGAAAATCGGAGGCGAAGGCCAGATTGCGCGTGTGCTGCTGTGCGAAGGCGGACGTCGTAATCATCGCCGCAACTGTAAGAACCATGAGCGAAATGCGTCTCATGCTGTCAATCTCCTATTAGGTTCGTAATGCGTTATGGCTGCGGCTGAGTGGGATCGGGGATAACCGGCGTCGAGACGGCATTGGTGCCGCCATGGCCCTGCAGCAATCCCTGATGCGGAGGCGCAAGGAAGGGGAAGCGGGGCAGGAAATCCTTGTCGTTCGTTTCCACGCCCTTCGCCAGACCCGCGCCAGGATCGCCAGCGACAATCAGGCTGATGAGCACTGTATTGACATTGACCTGATGCTTGTTCGGCGCCGTTCCGCCGCCGAGCCGCCGTCCATTGGGGAATTGCGAATCGATGGACGCATCGAGTGTGATGACATCGCCCGTAGAACCGTCCGCGACCGGAATCGGACGGCCGAGGTTGATGGCATTGATGATGTCGAGGCGAGGTCCCTTGAGCGTGGTGACCGCAGAGGCAGGAACGCCGAGCGCCTTGTAAATGCCGAGCGCCTCGGCATCGCGCACGAGAACGGGGAAAAGAATGTCGTTGCCAAAGCGGCTCACGTCCTTCATCGGATCGGTGTGCAGATACAACGTCTGGCGCTGCGTTCCCACCAAACCGGCGTTGAAGAGCGGCAGAGCATTACGGCCGACCTGGACGTAATTTCCGGTGCCGCGCAGGCCCGTCACGATATTGCTGCTATCGACGGTCTGCGTAGCCTGGCGGCTGATGCTGACCCATATGCGCAACAGGCTGTCCGTGGACGTCGCGTTGAGCGTGCCATTGTGAGGGATGCCGTTCGGAAAGAGATCCGCGGTCGGAACTTCGAGAGCGATCGATGAGACGTTGAAGCCGGTGAAAACGTCTTCAATGGGCGTATTGCGCGCGCCCTGGAGCCCGCCGAGATCGCCCTTGCCGAGGTTGACGAGGTCGAAGATACCCTTCTCGTCGAGCTGGTAAGGATCGTCGAAATCGCCGGCGATGATGCGCGCGCCGCCCGCGAGGGTCTGGATGAAACTGTCGATGAACGTCTGATCGAAAAGACCGCGCTCCCGGGTGGCCGGATCGCCGGAATCGTAACCTTTGAACGCGCCGAGGCCGTAGACGAGACGGTCGGTCTGCGGGCCGTGATTGTTGGGGAGAACTTTCAGATTCTCGCCGAGAACGACCGGATTGGGCTGGCCCGGCGCCAGCAGACGCGTCACCGTCATCGTCTCCGTGCCGCCTGTGAGCTGCCAGAGCAACTCATTACCGCCGCCGACGGCGTCGGTCGGTCCGGGAGCGGGCGCGGGATTGAGCGTGTTCTTGAACTCGACGCGATAGACCGCCTCGTCCTTCAGGCTTGTTCCTTTGCCGATATGGAACTCATAACGGTATCCATTACAGGCGCGGAATCCCTGATTGCCCTGACCCGGCTCGTGGAGCGGGTTGTAGTCCATGATCAGGTAGAGCTTGTCGTGCGCACCGTTCGACACCCATGCGAATGTATCGGTGTTGTCTGCACACGGTTCATTGAGTATGGCCAGTGCCTCGCGATGACTGGAGGCGTAAATCTGAGGCCCGACAATGGTGAGCGCCATAAGAATGGCGCCGGCCACACGTACTACGGGGGAGAGTCTCATTGTTTCTCCTTTGTCCTTGCAGCGTTTCGACTGCGGTTGTTCGTTACAGTCGATCTACGGTGGGATCGTCGAAACGGTCGTACGATTTTCAGGATGGAAAAACCACGCGCTGAATGGACCAGTAGAGTCCGATTGCCGCGATGATTAGCGAGCCGGGGATGACGATGCGCTGCCGGTACCACGGCTTTCTGCGGAACGGCAGCCCGAACAGGAGGAACGCAACCAGGATTACGGTGAGTTGCCCACACTCGACTCCGGCATTGAACGACAGCAGTGCCGGGATGAACTCGGAACGCGGCAGGCCGATCTCCGTCAGGACGCCGGCGAATCCCATTCCGTGCAGCAGACCGAAACAGAACACCACCACCGGCCTCCACGCGTGCAGCTTCGACGTGAAGACATTTTCGACCGCGACATAGACGATCGACAGCGCAATGAGCGGCTCGACGATCCGCGGCGAAAGCGACACGACGCCGTACACCGTGAGTGCCAGCGTGATCGTGTGCGCGAGCGTAAACGCCGAGACCTGCCAGAGCACCGGTTTCAAATCGACTGCCAGCAGAAAAATGCCGAGGACGAAGAGAACGTGGTCGAGGCCGCGCGGCAGGATGTGCGTGAATCCGAGGCGGAGATAGAGCGTCACGATCTGCCAGCGCGTAAGCGGCACGACGGCGCGGTCAAGCGGGAACGGCGTGCTGGTCTTGCCGCCGTCGATCCATTGCGTGACCGCGTCGCTCTTCCCCTCGCTCTGCAGCTTGAGGACGAAGTAGCCCATGATCGCGTCGTCGGCGAACGTGAATCGCGAGACCGAGGGCGGCGTTCGCCCGGAGATCCGCAGCCGCGTCACATTCGGCTTTCCTTCGACGACAGCGGTCGCGACGTTTTCGTGCTCCGCCGGCCGCCCGTCGAATGCGATCACGGCAGACTTCTCGATGCTGCGCAGAAAAACGTCTGGCGGAACCGCCATCCCCTTCGCCTGCAGCGGAAGATGCTCGCGATCGACGAGCAGGTCGACGATGTAGGTTCCGTCCTTTTGAAACGTCGCCTCGACCTGCACGAGGCCGAGCTCGTGCGCGAGCAGCGGCAGCGCCAACGCAGCAGCGAAACAAAGCGATGCGAGTACGCGCCGTCTCACTTCCGCAGCTCGAAGGTGATCGACGCCCACCAGCTTTCCCAATCGACTCCCGCATCGGCCGGCGCGGCTTCCATGTGTACGGCCTTGATCAGCCAGAAGCCGGCGTGCGGGAGCTGCAGCGTCACGCGGCCCCTCGCGTCGGTGCGCGCGCGGACCGCTTTTTCAGGATCGATTTTGCTCATCGCCACGACCAGCACGTTCGCGATCGGCTTGCCGCGAAACGTCAGCGCTAGCGGCATCTCGCCGGCGCCCTTCATCGCGTACGGATTCTTTCGTGGCACGAGCTCCAGCGTAAATCCAAGCGCCGCATCGAACACCGCTGCCCCCGGCGTATCCAAAAGCGCTTTCGCGCAGCGATAGAAGCGCTCGCGGCCCGGCGCCGCCGATTGCCCATTCTTTTTTCGCGCTTCGACGATCCGCTCCAGCCCTTCGTCGCGAAGATAGTCCTCGAACTTCGGCCCCTCCAGCGCCACCGGATACGGATTGCTCTGATATCCGATCCAGTGCAGCCCGCCTTCGGCAATGAATGCGATGCCCGCCGGGTCCGCGCCCGCTCGTCCGACGACCGGCCGTTCACCCGCGGAACCGCGAAGCACGAAGCGATCGATGAGCGGCGGGATGTTCGGCAGCGGATCGCCTGCCAGCTTCTGGCCCACGCGCAACGCCACGGTCACACGATCGCCGACCGCGGGATGAAAGGTGGAAGGCTCGATCCAGAAATCGTGCGCTGAGGCGCGAATAGCGAGCAGGGCAGCGAAGATGGCGATGGCGAATCGCGTCATGTTCCTCTACTACGCAGCTGCAGCACTCTTCGGATGTGTCCTCCGCGTCTCCGCGCCTCCGCGTGAAACGGTTTTCCACGCGGAGACGCGGGGGCGCGGAGAAAAGCTCAATGCAGTATTTCCAACACCGCCAGCGTCATCGCCTTGATCGCGCCGCGCAGCGTCGGATCGGGCAACGGCGCGAAGCCCGACGAATGCAGCGACGGCAGCCGTTGTCCGCTGGCGATCTTGGCAGGATCGACTGCACCGACGTTCAGCATGCAGATCGGGATCTTGCGATCGATACCGAAGCGTCCGAAATCTTCGCTGACCATGAGCGGATCGATGCGAACCACATTCGCCGCGCCCATCCCTTTCGTCAGCGCTCCCGCAATCCGTTCCGTCAGCGCGGGGTCGTTGTACGTCGAGTCGACCGACTCCCCTGCCAGCAGTTCGACCACCGGCATGCGATCCTCCGGCACTCCGGCCGACATGGCGATCCCGCGCGCGATGCGTTCGATCGACGCCACCACCCGCTTGCGCACCTCCGGTTTGTATGTCCGCACCGTCATCAAGAGTTGGACTTCGTCCGGAATGATGTTGCGCTTCGTCCCGCCGTGGATCGAGCCGACCGTGACCACGACCGGATCGAGCGGCGAGTCTTCGCGGCTGACGATCGTCTGCAGCGCGTTGATGAACTGCGCGGCCATCACCACCGGATCCTTCGTCGTTTGCGGCGACGCGCCGTGCCCGCCGAGGCCGCGGATGGTGACGTTGATGGAGTCGGCGCTGGCCATGAGGTAGCCGGGCGTGTAGCCGACCTGCCCCGCGGGCAAGCTGGCGTTGTCATGAAACGCGATCGCGTAGTCGGGTTTCGGGAAGCGCTCGTACAGATGATCGCGCAGCATTCCGTCCGCCCCCTTCACGACTTCCTCGGCAGGCTGGCCGATCAGCATCAGCGTTCCGTGCCACTGCGATTTCATCTGCGCGAGCATCTTCGCGGTGCCCATGAGCGTGGTCATGTGGATGTCGTGTCCGCAGGCGTGCATCACCGGGACGTCGTCGCCGCTCTGGCTCTTCGCGCGGACCGTGCTCGCGTACGGCAGGCCGGTCTGCTCCTGCACCGGAAGCGCGTCCATGTCGCTGCGCACGAGCAAGGTCGGACCTGTGCCGTTGCGCATGATGGCCACGACGCCGTAGCAGGTCGCGCCCGGTTCCAGGTACTGGCCGACCGGATACGTCACCTCGTAGCCGAGCTCTTTGAGCCGCGAGGCCACGAGCGCGGAGCTGTTCTTCTCCTGCATCGACAACTCGGGGGCGGCGTGCAGTTGCTTGTAGGTCGTCAGCAGCGACGGAATCTCGCGATCGATCATCTGATCGAGGCTCTGCGCAGCGGCGGACGAGGCGATTAGAAGCAGGACGATTGCGATTCTCTTCATGGGGGTGATTATGCGGCGATAATCGCTGCATGTCGTGGGAAGCAGTCATCGGCCTGGAAGTTCACGCGCATCTCTCAACCGCTACCAAGATTTTCTGCGGTTGCCCTACCTCATTCGGCGCCGCTCCGAACACGCAGGTCTGCCCGGTCTGCCTCGGCTATCCCGGAGCATTGCCGGTACTGAACAGGCGCGCCGTCGAGCTCGCGATTCGCGCCGCCATCGCCACCGGCTGCACGGTTCACGAGCGCTCCATCTTCGCGCGCAAGAACTACTTCTACCCCGACCTGCCGAAGGGCTATCAGATTTCGCAGTTCGATCGCCCGCTCGCCACCGGCGGCGGCATCGGCCGCGTGCGCATCCTGCGCATTCACATGGAGGAGGATGCCGGCAAGTCGATCCATCGCGGCGACGTTTCGCACGTCGATCTCAACCGAGCCGGCACGCCGCTGGTCGAGATCGTGTCCGAACCCGACATCCGATCGGCCGACGAAGCCGACGCGTATCTGACCCGGCTGCGCCAAGTCCTGATGTACACCGACGTTTGCGACGGCAACATGGAGGAAGGTTCCCTTCGCTGCGACGCCAACGTTTCGATTCGCCATCCCGGCGATCCCCTCGGCACACGCACGGAAGTGAAGAACGTGAACTCGTTCCGCTACCTGCGCAGCGCGATCGATTTCGAAATCGCGCGGCAGACGGCGATCCTCGAATCCGGCGGTGTAATCACGCAGGAGACAAGGCTCTACGATCCCGCCACCGGCGAAACGCGTCCGATGCGGTCGAAGGAAGAAGCGCACGACTATCGCTACTTTCCCGATCCCGATCTGCCGCCGCTCGTCGTCGAGCGCGCGTGGATCGACGAGATCGCGCGTTCCATTCCGGAGTTGCCGCACATTCGCGCCGAGCGCTACGCGCGCGACTTCGCCCTCAGCGCCGTCGATGCCGAGGCGCTGGTGACGTCGCGTCAGCTCGCGGAGTATTTCGAGGCGGTCGCCCACGCGAGCGGCAATCCACGCGCGGCCGCGAACTGGGTTCGCAACGAACTCCTTCGCGTCCTCAACGAACAGAAGGCGGACATCGCCGCCTCACGTGTAACTCCGGCCATGCTCGGAAACCTGATCCGCCTCATCGACACCGGCGCGATCGGCGGCAAATCGGCGAAGGCGGTCTTCGACGAGATGGCCGTCAGCGGCGACGATCCCGATGCAATCGTCGAACGCCAGGGCCTCTCGCAGATCAGCGATCCCGAAATCATCCGCGACGCCGCCCGCCGCGTGATCGAACGCAACGCCGCTCAAGTCGAGCAGTACCGCGCCGGCAAAGCACAACTCTTCGGATTCCTGGTCGGGCAGTTGATGAAGGAAACGCGCGGCAAGGCGAACGCCGGGATGGCGAATTCAATCCTGCGCGAGTTGCTCGGCGGGTAGACCCTACCGCGTGGTCGCGCTGACGACGACCCATACCTGGTCGCTGCGCAGCGACGCGACATACATCCGATAGCGGCCGTCCGGCAGACGCACCACCACGGGATCGTTCAGCGACGTGAGCGTGGCGCCGTTGAAGCTGCCGCGTTCGAGTCGCGTTCCCGCGTCGCGCGTGAACGAGTAGCCGTCGTCGATGCTGAGGAAGCTATAGATCGTGTTCTGCCGCATCGTGAAAAGGCGGATGCGGCCATCGGAAAGGCGCAGCGACTTCTCATCGACAAAACTGTTGGCACCGCCGCCTGCGTTGTCATCGCCGAGGATGTTCCCGCGGTCGAACGTGAACGAAACGCCGTTGTCCCGCGAATACGCGCGGCGCACGTTATTGAGACCGGGAAGGTCGCCGAGGTACAGAAGCACAACGCCGCCCTGACGATCGGAAAAGGCGTCGTAAACGCCGAGCGTTCCCTTGTCTGCCGACTGCAACGTGTAACGCACGCCGCCCTCGGGTGTAAACGTCACGCCGTCAGCGGAAAAAAGACTGCCGATTTGATTCGTGCCGAAGTTCCATTGGAAGCGCCGCCAGGTGCCGTCCGGCAAATGCGTATTGCGCGCGTCATTGCGGAAGACGCCGACGGCGGAACTGCCGGCCGGAAACGAGAGCCCGTCGCTGGACACTGCGACCTTCGGCTGGTTCGTCGCGTGATCCACGTAGTAGAGGTGAATCTGACCGGTCACCGGATCGACGCCCGGCTGCGGATTGGTCGCGCCGACGACGCGAAAGCCGGAGTCGAATGTGAAGTCGAGCGTGGCATCCGAGGGGACCGGTGCCACCGCGCGCCGCCGGTCGCCCGCTCCTGCAGCAAGCGAAACACCGAGGAGAAGAACGAGCACCCATCGACTCATGGGCGCTGATACTACGCCGCTCAATCTGCGAACGAGGCGACGACATCGGCCGCGCGGTGAATGTCCTCGGCGTTGTTTGCCAATCCGATCGAGGCGCGAATGGCGCCGACAGCCGTGTTGGTGCATTCAGCAAAACGCTCCGGCGTGAATTCGGTGTTGAGCTTGGCGAGACAGTCGGCGATGCGGCTCGGATCGAGTGCGAAAGCGGCCTCGGATGCGCCGGGGTTGCAGAAGCAGCCGCCGCGGAGGGAGACGTTGGCGCGGCGGGCGCGGGTTTCGACAAGCGTGTACGGAATCGGCGTCCCGTTCCGGCCGCAGATGTTGAAGGCGACGGCGCCGCCGCATTCGCTTCGATCGCGAGGTCCGTAGATGCGGACGATCGGCGCGCCGTTCGTGTGGCGAAGGGCGCGCAGGTCGCAGACGAAATCGCGCGCGAGTTCGGACACGTGCGCGGTGAGGCGCGGCATTCCGACTTCGTCGAGCAGATCGAAGCCGGCATCGAGCGCGGCGATCGCGAGAAAGTCCGGCGTACCGTCTTCGAACCCCTCGTGGCGCGGACGAAGGAGATGCGCGTCGGCGGCGACGGACGCGTACATCACCGTTCCACCGGCGAACCAGGGACGGCGCAATCGCGACAGCGCGTCGCGCCGCGCCACCAGCGCGCCGAGGCCGGTCGGATAGCCGAAGAGCTTGTAGAACGAGAGCGCCGCGAAATCAGCCGGACACCGGCGCAGGCTTAGCGCATGACCGGGGATGAAGGCGGCGACGTCGAGCAGAACGTCGAAGCCGAGGGCGTGCGCTTTCGTGACGAGATCGAGCGGATGCTGCACGCCGGAAAAATTCGACTGCGCCGGAAACGCGACCAGCCCTTCGCCATGCAGCGAGGCCTCGGCGAGCAGCAGCTCTGCATCGAGCAAACGCAGATCTGGATCGAGCGGTAGGTAATGAATCGGCGCACCAGCGCGGCGCGCATATTCGCGGATGCCGTTCATCGAGTTGTGGTTGTCCGTGGCAAGGAAGCAACCGCGCTCCTTCGAAAACGGATACGCCTCGGCCACGAGTTTGATCGCTGCGGTCGTGTTGGCGGTGAAGATGACGTCGTGCGTCGATTCATCGACGTCGAGAAACCGCAGCAGCCGTCGCCGCGCGCTATCCATCACCTCGGTGCTCGCACGCGACGGCGAAGAATCGGAGTGCGGATTTCCGAAGATGCCATCGCGAAGGATTTCGTGATGCGCGCGAAGCTGCGAGTCGCCGTACAACGCACTGCCGGCATAGTCGAGATAGGCGTGATGTTGCGCATCGAGCCGGCTGAACTCGCGGTCGCGCAGCTCGTCGAAAAACGTGCGCGTGTCGACGGGTGCAACGCTCAACATCCGCGCCTCCGGACTGCGTTTGCGTTGACGTGGGTCGCCGGAACGTTGTCGACGATGCGCGGAACTCCGCCGAAGTAACGGCTGACGATACTTGCGCGTTCGTAGGCAGCACGCGCGGACGGCGGCGCGCTTGCCGTGATCGTCGGATTCATCACCTCATCGATCCATGCCTGCACGCCGCCGCGAAGTACGTAGAAGTTTCGCGCGGACACGGAGCCGCCCGCGACGAGAACGATCGTGTCGTCCGGCGCGAACGTCGTCGCCGATGTAAGCCGCTCCGCGCGCGGAAGGTGATACTCCTCGAACTCCGCTTCGCTTCGCGTATCGATAACGCGCAGATTTGGCTTGCGATCACGGATCCATTCCGCAAGCTCGACGGGCGCGACGCTTTTAATCGAAGGCGCCTTCCCCGCGAACAGCGCGAGGACGCCGAGGATCGCGGCAGCCGCCGCGAGGACGCGTCTCACGCGCGTTTCTCCAATCGTTCCGCGAATTGAAATGCGATCAACGCCATCGCCACGATCGCGCAGACGACGACGCCGGCCGGAATTCGCAGCAACTCCGGCAACGTCAGCGATCCGCGTGACGTGCTCTCGTAGAAATCGCGGAGCGGCGCGAACGCCAATCCCGTCGCGAGCACGCCCGCAAACATCCCGAGCATCACCATGACGCCGTCGCCGCGTCCGGTCGCTGCGGCCACGCACGACGTTCCCGGACACAGGCCGGCCATGACGAAGCCGATGCCGAAGATCAGTCCGCCGGTAAGCTGCGGCAGCAGAAACGTCTCGGGGATGTAGACCTGCGACAGATCGAGGATGCCGAGGCGCGACAGCCAGAACGCGCCGAGCATCGCCGTGACGATCGCGCTGAACATCACTTTGAACACGGTGAGGTCGGTCAGGTAGAACTGGCCGGCCAGCTTGGGCGCGCTTCCCAATCCGGCGCGCTCGAGCGTCCAGCCGAAGGCGATGCCGATCATCGCGGCGACGACGAATGGATTCATCGCCAGGCCTTATTCACCAACGGCGCAAAGACGTACGCGCCGGCGAACGCGGCCATCATGAACAGCCATGCGCCCACGCTGAGCAACGCGCCGCCGGTGAGCGCGAGCCCGCTCGTGCAACCGCGCGCGAGCACGGCGCCGACGCCCATCACCGATCCGCCGCCGAACGCGTACAGCAATCGGGACCGCCGGCCGAGGTTCGGCCCGCGCTCGATCGCCGCGCGCAATCGCCCGGCGAAAAGTGCGGAGAGAAATCCGCCGGCGATCACCCCGGCGATTTCGAACAGCAGCCACTCGCGCCACGGTCCGTCGCCGCCGAGGTAGCGCGCGAAGTACGGATTGGCGGCGGCGCGCGCCGGCGAGGCCGCGGCCACGATCCCCGCCGCGCTACTGGCGAACGCGCCGGACGCGCCGAGGCCGCGGCCGGCGAAGACGAACGCCGCGAGCAGCACGAGTCCGAGGCAGACGCCGGCCAGGTACGGATCGGCGTAGCGGCGCGGCGTCGTCGTCACTTGCCGGCTTTCTCCGACGGATTGTCGACCGGGTAATCGGTGTGCCGCGACCAGTCTTCGAACGATCCGTCATACAGCAGCACGGGATGCCCAAGCGTGCGAGCCGCGAAAAGCATGGCCGTGGTCTGCTGGCCGACGTGGCAATAGCCGATGACAGTGTCATTCGGCTTGACGCCCGCTTTCGCAAAGATCGCCGCCAGCTCGGCGTCGGATTTGATCAACAGCCGATCGTCCGTGATCGATGTGAACGGGATGCTCAGCGCGCCGCGAATGTGTCCGGTCCGGTGCGGCGTTCCGTGCGAACCGCCGGTCTCGACGCCGTCGTAAAACGAAGCATCCCGTCCATCGACGACAGCAACTCCCGGCGTACCAATCCGCGCTTTGACAGTCGCCGCATCGACAACGATCGGACGCAGTTTCAGCGGCGACAGTGACCCAGTCTTCGACGGCGCCACATCCTTCGTGACCGCCCCACCCGCGCGAACCCAGGCCTCCTGCCCCCCATCGAGCAGCGACGAGCGCGCGCCGAGTCCCGCGTAGTCCAGCGTGAAGATCACCCGCGTCGACGGCGACACCCAATCCTTGCCGTAGTAAACGACGACGCGCGACTTATCCGAAATCCCCAGCGCTTCCAACCGATGCCGCAAATCCTCTGCCGCCGGCATCTCCAGCATCAGCCCCTTCCCGCTGTGATCCGAAACCGAGACGTCCTGCTGCGACACAAACCGCGCCCCCGGGATATGCGCCGCCTCGTACTCCTTCTTGTCCCCAACATGCAGCAGGACGAGATCGGGATCATTCAGGTGCGCCTTCAACCACTTCGCATCGACAACGAGGTTCTGCCGCGGACTGGCGATCGCACCCGCGGCCATCAAGCAAAGCAAGAGCATTTTCTTCATCGAGGTCTCCTTCGATGATGAGGATGGCTTTTCTTCAACCCGCACGTCGCCGGCTTTGCAGCGAACGGGATTGGGAGGGGGGCGAACTGGCTGTAGGCATGCGCGGCGATCGGCGAAAAGGCGTGAGCGGCGCTCTCCTGATCGGCGATACTGTCCGCGAGGTCAATCACATGACATTTAGGATTGGCGTGGCGATGCTTCTTGTCGTGTCGGCGGCCCATGCCGCCACCACCGTACGTCTGATGGAACCGCTCAAAACCGATGCGCGGCATCGTGAACCGCTGCAGCCGCTGGTTCTGCAACGCGAAACGGTGAAGGTTTCGCTGGAGTTCCCGAAAGCCGACCGACTGATCATTCCGCTCTTCCATCGCACGGTCATCGCACGACGCGACAAACTCGAATTCGCCGCGGACGAAGCGACGTGGGCAGGTCACATCATCAACGAACCCGAGAGTGCCGTGCTGCTTGCGATTGTCGAAGATTCCGTTTCCGGGACGATCATCCGCGGCGACGGCACTCAATACCGCATTCGTATGCTGCACAGCGGCGTTCACGTGCTCGAACGGATCAATAACTCGCGTTCGCTTCCGGAAGAAGGTCCGCCGTCGCATGCAAAGCCATGTGACCCGCCGCAGCAATTGCTGCCAATGCCACCCGTACCGGCGTGTACCACCGACACGAAACCGATCATCGACCTGCTCGTGCTTTACACCAAACATGCACGGCAAGCAGCAGGCGGTCCAAGCAAGATCCAGTCATTGATTAATCTTGCGGCGCTGGAGACGAATTGGTCGTTTTCCCACAGTCGTGTAAAGGCTGCCGTCCGGGTAGTGCACAAGGAAGAGGTTACTGATCCCGAATCCGGATTCCTGGAGCAGGATCGCGACGCGCTTCAGGCGGCTGGCGACGGTGTCTTCGACGCCGCACAGCAGTTGCGCGAGGATTATGGCGCCGACGCGGTATTTTTGATCGTAGAGAACGGCGATAGAGCTGGCCAGTCGCTGATCATGGAAAAAGCGAGTGCCGACTTTGAGTCAAAGGCGTTCAGTGTAGTTCTTCGTGAGAATGCGACAGATAATTTCAGTTTCACACATGAGCTGGGTCACTTGATGGGCGCGCGTCACGAATGGAGTGCCGACTGCACGAACGATTCCCCCTTCGCTTCAAATCACGGATACGTTCGCCTGCATCCTAATTTTGGACGGAAACCATGGCGTACCATTATGGCCACATCAAACGAATGCATTCGCGTCAATGCTCTCGACTGCCGCCGCATTTTGCGATGGTCGGATCCATCGGCGAGGCTGCTCACGGGCGACAGACTGGGTGCCGGTGAGCCAACGCCCACCGACAACCATTCTGCGCTGAACCAGACGGCGTTGATTGTCGCCCAGTTCCGATGCCACAAATGACGATTACGGATAGGTTGAGTTACCACAGCCCGGGACATAATCACTACCGGGCGAACAACTCCCGCTGATCGCCTCCGGCAGACAGATATTTGACTTCGAGAGCTGCCGGAATAGATGCATATGCGAACCGGCCACTTTCGGCGCTTTGTTCTCCAGCATTATCTCCTGAGGGTTGCTGCCGGTGAAGTCGACTCGCTTGGGTGTATTGGCAACCATCAGGAACTCGAGCGCGGGTTTCTTTTTCACGGGGAAACGCACAACTACGAAACTCGCGAACGGCTTCATGGAGATATCGACAGTATTACATTTCTGCGCGTCGAAATGAGCCTGACACGCAAACGGTACCGCGGTCTGAACGACGCCACCATGGAGATCCAGAACAGCCCAGACGCCGCCTGTTGGCGGTTTCGTCTCGTCGTAAAAGGCGTCGGTTGTAAAGTCCGTGAACGCGGGATTCGCTTCGGTCTGTAGGTGGACAATATAGCTGTCGAATTGCAAAGACGTTTTGAAGGGGTCCGTCAACGCTGCCCCGTCGTCGGTTACACGGATCCTGTAATTGCCCATGTCGCATGCACTAGTGGTGCAATCCGGCTTGTTGATCGCGTCCATTAGTTGAGCGCTGTCGGTGCCCGACAACGACAGTATTGGCTTATGCTTGCCGGACGGATCCTTCAGCACCAGAAGCATCGGTTTGATCTGATTCCCGTTAACGTCTTTTTCAAGGTAGAAGCACGTCACCCCGGAAATGGTGACCTCAACGTAGTTCGTATTGCCAAGGGTGGAGATCCCGTTGTTATGATTTGGGGGACACTTCGGGCAGTCCGGGCACTTCGGATAACGGCATGAAATGGAGACCAGTAGTAGTAGCAGGACGGACGCAAGCCTTTTCATGGTTCTCTCTCCTTTCGATGTTCGCGAGCGACGTGAATTGTCGGCACAGATGGACGGACGAATGCGGCGCTACCGCCGATAACGGCGGGACCACCTAATTTCAGTGCGTCGATGGAAGGGTGAGTGCGAAGTACGTCGCGCGTGGCGGCGCAAAGCGCTTCCGCGATGCCGCTGATTCGAAGGCGGCGATGAAAATTCGTCACCACCGCCAGAGTTGTTTGATCCTCGGCGTCCCACATCATCGCCACAACGGTGGGAACTCCCGCTTCCAGGAAGGCTGACGCGAGATTGTTGACGCCGTCGCGCTGCTCCGTCGCGGCTGCGGTCCCGCAACCCGCCAGCACAACCAAACGGGTCTTGGGCAGAGATGCCGCCGCGATGTCCCCGGCGCGCAGCTCGCCGTGACTACCGTTGACTTCGGGCGCAAGAAGGATGCACGAGTCGAGGGGGCTTCGGCGGCTCGCAACGGCATGCGCGGCAAAGTGAGAGATTCCGAAGCGCGGCAACGCCCCAAGAACAGCTCCGGGAGTCGCATCTCGCCCGAGCAGCATCGCCGTCTCCGTGCCTCGATGAGCGGTCGCGGCTTGGCGAGCCTCGCGTTCTACGGCCGGGAGGAAAGGCAGATCACCGTACCGATCGCGGTCGACGACGCTGGCGCCG
This sequence comes from Acidobacteriota bacterium, assembly GCA_019247495.1. Taxonomy (GTDB): domain Bacteria; phylum Acidobacteriota; class Thermoanaerobaculia; order Gp7-AA8; family Gp7-AA8; genus JADGNZ01. The sequence goes on from JAFAOU010000068.1 coordinate 20,191, forward strand.
ACTGCGAAAAACGAGTTCGCGGTCCGTGATTGCGCGCGGCGTGAACATTCGATGGCCAGCGTCGCACTTCCTGTTTGCATAACGACAGCGTTCGCGACCAGGAGCGATGGACCATCCGGCAACATCGCAAACGAAAGTGCGCCAAGCGATCGATCGGGAATGAAGGCGATCTGTCTCGCGCCGGCAAGCCGGCTGCGGATCGGGCGGATGAGCACATCGGCGAGGCGTTGCGCCGTCCGCAGCGCACCGGTGGAGTCCGATCCGGCAACTGAGCGGCGGAAGTCATCGACGAGAGCGTCGAGGTCGCGGCGGCCAATCAGCACTGTCGTTCGTGTCAGGCCATCGGGCCGTATGACGAAGGTGATCAGCGATTGCGGCGCGACGACGTATTCGACGATGGCTGCGTCCGGTGCGAGCGACGATCTGATCTCCTCGATCGTCAACGGAGCCCGATCCGGGACCGGACCGCTGCGGCCACCCGAGGCGAATGTATCCAAAAGTGTCCTCGATCGCTGGCGTTCTGCGAGCCTGAATGCTCCGCTGTCGTCACCGTCGAGCAGTGCGAGGGCCATTGCCTCTTCAAAGAGTTCATCCGCGGTCGAAAACATGTCGGCCCGCTGCTCGAAATCGCGAATGCCGGCGCGCTGCCGCTCGATTTCGGCCAATCCCAGCTCAACCTCCCTGCGGGCGGCCGGGCGGTCGTCCAACCGAAGCCTTATGCGCGCATTCTGAAGTTGCTCCCGAGGCACCTGGAGGTGGTCGCCCGCTGATTCTGAGAAGCGCTGCGCAGCTTCGATTTGAACCAGCGCGGCCCGAGGATTGGAATCACTCAAAATCAATGCTTCCGCAAATGAGGCATCTCCACTCGCTCTGTCCCGTTCCCGTTGGTCGCGCATCAGCGCGATCCATTGGCGTGCGTGCCTCAGGTTGTCCAGTGCTGATTTTGTTTCGGCAAGCCGCGCATGCGCCGACGCTTGCTGGCTGTAGGCGTGGGCGGCCACAACCTCGTTGTGGGCGGCTTCCGCGGCGGATGTAGTGAGTCGCAGTAAGGCAAGCGCCCGATGCCACTCGTGTCTCTGCGCACAAGCAGCGGCGGCGTTCTCCAACATCACGTAGACCCGCGACGAATTGCCGAGATGGGACAGATTTTGAAGCGCTTGCCGCCTTACTCGCCAGGCTTGAAGCGGCTGCCCCGTGAACTCCTGAGCGCCTGCGATCAATCCGTCGAACGAGGCCAGCAGATCGGTTTCGCCAAGAGAAGCGGCCGTCTCACGTGAATGCGCATAAATGTCGAAGGCATCCGAGAATGCACCGCGCATCGCTGCGGCAGCTCCGCGCTCCCATCCAATCTGGGCGTCCAGCGCGCGGTAGCCGCGTTGTTGAAGGGGAGTTGCAGCGAGGGCGTCCAGTTGTCTGGCAGTCTCCGCCAAACGGAATTGGTCAAAAAGCGCGCTGCCCACGTAGTAACGCGCGACGTACTGCATCGGGCTGTTGGCCGCGCGAAACAACTCCGCCGCACGTCGAAGAGCCGGTTCCGCGGCGGTCGAATTGTGTTTGCTATGGCTGATACGGCCCGCGCGGTATGCGAGATACGCCGCTGCGAGTGACGCGCTCTGCCGGGGCGAATGCCCCTTTATGACTGCGGCCGCGTCGTCTGCCAGCGCCTCCCCCGAGGTCAGCCGCACCTGTCGCGCCACCCGCGCCGTCAGGTCGAGTATCTCAGCGGCTCGTTTTGCATCTCCGTGCGTCGCTGCATCGGCCCACTCCCCGGGCCATACTGTCTCTGCGTACGCGCGTGATTGTTGCGGACACTCGGCGACCAGGCGCTGCAAATCATCGCTGGAGGCGACGACGCTGAGCGATTTCAATGCGTTGGCGCACACCGCGGCGCCGTCGAGACGTCCGAGATCCATCGCGCGCCGGGAGGCTTCGGCTGCCCATGGCGACCGGTCCACGCTCGCAACGGCCAGAAAGGCTTGCCTGGCCTCGGCGAAAAGACCAAGGTTGCGCAATGCCAGCGCGCGGTTAAAGCGCGCCTCGGCCAGCCGTGGATCGATTGCAAGCGCATGGTCGCACGCGGAGAGCGCATCGATGGACAGCTGCGGATCGTCTTCCGAGGCCGAGGAAACGAGCAGCGCCGCGGCGTAATCGCTAAAAGCCTCTGCGCTTGCATTTGATTTTGTATGGTTTGCGAAGATCGCGGCCGCGCGCGCCCCCTCGCCTTTGATCAGATACGCGAATGCGCTGGCCGATGTCGTGCGGCCGTTCGCTCGTTCGGACAGCAATACCTCGGACGCCGCCGCCGAGAAGCGCTTGAGATCAGCCTTGAACGGCTGATGCGACTTCACAATCGAGAGGCGCGGTTCGATCGGACGAAATTGGCTGCGTTCAATCGCGGAGACGAGCTTCGTGACTGATCGGCGTGCGCGCGATGATGCGCCACGGCACGCGACCACTGCTACAAACAATGCGGCGACAAGAACACAGAGACTGTCCGAGCGAAGCCATTGTCGCAAGCGACCGATCCTTGGTTTTTGGATGATGCGGCTAGATTAGCGCATCGGCTGGCCGCGAGCCACGCTACGTCCGCGGCTGCGCAAACAGCGCTTCGAAATCTTTCCTCCTACTGCGGCTCAATTTGATGCGGCGGCCGTCGGTGAGGACTAGCGCGCAGTCGCCCCGGAAGAGGGGGTGGATCTCGCGGACGCGGTCGATGTTGACGATGGCCGAGCGGTGGACGCGGAAGAAGTGACGGCGGTCGAGTTGCTTTTCGATCTCCTCCATCGTTTGGCGCAACAGGTGGGCAGCGGGGCCGGCGTGGAGCGTGACGTAGTAATCGGCGGCTTCGATCCAGTCGATCTGGGCGGCGTCGACGACGATCGTTTTCTCGCGGGCTGGGATCAGGAAGCGCGTGCGCGGCACTTCGCGCTCTGCGAGCAGTTCGGCGATGCGGTGATCGACCTCGCCGCGTTGCCGCGCGCGAGCGCGCTCCTTCGCGCGCGCAAGCGCCTCCGCGAAACGGCGGTCGTCGAATGGTTTGAGCAGGTAATCGAGCGCGTGAACTTCGAACGCGCGGACGGCGTAGCGGTCGTACGCGGTGACGAAGATGAGGGCGGGTACCGTGTCCGCTCCGACCTGTTCGATGACGGCGAAGCCATCGACCTCGGGCATCTGGATGTCGAGGAAGAGCAGGTCCGGCCGCGTGCGGGCGATCAGCGCGACGGCATCGCTGCCCGTTCCCTCTCCCACGACGCGCACGTCAGCATCGTCGGACAACAACACGCGGATCGACTCGCGCGCCAGCGGCTCGTCATCAATGATCACGACGCGGAGAGGATTCTCAGTCATAGCCACTTGCACGAGCAGAGACAAGAGTGTCTGTGCCACATTGGCCCTGGTGTATGGGTTATACCGTCCCCATGTCAAGGATAAGCGTTTCGACGCGAAGACCCGTTTCGGCCAGCTGCGCCTCCTCCTCGCAATCCTCGTAGATGGGCACGTGCCGCTAACGTTGCTCCCGAATGAACCGCCCGATCTCGTCCCAGTGAGCATTCGACCGCGCGCCTTCGGGATGATGCGTACAGACGAACTCGAACTCGGCGAGGTCTGCGATCGCGCCTTCTTCCAGACCGATGAACCAGTAATTCGCGCCGACGTGGCCGTAGCCGTAGAAGCCGGCCATGAAATCGCGGACGAGTTGGGGCTCGATCATGAGTACATCATCTGATCTGTCCCCTCGGACCCACGCTCCTCACTTCTTGTACGTAACGCTCACGCCGAGGTCGTCGAGGGCTTTGGGGGAGGCGGCGAGTTTCTGGAGTTTGTCCCAGTCGTACTCCCAGATCAGCGTCTTGCCTTCTTTGCGCGTGGCGTTGCTGGAGACGACTTCGAACGGGGCGGTGATCTTCCAGGCGATGCGCATGTTCTTGAAGGCGTCGTTCATCAACTTTTCGGTTTCGGGATCGAGTTTCGGTCCTGCCTCGCCGGCCTCAGCTTTCACTTTTTCGGCCGGGTTTTGCGGCTTGGTGTGGATGGTGATCGTGCTCGCTGTTTCGGCGATCTCGAGTCCCTGGAACGGCGAATCGATGACCGACTTCTTGGTCGGATCGCCGTCTGCTTCGCCTTCCTTCTTTGCGTTGAGTTTTACTCCGACGAGGCTGGCCAGCTTGTCGAACGCGAACTTCATGTTCGTCGTGACGCCGAATTCCTTCTCATCGACCGAAACGTCGAGCAGCTTCACGCCCGGGGGGAGGCCGCCTTCCGCCTGTTTGCGTGGATCCTCGGACGTGGTGGTGCTCTTCTTCTCTTTCTTTTTGAATTCCGCTTTCGCCGCGGCGATGTCCTCTTTCGTCAGCGGACTCTTGTCGCCGCCCATCTCCTTCTGCATCTTGGCCATGATCGTGATCATCGGCTCCATGTCGACGCCGAGCTTGAAGTTGGCGGTGCCGGAGAGATCTTTCTTCAGCTCAATCGATTGCTCGATTTCGAAACAGCCGGTGGTGGCGAAGAGAGCGAGCAGTGCCGCAGCGAGGATCCCGCGTGTGCGATTCATCGGATCTCCTTTTCCGAAAAGTATAGGGCCAGCCCAGTGTGACCGGGCGCACGTCGGCGCGTGGGATGCCGCGCATAATCCGACCGAATGAAAGCGCTGCTGCTCGCCGTCACGCTCGCCAATCCGATTCTCTTCGTCACGCAGGTGCCCGTGCCGGGCGACTTCACCACCGTCGCGTCGGCGTTCGGCAATCAGGTGGCATCGGTGGCCGAGGCGCCGCGCGGCGGCGACCTCTGGATTCGTTATCCCGATGGGACGACGAAGAACCTCACGCGAACGGCGGGCTTCGGCAACGGCGGGATGCAAGGCGCTGCATCGATCGCGGTGCGCGAGCCGTCGGTGCACTGGAGCGGGACCAAAGCACTTTTCAGCATGGTCATCGGCGCGCCTTCACAGCAGTTTGTGTGGGAGACCTATCACTGGCAGATCTACGAGATCACGGGCCTCGGCGAGAACGAAACGCCGGTGATTCGAAAGATCGCCAATCAACCGGCGAGCTACAACAACGTCAGCCCGTTCTACGGCACGGATGACCGCATCCTCTTCACTTCCGACCGCCCACGCGGCGGTGAAGCGCATCTCTATCCGCAGCTCGATGAGTACGAAGAAGCGCCGACCGTCACCGGACTCTGGAGCCTCGATCCTGCCAGCGGCGATCTGCGGCTGCTCAATCACACGCCCTCGGGACTCTTCACTCCGTCGATCGACAGCTTCGGCCGCGTGATCTTCACGCGATGGGATCACCTGCAGCGCGATCAGCAGGCCGACAGTGACGCGACGGCGGGAGGCACGTACGGCACGTTCGACTACGCCGACGAATCGGCGAACGCGGCGCGTCTCGATCAGCGAATCGAGGTCTATCCGGAACCGCGCAGCAGCCGGACCGATCTCCTCGCGGGCACCAATCTGCAGGGGAACAGCATCAATCATTTTTTCCCGTGGGAGATGAATGAGGATGGGACGTCCGAGGAGACGGTGAACCATGTCGGGAGACACGAGCTGTTCGGGTACTTCGACCGGAGCATGAACGACGCCGGACTTTCCGAGTTCAACGGTGGGAGCGGGAACCGCGCCGACAACATCTTCCAACTGCACGAGGATCCGGCGCAGCCGGGCGTCTACTACGCGGTTGACGCGCCGGAGTTCCAGACGCACGCCTCGGGACAAGTCATCCGTTTTGCCGCGGAACCGGGACGAACGGCGGACAACATCGCCATCACCTACATCACTCCCCGCTCGACGCGCGACGTGCCGGACGGAACGCCGGCCGCCGATGCGTCTGGGCACTATCGCGATCCGTCGCCGCTCGCGGATGGGACGCTGCTCGCCGTGCACACGAGCGAGATGCGCGGCGACGTCAACGACGGTTCGCGCGCGGCGCCGAAGTCGCGTTACGCGTTCCGCATCAAGACGATGGTTTCGCAGGGCGGCGTCTACGTTCCCGGCCAGGCACTGACGCAAGGAATCCAGGGAACTGTCTCGTACTTCGATCCCGACGTGCTGGTGACGTGGTCTGGCGAAATGTGGGAACTCAGTCCGGTGGAAGTGCGCGCGCGGACGCGGCCGGCGCGGCGGACAACGCCGCTCGAAGAGCCGGAGGCGAAGATCTTCCGCGAGGAGAACGTCGACCCTGCGGCGTTTCGCGCGAATCTGCAGTCGCGCAATCTCGCCGTGATCGTCAGCCGCAACGTGACCTCGCGCGATGCGGCGGACAAACAGCAGCCCTACAACCTTCGCGTGACCGGAACCTCGACGCAGAAGGTTGTCGGAAGCAGCAAACTGTTCGACATCGCCCACCTCCAGCTCTTCCAGGCCGACCAACTCCGCGGCCTCGGCGGAACGACGGCGCCGCGCGAGGGGCGCCGCGTGCTCGCACGAGTGATGCACGATCCGGCGGCGAAGAATGCGCCGACGTCCGGACCGGCAGGCAGCGTGCAGATCGCCGCCGACGGATCGATCGCAGCGCTGGTCCCCGCGCGCCGCGCGATGAGCTGGCAACTGACGGACGCCGCCGGAACGCCGGTCGTGCGCGAACGTTACTGGCTCACCTTCCAGCCAGGCGAAGTCCGCGTCTGCGCCGCCTGCCATGGCGTGAACTCGCACGATCAGCTCGGCGCGCCCGCTCCGACAAACTCCCCCGAGGCGCTGCGATCGCTGCTGCGTGCGTGGAAGGCATCGCAGACGACGCCGCCACGGCACCGCGCAGCGGGGAAGTGATGCCGCTAGGCTGAATCACGCTGCCGGCGCGACGACCTGTCAAAAGTCTTCTCACGCGGAGACGCGGAGTGAACAAGACTTGCATTCATGCTCCGGCCAACGAATCGGCGATCGCGCGCGGCGCTCAAGCGGATCGAGAGAAACGAGAGCTGGCGGACGATTCTGATCGCGCTGGCGGCGAACATCGTCATCGCCATCGCGAAGCTGATCACCGGACTGATGTCGGGATCGACGGCGCTTCTTGCGGAGGCCGCGCACTCCCTTGCCGATGCTTCGAACGAGGTTCTCCTCGGCATCTCCCTGCGTCGCGCCACCGCTCCCGCCGACGAACTTCATCCCCTCGGCCATGGCCGCGAGCGATTCCTATGGGCGTTCCTGGCCGCGATCGCGTCGTTTCTCATCGGCGGCTGCTTTTCTGTCGGCATGGCCATTCGGCAACTCGCGCACGGCGAGCCGCTCGGCAATCCGACGGCCGCATGGATCGTGCTCGGTGTCGCATTCCTCGGCGACGGCATTTCCCTCGTGCAGAGTCTTCGACAAGCGCGCAGCGAAGCCGCAGAGCGCGGCTGGAACGTCTGGTTTCACCTGTTCCGGTCGAGCGATCCGACGGTGCGCGCGGTGGTCGTGGAAGACAGCGCGGCATTGATCGGCCTCGTCATCGCTGCGGCCGGACTCCTGCTCAGCCATCACCTCGGAAACGATCGTCCGGACGCGTTCGCATCGTTGCTCATCGGACTGCTGATGGCGGCGACGGCATTCGCACTGGGACGTCCTCTGGCCGACTTCCTGGTCGGAAAATCGCTGCCTCCGAAACTACTCGACGAAATTCGCGCCGTGATCGACCGCGATGACGCGGTCGAAGAAATTCTCTCGGTGCAAGCGGTGTACATCGGACCGGAGGAAGTGATCGTTTCCGCGAAAGTTCGTCCGTCGCCGCAGCTGACCGTCGAGCAACTCGGCCGCGCGATGGACAATCTCGATCAGGCGCTCCGCGAAACCTCGCCGTTCGTCGCCGATGTGTTCATCGATGTGACCGCGCATCACGCCAGCGAGTTCTCGCGCGATGGCATATCTTGAATTGAAAAGGAGCTTTCGATGCGCAACGCACTGGTCATCGTTTCGTCCGTTCTTCTGCTGGTGGCCGCCGCACCGAAAAGCGATTGGAAGGATGTTGAGCAAGCCCTCGGCCGCGCCGGAACGTTGCTGCCGGGCGACGTGTACAAGGTCAGCTTCCCGCGCAGCGATCTGACGGTCACGCTTGACGGCGTCACGATCAAACCAGCGCTCGCGCTCGGATCGTGGGCCGCGTTCAAAGAGATCGGCGGCGGTCACGTGATGGCCATGGGCGATCTGGTCCTGCTGGAGAACGAAGTCACTCCAGTGATGGACGCGCTGCAGAAAGGCGGCATCGAGCAGAGCGCGTTGCACAACCATCTCGTCGGCGAGTCGCCGCATGTGATGTACATGCACTTCGACGGGCACGGCGACGGAGCAACGCTCGCTCGCACACTGCACGACGCGCTGGCGCTGACGAAGACGCCGATGGGCGCGATGCCGGCTCCCCCGCCGACACCTCCCGCCATCGACCTTCCGACCGCGGACCTCGACCGCATCCTCGGCCGGCCTGGAAAGATCGCGGGCGGAACGTATCAGTTCGCCGTGCCGCGCGCAGAGACGATCATCGAGCATGGCGCCGAGGTGCCGCCGTCGATGGGAATGGCCATCCCGCTCAACTTCCAGGCGACTGGCAACGGCCGCGCGGCGGTGACCGGCGACTTTGTCCTGCTCGCGTCGGAGGTAAATCCCGTGATCCGCATCCTTCGCAACGGCGGAATCGCCGTGACCGCAATCCATAGCCACATGCTCGAAGAAACGCCGCGTCTCTTCTTCATGCACTTCTGGGCGGCGGACGACGCGAAGAAACTCGCGACGACGCTACGCGCGGCGCTGGACGCGATGAAGGTGAAGAAGTAACGACTACCGCTCCAGCTCCTCCCCCGCCACTCGTACGCGTTGCCGCAGTTCCTCGTCGCCCGCGGCCTCAGCGGCAGACTTTGCGATGCGCAGCCATTCGCGGGAGCGATCGCGATGAGCGAGTTTCACAAGCCGCAGCGCCGTTTCGACAACGCCGGGCGCAACGTTCGTGGCGGCGTAGAGATGGAACGCTTCCTCCCACAACTCCGTGGTGCCTTTGATGACGGCGAGACTGCGAAGCGCGTTGGCGAGGTCGAGCGGCGGAGTCTCTGATGCGCGATAAAGCGCGAGTGCCTCGTCGTACAGCGGTTCGGCGAGATTGTCGCGGCCTTCGTCGTGATGAAGATCGCCGAGGTGACGGACGGTATGCGCGAGGAGAAGAGGATCGCCGATCTCGCGGCAGACGGAAACTGCTTCTTCGTAGAACGGTAGCGCCTCCGCGCGGCGTCCGAGGTCGCGGTCGATCTGGGCGATGCCTTTGAGCGCATCGACAAGTTCGCGTCGCGCGCCGCTCTCGCGCGATTTCTTCGCGGCCTCGGCAAACAGCGTTCGCGCTTCTTCCGGCTGTGAAAATCGCAGGCGTCTTCCGCGCTGCAGCAGCGTGTCGACCGGATCGGCATTGGCGCGGAGCAGTTCGTCGATTTCGGAAATGCCGGTGCGCCAATCGGCTTCGACCTTCGCGCCGGCGGCGATGAGCATCTTCACGATCTCGCCATGCGCAGGTCTTGGATGATTGACCGCAGACCACAGCGTCTGGTCGAGGACCGTGCCGCCGTAAGAGTTCTTTGCCTCGAGCGGCGCGTTGTGCGCGAGGAGCAGCTTGACGATATCGAGATGACCTTCATGCGCGGCCAGATGCAGCCCGGTCATATCGGCGCCCGCGCCGAATCCTGGATCAATACCGTAGTCGAGCAGGAACGCGACGACGTCGTTGTAGCCATACGCGCTCGCCCAGACGAATCCCTTTCCAAGGTCTTCGTTCGAAGCGGTCGAGGCGAGTTCTTTCACTCGATCGAGATCGCCGGCGCCCGCGGCGTTCTCGAAATTGAGGTACGCGCCGCGTGTTGCGAGAAAACGTGCCGCAAGCGGGCGTCCGTTTGCGAGACACGCGCGCACCGCTTCGCCGGAGATGCGCTCGATCATCGCGCCGCGTTCGAGGAGCAGTTCCATCAATTCGATCTGCACGCCGGCCCTCTCGGGATGAATGCTCGTGGCAGCGAGACCTAGCGTCATCGAATGGCCGCGATACGCGTCGGACTCCGAGTTGACGTCAGCGCCGGCATCGAGCAGCAGCCGCGCGATTTCGACGATGTTCTGCGGCGTCCGCTGGCGAAAGTCTTCGATGCCGTTCGCGGAAACATAGTGAAGAAGCGTGGAGCGGTGCTCGCGGCTCGATCGCTGCCGGATCAGCTCCGGTGACTCATCGAGAAGCCGGCGAACCGTGGCGATGTCGCCGGAGACGATCGCGTCGGCGGCCTGCTCGAATTTCGAATCCGCCGAAGCGGCGTGCTGCAACTCTTCCACGTGGCGCGAGAACTTTGGCCAGCTCGCGAAGCCATGCGCGCGAGCGATGAGGAATTGCGCGTCGGCAAGTTTGCTGATCTTTGCGGATGAGATGTGCCTTACCAATCGCCCGGCGTGATCGGGCGCGAATCGCGTGGCCCATTCGCGAAGAGAAACCGGATCGTCGCAAGCTTTGACGAGATCCTTCGCCAGCTTCTTGTAGTAGCCAAGGTGAGGATGGGATGGGAGAGGAAGAGCGTCTGACATACGAAACTCCTTTCATCGCATGCCTGGAGTCCGCCCGGTCAGGCTGAAAGAAGGTTCGTACCTTCGATGAATTCAGTGGGTGGGCACTGCCCTTTCCGCGGACTGGATGCGCCCCAAACGCTGAGGCGCATTGTAGCGGGTTAGCGCCCTTCGACAATCACCGACGACAGAAGCCCGAGTTCGCGGTGCGCCGACAAATCCGTTTCGAGATCCGCAACTGAGTACTGTAGCGGCACCTGATGTTCCTTCAGGAGCGCATGGACCTCGAATCGCGTCTCGAAACCCAACAACCGCCGAATCTGGCTTTCGTTCAGAGCCCCCGTGCGATACGCCTCCACCGCGATCGCTTCGAGCGAGCGTCGCGGCACGTCATCCCACTGCTCGTTGAGAACAGCCGAAATGTCGTCGGGCAAGTCGATTGTGACGGACATGATCGTCCGCGCATTTTACGCTTTCGGGCAACGCGCGATCGATGAAGAGCGCTGAACATCCAGCGCTCTTCATTCACAGATCTCAGAAAACGAAGCGTACCTGCAGTTGGAACATGCGCGGTGGGTCGACGTTCGCGAATGCCGGGATTGCATTCGTTGCGCTCCCCACGGCGACCAGTTGGCCGAAGGTGGAAAGCGGCGCGGTGCCGTCGCCGTAGACCGTTTGGCCGCGGCCGAGGTAGTTGCCGTGGTTGAGGAGGTTGAATCCTTCGACGCGCAGGAGAACCGTGCCGAGGGACGATTGGCGGAGGCGGGTTTCGATGAAGGCGGCGACGTCGGACGTCGATGTTCCTCGGAAGGCGGACTTCGGCATCACTGCGCCGTTGACGACTGGACGGTCGTTGTTGGCGCCGTCGCCGTTGTTGTCGATGCCGGTTGTCGCGGTGAACGGACGTGCCGAGGCGTACTGCATCAGCGTGCCGACGGTGATGTTGAACGGCAGTTGGTAATTGAGAGTGAGGACGGCGCGGTGGCGCTGGTCGAGCAGGCTCGGTCCGCGTTCTTCGTCGCCGAGGCGGGAAATGATGGCCTGGTTCGGGCCGACGCCGTTGCCGTCGGGCTCCGTCGTGTTTGTGGCCTTCGACAGCGTGTAGCTCAGCGCTGCGAAGAAACGCGAACTGCCGCGGTAGCTGATCTGCGTCTGCAGTCCGTTGTAGTCGGCCTCGCCGAGGTTCATGAGCACGTTGACCTGGCGCACGCCGCCGTTGACGGGGAGGATGGGGCGCGTTGCATTTGCGGCGGCGACGCTGCGAGTCTGGCCGGGGGCGGTGCGGTCGAACGGGGACGGCGCATTGAGATCGACGTTGCGAACGAGATCGGTCCAGTGCTGGTGCACGAAGTCGGATCCGATAAAGAGACCTTTGCCGAATTCGCGTTCGGCGCCGAGAGACATGACCTGACTCTTCGGATTCACCAGTTCATCCGGATAGAACGGCAGCTTGTCGAAGTTGAGACCGTATTTTGCGAACTGACTTTCGTAAAAACTGCGACGGCCTGCCTGGATGACGATGTCGCGGGCCGGCAACTGTGAGGCGGGCAACGTTTTCGGATCGAACGACAGCGGCAGGCATGATCCGGTGAGGCAAGTCGGGAATCCGAACTGCCCCGGCGTGGCGGTGTACGTCGTGAGTCCGTCCAGTCCGTTCACGAGATAGCCGGCGATGAGATTCGACTGGATCTGCGTGTAGTACATGCCGTAGCCGCCGCGGATGGCCAGGCGCGGATCGCCGTTGGGATGCCAGCCGAATCCGAGGCGAGGTTCGAAGTTTTTCTTTGCGTCAGTCAGCGTCTGACGATCGTAGCGGAGGCCGGCCTCAACGTTGAGATTGTCGGTGACATGGATGCTGTCCTGCACGAATCCCGTGTAGAGCCGCTGCGTGAGTTTGTAATTGCTGATCCCGAAGTTGATCGGCTGCGTGTAGGACTGCACGTCGGCCAGCGTGAGTTGATCGAACGGTTTGGTGGTCGTGTTCTTGAACGTGAACGTGCCGAGGAGCGCAGTGCCCGGCTCGCTGCCAAAGCCACCGGACGTGTGGTTGATGATGTTGCCGCCGACGCGGACGTAGTGCTTGCCGCGCGACCACGACAACGTGTCGGAGAACTGCGACTGCCGGCCAAAGAGATCGGAGACGCGCGACTGCCCGATCGTGAACGGCACCGAGCCGGAGCGCGTGTAGGTCGTGGAGAGCGTCTGCGCTTCCCACTTCGTAACGGGACCGCCGTGGAGGTAGGCAATGCGTGCCTCATTGAAGAGGTCCGGCGACAGGACAGCCGTTTCATTCATCTGGCCCGTCCATGATCCGCGCGAGTACTTACGGGCCACGCTCGGCGCGCTCGTGCCGCCGACGGCGTCCTGCGGATTGTCGTCGTAAAACTTGTCGACATTCGCGCGCAGCATCAACGTCTGATTCGAAGTGAGCTGATGATCGAGCCGGGCGTTGAAGAGCGACTGCCGGTAGTGGCCGGTGTAGGCGAGATCGCCATTCGCCGGGAGGACGAACGCGGGCAGCGTCGGCGAGAGGAAGGTCGTCCGATCCTGGCGCGTGTAGTCGGCGGTGAGGAAAAAGAATGTCCTGTCCTTCGCGATCGGACCTCCGAGCGAGCCAGAGTACTGGTTGAGCGCATCGGGGATGTCGACCGGGTTGATCGCGGCGAGCGTCGCAGGCGTGACGCACGTTGCCACGGACGGCGCGCAAAAACCGCTGGTTGAGAAGGTCCTGGCCTGAGCGCTGCCGAGGCGATTCATGTAGAGCAGCTCGCCGTGCATGTTGTTCGTGCCGGACTTCGTGACGATGTTCAGTGCCGGACCTGCCGTCCATCCGTACTCGGCGGAAAAAGCGTTCGAGAGCACGGTAACTTCCTGAATCGCGCCAAGCGGGATCGTGGCGATCATCGTCTGACGCCCCCACGCTTCGTCGTCGTTCGCGCCGTCCAGCGTGAACGTCGTGGTGCGCCGCGACCCGGCGCCGGTGACGAAGTAGGTCTGATTGACGAAGAGATCGCCCGTTCCTTTTCCCTGCCGGAATGCAGAGTTGAGGAGCGGCAACGACGACATCTTGCGTCCCAGGATCGGCGTCTCGTCGATCTGTTTGGTGTCGATGCGGCGGCCGATCTGCGGGTCAGCACGCACGCCTTCGGCCGTACCGAAGACCGTGACTTCCGAGGCGCCGGTACCGACGAGGAGGCTCACCTTCAGCGTGGCGGTCTCGCCGGAACGGAGCGTGACGTCGCTCCGCTCTTCGTTGCCGAAACCGGCTTTGGAAACGCGGACGGTGTAGCTGCCGGTAAGCGGCAGCGCGGCGATTGTGGCGCGGCCGTCGCTGCCGGAGGCCGCTTCACGGACCGCGCCGGTGGCGGTGTTGGTGACGGTGACGTGCGCATCCGGCACGACTGCGCCGGACTGGTCGGCCACGACGACGATCATCGTGGCGGTGTTGGGAGACTGCGCAGCCAAAGGCAGCGCGAGCAAAAGCAAAAGCGCGAACAACAATAGTGATGAGACATACGTCTTCATCGGATTCTCCTTCGATTTGTGCGGTTGGCGGGCGGCGCGCGAAAACGGAACTAGATGTTCCGGCGCCGGCAAGCCAGAAGGAGATCGACAACGGCCGGAAGCGGCTCGGCCTTCTGCAGGTGTGTGGTGCGTCCAGTGAAACGGCACCTTGAACTCGGAACGGGAGTCCCGAGAAGATTCGCGCCGGACGGTACCGCTACGAACGTCTGGCTGATGACGATCGTCGAATCGTCGAACGTTGGATACGGCACCGGTGTCGACGATTGCTGCGTGATGCCGGATCCGTTTCGCGCGCCGTCAGCCCAGGCGAGTACAGCGGGATCGCCATCGCGAGCCGCTTCCGCGCGTCCGGACGGCAGCATCCGCGGCAGAACCTGCTCCGCCTTCGCATCGCGGACGATGGAGAACGAATTACGGCTCTCGAAATGCAGCTCGTGCACTTCGTCGCCGGTGCGGATCAGAATCCGGGCATTGTTTGTGTCGACGTTCGGAACGACGAACGTGAAACTGCGAAGCTGGATGTCGAGATGCGGCGTGACGCGGAAGGCGTAGTACTCACCGCCGTCCACCGACAGAAACGCTTCCCACTCTTCGGCCTTGGGCGGCAATTGCGCGGAAGTCCACCGCAACTCGGCGAACGAGCCGCCGCGCAACGTGGCGCCGTTCGCCGGCGCGACGACGCGCAGCGACTCGGCCCGCGCAAACGACGCACAAGCGAAAAGTGCAACGGCCAGTGCCACACGACGCATGGAAGCGGCGATGATAAGCGATTTCGACCGCCGGCGATGCCACGCATCGGCGGCCGGCGAACGGTTCTACTTGCGATCGCCGCGATCGCCCTGCCCCGCCTTCGAAGCCGCGGAGGCTTTCTTGCGGACGTCCTGCGATAGCGAGCGGCTCACGTCGTCGGATTCCTTGAACTGCCCTTTGTCGTCACGGCGGACGTAACGCTTGTCCCCCGGATGCGGTTCGATCAATTCGCGTTTCTTAGCAGGCATTTTCATGTTCCCCCGCGGTACGGAAGAGCAAGGGAAATGCCGGAAGGGGCGGAATCGGCCTCGCGTCAGCCAGGAAAAAAACTTTGCGCGGGATGGTGAAAATAACCCTTCCTTTGTGGCAAGATGTACGTCCCAGGTCCCCGTACCAACAATTAACTCGACGCCATCGCTTGCTATGCATTTGCCGGCACGGGTCGAACTGCAGCACAGCGCGATGCAAATCGCTCCAAGGAACACGCACATGAGACATCCCCTGACCCACCGGGCGCTGCGAACCATCATCGTCACCAGCTGTCTGCTTTTCTTATGCGCAGGCGCGGCGTTCGGCCAGGCTGCGGCCGGGTATTCGGAGTACTTCCTGCCCGGCGACGAGCAGAACATGTACTTCATCTTCAACGACCTCGATACGAATGCCGGCGCGACCGGCATGCACTCGGTCACCTCGGTCGTTGCATGGTCGGCGAACACCACCGTCTACTACGACCATTGGGAAAACGGCTACAACTTCGATCCGAACAATCCGGCGGCCACGGCCGACGAAACCTACACGCTGGCCACGCCCGGAACGATCAAAGTCTTCGAATCATCCAACGTTCCCAACATCCGGAACGCCGCGAGCACCTGCGCCGGCCAGACCAATCCCGGCAACCGCTGCTACGACGGCGGCGACCGCGTCTACGTCGCCGGCGGACCGGTCACCGTAACCCGCGCCATGTGGATGGAAGCCCGAGGAGCGGGCAACCAGGGGGATGCGTGGGAGATCTATCCCGTCAAGCCGCAGTTGACGACATATGTCCTCCCGTTCGGCGAGGACAACTTCGCCACGGACACGAACTTCTTCACCGGTTTCGAGCGCGTCTATGCGCTCATCCAGGCCACCGACGACAACACCACGGTCACCGTCGATCTGAATCATGACGGTGCGCCCGATATCCTCAACCTGAATCGAGACGCCACCTGGAACAATGCCGGCGACGGGACGACGGTTACGCTGCAAAAAGGCGAAACGTTTCTCCTCGACCGCGTCAGCGCCTGTTCGCTGCACGTGACCTGTACGACCTTTCCCGGCGGCGGACCGCTGAATTCGGGCGCCGTGATCAACGGCAACAAAACGCTGCAGGTGAAGTACGTGGCCGGCCGCATTGCCCAGACCTACGCGGCGCGCGGACTAAGCGCCTTCCCGCGCGGCTTCTGGACCAACGACTACTACGCCCCGTTCAGCCAGGCCGCGAACGCCAACGCCGGCGTTACCGACTACTACCTCTTCAATCCCAACGCCACGCCGCTGACGATCAATTGGCAGAGTCAGACGACGTCCGGATCATTTGCCATTCCCGGCAACAGCTCGCAGTCGTACAACCGCGCCATCGGCGCAAACCCCTCCGTGCCAGTCGGCTCCGGCCTGTACTTCAGCGCCACCAGTCCGTTCTGGGGCGTTGGATTCGGCGACTCGACGTCGCAAGGCACTCCGACCGGTCAGGCCTTCGAATGGGGCTTCAGCCTTCTGCCGACGACCTTCCTCTACAAAGAGCACTTCATGGGGTGGTCGCCGGGATCGCTGCCGTTGAATACGGCGCCGACGAACGGCAACGGCGTCTTCCTCACGGTCGGCCAGGACAACACGCAAGTGTTTGTCGACTACAACAACGACGGGACGCCCGACGTCACCTACACGCTGAACCGCCTGCAGAGCCAGTTCGTCCCGCCCGGTCCGACCGGTGCGCTCGACGGCGCGCGCTTCTACGCCACCGGGCTGTTCTCGATGTCATACGGCGAGAACGCCGACACCGCGACGACTCCGACGCCCAATCTCGACCTCGGCTACGTCGCGCTGCCGGCCACCGACTTCGTCTCGCTGGTCCTGACCACGAGCAAGAGCGCCAATCCCGCTGTGGTTTCGACTGCCAGCGGCTCGACGACAAGCTTCACCATCAAAGCGAATACGCAGGCGTACAACGTCGATGGCGTCACCGTCGTCGACACGATGCCGCCGAACTGGCAGTTCGTGCCTGGATTCACCACGATCACGAAGCCCGATCTCACCGTCACCAACAGCGCGGCTGCCGCCGGAACGGTAACCACCAACGGCACCACCGCAGTCGTCGGCACCGGCACGACCTTCACCGCGCTGACCGCTGGAAATCCGATCACCATCGCCGGCATCGGCTACACGATTCAGAGCATCACCGACAACACGCACCTCACGCTGGCTACGACCGCGCCGGCCGCGGCCGGCCAGACATACTTCGTCGCAGGCGCAGGCAATGAGCCGGTGATCACGGGAGCCGGCACGGCAGGCAACCCTTACGTTCTGACATGGTCCACGGCCAAGACCGGCGGAGCGTTCCTTCCGAACCAGCAGGTCACGATCACGTTCCGCGCGGCCACGACTTCGGCGTTCGCGAACGGAACGCTGAGTCAGAACAACGTCGTCTCCAGCGCCACGCGCACCGTCGGCAACAGCCCGCCGGTGTCGCAGACCTTCACCGCCACCGACTTCGCGTACGTCGCCTCCGGGAGCGTCTCGATTACGAAGGCGTCGAGTGTTCCGGCGGCAACGCCGCTCTTCCCCGGCGACACCTTCACCTACACAACAACGGTCACCAATCCAGCTTCGGCAGGAACGAATCCCCTGACCGGAATCGCAATCTACGACTCGCTGCCGGCGGGCCTCTCGATGGTGGCCGGGACCACGTCGCTGAATCGATCGACGGTCGGCGACAGCTTCAATTCGCAGGCGTACACGCTCAATGTCGGCACGCGGAACTGGGCCGGCAACTGGACTGAGGCCGGCGACACGGGCGGCGGCGCCACGAACGGCTCGGCGGTTCAAGGCGATGTTCAGATCGTCGGCACCGAACTTCGTCTCGACAACGCGAATTCAACCCAGATGACGATCTCGCGTGCTGTGAACCTGACTGGCGCAACCAACGCCCGGCTCTCGTTCCGCTACCGCACCGACACCGGCGTCGACGCCGCCGACGTTTTCTCGATCCTCGGCGGCACTGCCGGCGTCGGCGGCGCATTCGGCACCACCATCGGCACGATCACCGGCATCACCGGCGCCACGACCGGAACGGCCAGCTTTGATATCACCGGGTTGATCAACGCGAACACTGCCATCCGTTTCACCTTCCCCGCGGGCAGCTATCAGGGCGCGACCGAATTCATTTACATCGACGACGTCTCCATCACCTTCGACGTCGCGGTCGCCGTCGCGGGCAACAACCCTCCCGACATCCTTTCCTCGAGCTCGCTCTACACGCTCGTTGGCGGACAGTCGCTGACCGCGACGAACACCGTGCAGGTCAACAATCCGTTCCCCTCCGGCCAGACGTCGGTGACCAACACCTCGTTCACGTCATCGGTCCAGCTTCCGATCCAACTCGCCAGCAATCCGGTCACGAACATCGTGGCCACGCCGACGGTGCTGGCGGCGACCGTGGCCGGCCGCCTGTGGCTCGACGCGGATGCCGATGCCATTCAGGACATCGGCGAGCCCGGCATCGACAACGTCATCGTCACGCTGAAAGACCAGTTCGGAACTCCTGTGGCAAGCGCCACCACCGATTCGAATGGCCGCTTTATCTTCTCCGGCGTCGCCCCCGGCAACGGCTACTACGTCGAGGCCACGACCTCCGGCAATCCGAACGGGCTTCCGCCCGGCCTCACGCAGTCCGCTCCGATCGGCAACACGAACAACCGCACAGCCGTGTTCAACCTCAGCGCGGGCCAGAACTACAACCAGGCAGATCTCGGCTACGCGGCGTCGAGCTCCACGGCGGCCTTCGGAGATCAGGCCTGGGTCGATGCCAATGGCAACGGCCTGCGCGATCCGGGCGAGGTCGGCCTCGGCGGTGTGGTCATCAAGCTGTATCGCGATACGAACGGCAACGGCGTGCTCAACGTCGGCGTCGACGCGCTCGTCGATACGCTGGTCTTCGGGACGGGAACCGTGTCTGCCACGAACGGCTCGACCGCAATCGTCGGCACCGGCACGACCTTCACCACGCTCCAGAACGGCGACACCATCTCGATCTCCGGCACGACCTACACCGTCAACACCGTCACCGATAACACGCATCTGAACCTGACCGCGAACTTCACCGGCACCACCGGCGCCGGTCTGGCGTACAAGATCCCCACCACCACCGCTTCGGACGGGAGCTACCTCTTCTCCGGTATCTCTCCGGCCACGGGCGTTGAGACCTACTTCGTCGTGGCAAGGACGCCCGCGGGATACACGCTGACGACGCCAACGCCGGGAAGCCCGAACGTCACCTTCAAATACACCAGCGTCTTCGGAGGAGCGTCGTTCCTCTCCGCCGATTACGGATATCTCCCACCCGGCGGTACGACCTTCTCGTACAAGGACCGCATCTTCAAGGACACCGTCTTCTCCACCGGCCCGGGCACGGTTTCGGCGACGAACGGATCGAATGCGGTGGTCGGCACCGGAACGACGTTCAAGAACAACAACATCGGCGACGCGTTCGAGATCGCCGGCGTCGGCTACACCATCGCCACGATCACCGACGACACGCACCTGACCTTGACCACGAACTACGCGCAGGCGACGGGAGCGGGCAAGGCCTACAAGTCGTTCGGCACGTTCGACAACACGGAGTCAGGCATCGGCGGTGTTTCGGTCGAGATTCTCGACAGCAGCCTGAACGTCATCGGCACCACGATCACCGCCGCCGACGGCACATTCACATTCAGCGGCATGACCGGCGGCGGCGCCGACTACACGATCAAGATCACGGACACCACCGGCGTCCTGACGAACTTCATCGGTACGAGCAGCTACGCCATCGCCGATCAGCGCCTGGTCTCGAACCTGGTCGCGAGCATCGACCGTTCCGCGACGCCGAGCTTCGGATTCACCGTCAGCCGTTCGATCGGCGACACAGTCTTCAATGACCTGAACGGCAACGGCTTCCAGGACGCGGGCGAGCCCGGCATTGCCGGCGTCACCGTCCGTATTGCCAAAGACGCCAACGCCAACGGCATCATCGATCTCGCTGCCGGCGCCGGAACCGTTACCGCGACGAACGGCTCCCCCACCGTCACCGGTGCGGGCACGACCTTCCTCAACTACCACGCCGGCGAACCGATCGCCATCGCAGGCACCGGCTACATCATCCAGAGCATTGCCAGCAATACCAGTCTCACGCTGACCACGAACTACGGGCAGGCCACCGGCGCCGGAAAAGCGTTCACCGCCAATCCGGCCGGCGCGGGAACGGTGGCCACGACGGCGGCGTCCAACGTCGTCACCGGCACCGGCACCGCATTCCTGACCGACTTCAAGGTCAACGACACCATCAACATCAACGGCACCGACTTCGTCGTGCAGAGCATCGCCAGCAACACCAGCATGAATCTGACGACGAACGCCGCCGCCACCGCGGCAGGCCTCGCCTATCGCGCGCCGGTGTTCTTCGGCGTCGTCACCACCGACGCCAACGGCAAGTACCTCTTCTCCGGCCTTGCCAACGGCAGCTACATCGTCAGCGTGCAGAATCCGGCCAGCTTCAACTACATCGGTGCTGATATCGGAACCGTTCAGGCCACGAACGCTTCCGCGGCTGTCGTCGGCACCGGCACGGCCTTCACGAAGTTCGTGGCCGGCGAAACGATCACGATCACCACCGCCGGTGTGAACGCGACGTACACGATTCTCAGCATCACCGACGACACCCACCTGACCCTCTCCACCAACTTCGCCCAAGCCACCGGCGCGGGCAAGGTCTACGGCCGTCCGGACAGCGACGCCGTCTCGCTCGGCGCGCAACTCGGCGCCACCGTTACCGCGGCGGGCAGCGTCCTCGATCGCGATTTCGCGTTCCAGGTGCCGGCCGCCAGCCAGCGCGCCATCACCGGTAAGCTCTGGAACGACGCGGACAAGAACGGAGTCATCGGCAACACCGAATCCGGCCTCTCGGGCGTCACGCTGGACATCATCCCGATCGCCACAGGCCCGGGCACGCTCTCGGTGACGAACGGCGTCAACAGCGTCGTCGGCACCGGCACCACGTTCACGCAGTACTCGCCTGGCAACGTCATCACCATCGCCGGCGTGCCGTACACCATCTCCGGCATCACCGACGACACCCACCTCACGCTCACCGTCCTCTACCGCGGAGCGACCGCCGCCGGCCTCGCCTACCAGCGTGGTGGTGCCGCCATCGAGACGGCCACGACCGACGCAAACGGCTTCTACACCTTCACCGGCCTGGCGAACTCCAGCTACGTCGTCAAGGTTACCGACACCAACGGCAACGTGGTCGGCTTCGGCGCGACGTCGGAGAAGACCGAGGGGCTGATCTCGGGACCGAATCCCGGGAACGCGATGGAGGTCATGGACCTCACCACCAGCCCGGGTACCGCGGCGACAACGAACGGCTCCCCGAACGTCGTCGGCACTGGAACCACGTTCGTCAGCAACTACAAACCCAACGATCCGATCCTCATCGGCGGCGTGCTGTTCACGATCCTCAGCGTCACCGACAACACGCACCTCGTCCTGACCAGCAACGCGGGGACCACGGCGGCCGGTCAGGCAATCAGCTCGCCGGACGTCGACTTCGGCTTCGCGCTGCTGTCATCGATTCCGACGCTCGTGAAGCTCACCTCGTTCGACGCTCAGCAGGACGGCGCCGATGTGCTCCTGCAGTGGCACACCAGCTTCGAGAACGACAACCTCGGATTCAACATCTACCGGATCGTCGGCGGCACCACCACCAAGATCAACGAGCACCTCATCGCCGGCACCGCCTTCATCACCAAAGGCCATCCGAAATCGGGTCACTCCTACCGCTTCACGGACAAGCTCCCCTCGGCCAACACGTTCGCGCAGTACACGCTCGAGGACGTCGACACGCACGGCAAGTCGAAAACAAACGGGCCATACACGACGCGCCTGGTACACAACGGCGACGAGTTCACCAGCCAGCCGCCGTCTCCCACGCTGCACAACATGGTGACCTCCGATCCTCTGCTCGTTCCGGCAGACGGCATTGGCGCCGTGCAACCGTCCACGCTTCCGACGCCCACCGCGGCACAGATCAGCCAGCAGTTGGACAACGCCGATACGGCCGGGCTGAAGATCAGCATCACGAAGGAAGGGTGGTATCGCCTCACTGCCTCCGCGATGACGGCCGCCGGCTTCACCCCTCCGACCGACGCCAAGAAGCTCGCGCTTTTCTGCGACGGCATCAAGCTGCCGATCGTCATCAACGGCTCGCAGGGCAACAAGTTCGGACCGAACGATTCGATCGAGTTCTACGCCCTCGGCCTCGACACTGCGTTGACGGCGTCGCGCACGTACTGGCTGCGCATCGATCACAACACCGAGCAACTCACCACGAACAAGGGCGGCGGCGGATCGCCGGCCAGCAGCGTCCTGTTCACGTTCAAGCGTTCCGACCGTACTCTTCTGGCCAGCGGCCTTACAGGCACCGGCGACGGCGGCGACAACTTCTTCGGGCCGCTCATCACTACGCAGCCGATCTCGCAGGATCTCACCGTCGCCAACCTCGACCCAGCGGGCGGCAACGCTTCGCTCCAGATCGTGATTCAGGGCGGCACCGACTCGATCCAGCATCAGGTGCGCGTCGAGATCCGCGGCCAGCTGCTCGGTACCGCGATCCTCGACAACGTCGAGCTGAAGTCGTTCAGCTACTCATTCCCGCAGAGTTACCTCGCAAACGGCGCGAACGCGCTGACTCTGACGTCGCTCAACACCGACGATGACGTCAGCATCCTCGCTTCCGCAACGCTCACCTACCAGCATCTGCTCAAAGCCGACAACGGTCTGCTGGAGGTGAAAGTCGCCGGCTCGCAGCAGCTCACCGTCGACGGATTCACGAACAGCACGATCCGCGCGCTCGACATCACCGATCCATTCGCGCCGCGCGGCCTCGACGTCACCGTCACTCCCGTCAGCGGCGCGTTCCGAGCGACGTTCACTGCGCCGGCGTCGGCGACACCGCGCACCGTGGTCGTCTTCTCCAGCGATCGCATCCTGACTCCCGCCGCCGGATCATTGACGCTCAACGCAACGTCGCACTGGTCCGATCCTCACGGCCGTCAGGCGGACCTGATCATCATCACCAACTCCGCCTTCACCGCCGCGGCCAACACGCTCAAGTCCGTGCGCGACGCCGGCGGAACGCTCACAAACGTGGTCGACGTGGAAGACATCTACGATGAGTACAACTTCGGCATCGACAGTCAGGAGGCGATCCGTTCGTTCCTGAGCTCGACGCGCACCTGGTCGCGTGCGCCGAAGTACGTGCTGCTCCTCGGCGATGCCAGCATCGATCCGCGAAACTACCTCGGCCTCGGCGCGTTCAACTTTGTCCCGACCAGACTCGTACCGACGGTCTACTTCAACGCACCGTCCGATGACTGGTTCACCGATTTCAACAGCGACACGATTCCCGACCTGGCCATCGGCCGCATCCCGGTGAAGACCGCCGCCGATGCGAACACGGTCATCAACAAGATCGCCACCAGGACCACGCCGCTGACTACCTCCTCGCAAAACGCCGTGCTCATCGCTGACGTGCCGGAGACATTCGACTTCGAGACTGAAGCCGCCGTGGCGAAGACGCTGCTGCCGCCAAGCTTCAACGTGCAGACGATCAACATCGGCGCGACGCCGACTGCCCACAACGACATCGTCACAGCATTCAACGCGGGGCCGGTGCTCGTCGACTACATGGGCCACGGCTCGGTGGAAATCTGGAGCTTCGATCTCTTCAACTCGAACGACGCTTCTGCGCTGACCAACAGCGCGCACCAACCGTTCGTGATGGCCATGACCTGCCTGAACGGCTACTTCCACGATCTCTACTCGGAAAGCCTGGCCACGGCACTGCTCACGTCACCCAACGGCGGCGCCGTGGCGGTCTGGGCATCGTCGACGCTGACCGAGCCGTATCCACAATTCCAGATGAACAAAGAGCTGCTCCGCCAACTCTTCGGCGCAACACCGGTAACGATCGGCGACGCCGTCCGCGCCGCGAAACAAGCAACGCAGGATCTCGACGTCCGCCGCTCCTGGCTCCTCTTCGGCGACCCATCGATGAAGCTGACGAAGTAAACGAATTCGCAGGGCGGGCGCGAGCCCGCCCTGCACGAGTTGGGTCTCCGTCAGCCGTCGTGAATCGTCATGTCGTCGTCGAATATCCGCACGTAGGGATAGCGCCGAATCTTCTGGTCCGCGGTCATGAGCGGAATGTCGTGAACGCGCGCGGTGGCCACGATGATCTGATCGGCGGGATCGCGATGAAACCTGCCCGGTAACCTGCACGCTTCAACGGCAATTTGCTGCGTGAGCGGAAGCAGACGAATGCCCGAAGGACCGAGCGCTGCAATGAGCCATTCGTCGAGGTCCCGTTGAAGGTCAATTCTTTTGAGCTCGACGAGCTTGGCGATTTCCCAGCACGAGATCACGCTCACAACCAGCTCTTCGCCGTCGTAGGCATCGTCAAGGGCGCCGATGACATCCCACCGCGTCATGTCTTCGTGGACCCACCACAGCCAGATGTGGGTGTCGAGCAGGATCACTTCAGCGCATCCCACTCCGATGGATCGACGGCGGGACCGAAAGGATCGTCGTACCGGAATGGAGCGCCGTGCAGAGGGTAGGTCACCGGAACCGGATCGAGAATCTGGATCGAGACTTCGACCTCATCGCCTTCGACAACCGGGAGATCGTCGATAGCGATTTTGCCGTCCTTCATAACCAGAACTTTGCGTTTGTGAGTCTTCATGACCGAGGCCTCGCCCGAGGGTACCTCGGTAGATTGAAAAAGAAAACCGGCAATCGCGTCCCGTACCTGGAGGCCTCTAAAGCGTTCCGCGCAAGGCGGTCAGCTTCTGCACGAACCTGGCAGGCTCGTAGCGTTCGCGGCTCTTGATCTCTTCGAACAGCGCGTCGATGGCGGCGGTCATGGGGCTCTTGAGCAGGCGCGGATTGTTGCGCGTCAGTGCGGAGGCGAGGCTTTGAAGCGCGAGGGCGGTCTGCTCGGCGGAATGGACGTCGGAGGTCAGAAGGAAATCCGTGTCGCCGGCGATGGTGCGCATGAGCGCGCGGACGTCGTCATCGCGCCAGCTCAGGGTGGCAATCTGCGGTGTGACGCTGTCGATGATGCGCTTGGCGTCGACGGCGGCCTGCAATACGGCGTTCGGTTCGTTCATGCGGGCAACGCGCGTCGCGATCAGCTGAACGTCGTTGTCGAGCTGTGCGCGCGCCGAGGGGTTGGCGCGGCCAACGAGGAGACGGAGGACGGCCCAATGCTGCGGACTCCAGGACGGCAATCCTGCGCGGCCGGGCCAGCCCCGTTCCTGGCGCCATCCGCTCGACTCGAGCGAATGGTGACAGTTGATGCAGCTCATGTCGGAGAACTCGGGCCACTTCTCGCCGCGGGCGTGATGCGCGAGATTGTCGAGCGACTGGCTGAACGCCGCGGACTGGCCGACGGCGAATGCGCGCGCGCCATGCGTGTCATTCTCTTTTCCGCGGCGCCAGTGCGGCGGCATGGTCTCGGTGTAGTTGTCGAGCTCGAACGCGAGGATGGGATGGCCGGAAGCGATCAGCTCGTGGTCGACTTCCTTTTTGTCATTGCCGAGGTGGCAGGAAAGACAGACGGACGCTCGGGTGGGAAGCGAGCGAAGGTCGGCCATGCCGGCGGCGACGGATTGCTCGTGCGTCCAGCCGGCCGCGGTGTGCTCGGCGCGCCATCCGCTCGCGGGACCGTGACACGCTTCGCACTGGATTCCATCCTCCAAATCAACCTTGCCGGAGACGAGTGACGGTGGAATGTTCGTGGTGTGGCAGTCGAGACAAACGTGTTCCTGATACGCCTTCCCTTTGAGGCGCATGTTGCGGGCAATGCGCGCGGAACGATCGTTGAAGAGGATGTTGTAGGCCTGGGCGTGGCGGTCGCTGTTGAGCCACGTGTAGTACTCGTTCTGAAGGATGCGGGTGGTGTTGAGCGGTTGTGTCGAGCCGTGGCAGCCGGAGTTGACGCAGGATGCGACGCCTTCGTAGTGGCCGGGTTGCTGCGCAGCAGCGCCGACGGACATCAGCAGCAAGAGGATGGTCATTCGTTTCATCGTCATCACCTCGGAACCGGCTTCGTCGTCGGCGTCTCGCTGACGGTGTAGAGCGTTCCGTCGCGGAGGTAGAGCCGCTGCATTTCAGGGAGCGTCATCGGACGGGCGCCGATACGGTTGAAGATCGAGACCTGATTGCCGCCTTCATCGACCGCGCGATCACGATCGAGTCCCTTCGAAACCGCGAGCGCGGGACCGTGCGTGTGGCGCGTTGCGACGAGGCGCGGCTCGGGACGCGGGCTGAATCCGGCGTAGCCCGGCGTCCATTCGGGCGAGAGGAGTTGGTAGATCTTGAGTCCGTACTTGCCGTCGGCGACGTACGCGAACGTCGATGCATTTGTCGACGCGACTTTCACATCGTTTGCGTCATGGGAACCATCATCGTTCCACGGCAGGATGGAAGGCTTCTCCGGCCGTTCGACATCGACGATGACCATCCCCTTCGCACCGCCGGCGACGTACGCGTACGTGCGGGCGACGTAGACGCTGCGCGCGTCAGCGATGGCCACACGTCCGGCGATGCGCGGGTGACTCGGATCGGTGATGTCGAGGCTCGACAGTCCACCGCGCGTCGTGACGAACGCGTAGCGGAACTGCACCGCGATGCCGGTGGCATCTTTCAATTCGGGAATCGTGGCGACGACGCGCGGCGCGAGCGGCTTGTCGACGTCGACGATTACGACACCGTCCTCCGCGCCGATGAAGACCCAGCGGCCCGCGACGGAAATCGAACGGGCGCCGTTGAGCGCGCCGCCGGGATTGAACGTGGCCGCGCGCGTCAGGAAGTTGTTCGAGGGATTGGCGTCGGCGAGCGTGGTGACGTCGATGAGGATCAGTCCCTCTTCGCGGTCGGCGACGTAGGCGTATTTGTAGAGCGGATGAATCGGTTGTTCTTCGTTCGCTGGGATGAACTGCGTTTTGCGATTTGGATCGATCGGCATTGTCGTCGGCAGCGCGACCGCCGACGCGAACTTCGTCTTCACGAACGTGCGCTGACCGACCGGCGACACCGGCTGCGACACGATGCGCTCGGAGAAATCCTTGTTGTCGATGTTGGCGATGTCGTACGCGGAGAAACCTTCCTCGCCGTTCGCGCTGTAGAGGAACTCACCGCGCATCTGCAGCGAGCGCGAGTCGCCGTGATGTGCGTGCGCGGTCTGCAACTCCAGCTGGTTGGATTGATGTTTCGCGTAGTAATCGGGATAGACGATCTTGTGCAACGACGATCCGATCACCGCCTGCGGCTCGTCCCACTCGGTAACGCAGACGCCTTCGAAGCCGTCCTTCCCTTCCGCGACGTACGCATAGCGGCCGATGAAGTTGACGAAGTTCGTCCCCTGCAATAGCAACTGCGCGAGCCAGGCGTTGTTGTCGTTCTCCTTCGTGACGTGGCAGCTTCCGCAGCTTTGCGTCTCGCGCGAGCGGACGGTGTGCGGCACATGCGCGTTGAAAGCCTGACTCGAATAGCCGGGCGATGAGATGGGCGGTTGCTGGATGTAAATGCGATCACGCAGCGCATTCGTCGAACTGATGACGAGCGCGGACGATGACCGCACCGGCGCGAGACGATGTCCCTTCGTCGTCCCGTTCACGCCGAGCATGAAGGCGTCGGTGCGGATCACCTGCGGGTTGTACGAGGCGTAGTTTCTCGTTTCACCGCCTTCGTAGTGATGCACTTCCGCCTTCACGTTCTGCTCCTGCGGCAGGTGGCAGCCGGAGCACAACGTCATCCACGAGGTGTGGCAGGCGTAGCAGGTCATCTTCGAATCGCTATGCGCAAAGTTCGCGCTCGATGATGCTCCCCATGTCGCGCCGTCGCGCTGGATCGTCTTCGCGTAGGCGGAGCGCTCGTTGTAGTGCGCGTTGCCGGGCGTGATCGAGTCTTTGACCTGGATCACTTCCCACTGCATGCCGGGATTCAGCATCGATCGTTGCCAGAGTTTGCCGTTGACCCAGATGAAGCGGCGCTGGCCGAACGGCGTTGTACCGAGGCGCAGGTCGGTGCCGCCGGGAGGCGCGGCCGGGCCGGACGTGCGCAGGTTCGTGTATGCGTCCGTATTGCCGTGGCAGTCCTGACATTCGATCTCGATGTTGTTGCCGTACTCGGCGTAGAGCTGGCCGTTGCCGTGTTCGTCCTGCGAGAAATGGCAATCGGCGCAGTGCATCCCCTTCTCGAGGTGGATGTCCTGCAGGTGTACGGCCTTCCTGAACTTCGCCGGATCGTCGAAGGGAACGATGCTGCCATTCGCGTCGAGCAGGTTGCCTTTGTGGTCGCGTTTGTAGACGGCCATGAAGTTCCAGCCGTGGCCGTGGTAGTCGGCGAATTGCGTGTTCTTCGCTTGCGAATTCAGGCTCGATACGTTTTCAAGGAACTTCTCATCGCTCCACAATCCGCGCGGCGCGGCGCCTTCCGGATTTGCATCCAGCGAGGCGCGCTTCTCCGCTTCCGTCGGATATTTCTGCTTCTTCGGCCAGAGCAGTTCGGCGTCCGTCTCGTAGTCCCACATCGTGTAGCCGAGGTAGGTGTTGACGAAGGAGTTGGGCTGATGCATGTGGCAGGACATGCACTGGCTGGTCGGCACGGCGCGCGTGAACTGATGGCGCAGCGGATGTCCCGGCTCGTTCTTCGGAATCGATTTATCGCCGGTGATCGAGAGGCCGGTGTTGCCGTACTGCGCGTAGTCCGCGGAATGCAGCGGATCGCGATCGTTGGCGTAGACGACGTGGCATCCCGTGCATCCCGACGAGCGGTAGTCGCCAGGATGATCGTTCGTGCCTAGAAAGGAGAGATGCGGGTCGTTGAGCCGGGTCTTGTTCAGATTGATGAGCGCGGGCGAGATGCGCAGGCCGGTGCCGCGTCCGCGATTGCCGAGGCGGATGTCGGGCTTGCCGGCTTCCCCTTCCGGCGACGGATTGCCGATGTCGGGGAAGGAGCTCGTGCCCGAGATGCCGCCGCGTTCGAAGGCGCGGAAGTACTCGGCGGGCTGGAAGACTTCCCACCGCGGCAGCGGGACGAGGATCGGAAGCGCGCCTTTCGCGATCTGATCGGGCGTCGGCGGCGTTGCGGGCTTGATGGCGGCGGCGTTGCCGGCGCGGTTGTAGCTTTCGCCGAGCAGTCCCTGTTTGCGGCTCAGCAATCCATTCGCGTAGCCGACGGCGGCCCAGAAAACGGCGGATGTGGTCATGGTGCTGCGCGGAACGGCATTGACCTGGCGCTGATGACAGCCGCCGCACGTTTCCTGCGCCACGCGAAGATCGCCGGGATTGATGAACTTGACGAACTCCGGCGTCTCGCGCAAAAGCGCGGTGTAGCTACGCTGTGGATTAGCCGAGGTCTTCCAGATTTCGGGATGCAGCGGCTTGATGTGCGCGGCCTCCTTCGTGCGCGCGTTGCCGTCGCCGCCGTGGCAATCGGTGCAGGCCAGCTTCACGGCCGCCGAGGCGTGCATCGGCTCGATCCCGTTGTGACACGACAGACAGCCGGCACTCTTCGCATCGGCCTCCGATCGCGTCTGGCGCATCAGCGGCGGAAGGTCGGGCGACGACTGCGCGCGAATGCGGATCACGGCCAGCGCGACCACGACAACTGCGGCGAGAGCGATCGTTATCCGTTTCATCAGAAGGTCAGAATCACGTTCGTGAAGACGTGGACAAGCGGGCGATTTTTTTCGTAGATGTCTTTGAATCCGCGGCCCGGCAGAAGGACGGCCGTGCCGCCGACGATGACAACGTTCTGGTTGAGCATCGGCCGGTAGCGAAGGCCGAGCGAAATGTCCGTGCCGAGGGTCTTGTGGATGTTGCCCTGGAAGAGGATCGCTTCGACTGATTGCGTCGCATCGAGGCGGATGTAGTTCGCCGTGCCGATCGCTTTCAGGCGCGGCGTGACGTCGACGTCGATCCCCGCGCTGGCGATCTGCACGCCGGGATTGACGTAGTTCGGCTGCCCTTCATCTTTCGAGCTGCGCAAACTCGTGAGCAGCGAGCCGCGTTCGACAAGCGCCACGCCGCTGCCCGCGAGACGGATGCCGAGGCGGTTGAAGAAAGAGAAGCCGCCGCCGGCGAAGTTGGGGCTGTCGTAGATGGCGTCGAATCCGGTTGCTTTGCGATCGCGCGGATCGTGGTCGCCCGTCGCGTAGAAGAACGCCAGGCGCGGGCGATACCAGTCGCGATCGTAGGAAACCTCCAGCGCCGCCATGCCTGCGCCGATCCTGACTCCGTTGCTGTCGCGAAGATTCGGATCAGGTCCGGCAATCGGGTTCAGATCGTCGTGCCCGAAGACGTAGTAGACGGCGTGATCGACGTTGAAACGTCCGATGTGTCCGAGGCCGGATTCCCCGAGGTACGCGGCGCGGATCTCATGCGGCGTGAAGACGCCGACCGGCGCGGGACGTACGAGGACGCCGTTGCGGTCGTAGTGGAAAGGGCCCTCATCGCGGACGAAGTGGAAGCTGAACTGCTGCGTGTATCCGTGAACGAGGAAGTCCTGCCAGTAGACGTTGGCAATGACGACCTTCTGATCGCGCAAGTCCCTCGTGTTCAGGCCGGAGTTGGTGTCTTTCTCCAGCCGGTCGAACACCGCCAGGTTGTATTGGTAACGATTGGACGCGTAGTTTCCGAAAACGCGGAAGCCGAGGTTGGTGTCGTTGAAGATGAAGCCGCGAAAGTCACTGTTGAACGGCTGTGAGCCGGCGCGGAAAGAAATGAAGTCGTAGTTCGGCGAGAGGTCGGCGATCTTCCGTTCGTAGAAAAACTCCTGCAGCGCGACGTCGCCATCCGTCCGCGAGGTTCCTCGGCGGACATCCGGCTTGACCAGCCCGTTCTCACGCAGGTGGACGTAATTGAGGTTGCCGATCAGCGTGATCTTGTATCGCTGCTCGATCGGCTTGAACGCCGTCAGTCCCTGAAAAAGATCGAACGAGGCGATGAGGTTTTCGTTGAAGAGGTTCTGGTTGTCTTTGCCGAAGACGGTGATCGAGGTGGGCTTGACGGCGCTCACGCCCGACGGCGTCGGCAGCGTGCGCGACTCGGCCAGCGTGTCGCTGATGGCGGTGAGGTTGAGGAACCAGTCCTTCCCGAAAATCGGCAGGTCGCCTTTGAGCAGGTTCGTGTTGTACGGATCGAGTGTGGCACCTTCCTGACCGATGATTTCCTTGAGGCGCTTCGGGATAGGGCGCCCCTTCGGCTTCTCGGTCAATTCGTACGGCGGCGGCGTGATGCGCCACCGGTCGGTCATCTCCTGATACGTGTCGGGATTGGGAAGTTCGGGCGTGCCGTAGCGCAGCGGCGGCGGCTCGATCATCGGCTGTCGCTGCACGTTTCCCTGAATCTGCACGCGCAAAAGCTGCGTTGCGGTGACGCCGCCCGAGGTGGCGGTGATGGTCCACGTACCCGTTTTCACAGGCGCGGTCCACATCAATGTCCACTGGCCGTTCGCATCCGCGGTGGTCTGGCCGTTGCCCGATTTTTCGATGCTGATGGTGATGACGGCGCCCGGCAGCGATGTCCCGCTGAGCATGAACGGTACGCCCTCGGCGTAGAGCGGACGATCGTCGTTGATGGTGATGGGGGCGGTTTGCGCGACGGCGTATGTCGCGACAAGCATGACGATGACGAACAGCCGGCGAGCCGCCGGCGGTCCAGCCGGCGAGCCGCCGGCGCTACGATCGCTAGGATCGACGGTTCTTCCTACGAACACGGTTTCCCTGCGCACTCCGTGACGCCCTCGGGGCTTCGGGGGAACTTGAACATCGGCAGGCGGACGCCATTTACTTTGAGCTGATCGGCCCAGCTCTTCGCCGGCGGAAGAAGGCTGCCTGCGCCGAGGTAGGTCACGTAGTCGTCCTGCTCGACTCCGTCACCGCTGACGCCGAGACCGCCGGCGAGTTTGCCGTTTTCGTAGAGCGGCGTGGCGCCGGGGAAGAAGACGATGCCGTTCTGATTCGCGTTCGGCGGCTGCGATCCCTGGCTACAGGCGTTCGCGAGATCGTGAAGGAAGAGCGAGTAGAACGGGCCGGGAGCGACGCCGAAGACTTTCGAGTCGATGCCCGGCGGATAAAGCGGCTGGGCGCCGAAACCGATCGTGCGATTCGTGACGGCGGTCGAGGCTCCGACGCCGGTGAGGTCATGGCCGCTGCTGAACCAGATCACGTTGCGCGCCTTGGCGACGGCGACGTCGATCGAAAAGACGGTGGCGTCCGGCATGCGGTAGAGCGCGACGATCGAGCCGTCGAGGTCCGCGACGGCGATGACCATCCGCGCGTAGCTGTTCAGCGGGAGGCGGATGATGCCGCGAGTTTTTTTCGCGGCGGCGATGGCGCGCTGGACGACCGCGTCGACCGTTGACTGCGATAGCAACGAGCCAGCAGTCGGGCCGGCGAGGTATCCGTTGTCCGCACAACCGCCTGGACTCGCGGCGATCACGTAGGTCCCATTCGTATTGCCGGCCGAGGCGCCATCGAATGGCTCGAGACCGATCGGCAAACCGTCGTTGTTGAAACGGAGCCGCTGTTCGGCTCCGAGAAATGGAAGGCGGATGCCGTCGATGAAAACATTGCCCGGAAACGGAAGCGGATATTGCGGCACGGGCGCGATAGGGCCGCCGGCAGAACCGAGAGCGCCGAAGGCTCCCGTCACTGCCGCGTATTCGGCGCGCTGCGGATCGCCACTGATTCCGACCACGCCGATGCCGCCGACGACTTTCCCATCCTTGATCACACCGTCATTCGCGCGAGTGGCGTCGAGGATTCGGTAGAGCGGAATGCCGCCCGCATCGACGGTGCGGTTGGCGACGGATTGCGGATACGGCCCGTCGTCCGGCAATTGCTTTCCGGTGACGATGCCGGGACCGCAGCCTGATCGATCGAACGCGTTGCAGGGATTGCCGTTGGTGGAGCGCGGCGCCGGAACATCCTTCCCCGCATTAAACGTGATGTTCATGTCGCAGCCGCGGTTCGTGTTCTCGATGCCGTACAGCGCGGCGTTCGGCGCGTTGATCACGCCGGGAGGAAAGTGCACGCCGCTGATGAAACGAATGGTGCGCGACGAGAGCGGCGCCATGTTGTGGCTGAAGAAGGCAGCCGTGCGCGCGACGCCAACCGCACGATCGTCGTTCGCCGGATCGGCATGAGGCTGCCGGAACAACGCCAGAACGCGGCCGGCGCGATCGACGACGGCGATCGTAGCCGTGTCGACGTTCAGCGCCGAGGCGCCGGCTTTGACGATGGCGTCGACGTCACTCGCCGTCAATGTCGCGAACGGCTCCGGAGTTGCCGTGCCGAACGCGCCATCGGTGCAGGAAGTAGGAAGCACATCGGCTCGCGGCTCTGATGACGGCTCCTGCGCGAGGCACGCGGCCGCGACCGCGATTGCGAGGACCGTCGTGACATGCAGACGCATCGCGCCTCCCTCCCCTGCTAGATCTGGTAGACGAACGTAGCCGCGTTGTCGGCTAGAACGAGCACGTCATTCCTTCTCAACTGCACCTCGGTGATCCGTTCGCCGCCGGCCTTGCCGAGGAACGTACCGTTCGTTGAGTTCTGGTCGATGGCCACCACCTTACCATCGCGCGGAACGATGCGGAGGTGCCGCTTGGAGATGCGGTTGTCGGCGATGGCCACCTGCGACATGGCCGGATCGCGGCCGATGTAGATCCCGTCCTTTTCGATGATGAAGTGCTGCCCCTCCAGCGCGCCGCTCGTGCATTGCAGCATGCCGTACCACTCCACCATCTCCGTCCCGGCGCCTTCCGGCTCCGAGGGGACCGGGGCCTGGCGCGTTACGTCAACCGGATTTTGCGGAGCAGGCGCCGGAGCGGGAGGCGGAGCCGGCCGAGGAGCGGGAGGCGTGTCCGTCGACTTGAGCGCGGGAATCTTCATCGTGGAAACGCGCGGCGATAGCGATGTGCGGTCCGCGGCATCTTCACGCGTCTTGGCCCGGATGCGTTGATAGAACGCCAGACCCACAGGCACGAGCACGACCAGCAGCAGCAGGACAATGGCCCACAGCAGAACCGACTCGATCATCCGCGATCCGCCTCCGAACACCGTCACCGCAC
Source organism: Acidobacteriota bacterium (assembly GCA_019247495.1). Lineage (GTDB taxonomy): Bacteria > Acidobacteriota > Thermoanaerobaculia > Gp7-AA8 > Gp7-AA8 > JADGNZ01. The sequence continues at coordinate 54,389 of JAFAOU010000068.1, forward strand.
GCGGCGTACCCCTCCGAAAGGAAGGCGCCATCTGCATCGTGAGAACTTTTGAACGCTCATGATACCCATGACACGTCGCGCAGCTACTGGATGTTTTTGCCGACTGGCCGCCGTGACATCCCGTGCAGTTCCTGCGGGACGGCATCAGCACGTCGGAGGTGTTCACGCTCTGCCGCGCCGTTTCATGACACGCCTCGCACGAAAGGTTGCGATGCGGCGTGTGCGTGAACTTCGAGGTGAAGAACCATCGCGTCGGGATCTCCGGCGGCGTCGCGGCGATCCGGCCCTTCGACTTGATGAGGATGTGGCACTTGCTGCACTTCGTCTTGATGACCTGCTCGATGTTGAGCACGGCGCGCTGGTCAGGATTGACAGGAGGCCGCGACGTCAGAATGCGCCGGATTTCTTCGGGACTCTTGCCGGCGATGTCGCGGTTGCCGGCGTACGTCGCCAGCACGAATCCGTAGACGATTCCGGAATCGCCGCCGTGCGGGACTTCGGTGTCGGGGAATCGCGGGTCGAAGGTCAGCTTGTGGCATCGCTGGCAGCTGTTCCGGAACGTAACCGGCGACGGATCGACTTTGTCTTTCGTCTCGACGAGCTTGTGGCAGCCGGTGCACCGCAGAACTTCGCGGCGTCCCTCGCCGTTGAACACGCCGCCCGCCGCGAGATGCAGCTTGTGATTGAAGAGAAGCGTGTCGGGATCATTGCGTGGAGTGAATTCGGGATGTTTGGTGCCGAACGAGAGAATGCTGAGCACGTCCGGCCGCCGGCTCTTCGCCTGGTCCGTGACGTGATCGAGGATGTTGCCGTGGCAGGAGACGCAGGTGCGGTCGGCCGCCGCGGCCAGCTTGGCGACACCGCGATGTTCGGAATGGCAATCGGCGCATGACGGCGCAGCCTTTTCGTTTTCTGCGTGCGGGAGCTTGCCATGGCATTGTTTGCAGCCTGCGTCGGAAACGCCACGCCACGGGTTGTGACACGCGCTGCAGTTCTTCGCGATGGACTCGCCGTTCGCATCTTTGGCCCGTGTGTGCGCCGACGAGACGCCGCCCGGCATGAAGGCGCTCTGCTTCTCCGGCTTGGTGATTTCGTTGACGATCAGCAGCGCGAGGATCAGCAAAATCGCGATCATCGACAGTTTCGTGATCCCGGGACGTTTGAGACGAAAGATGTCTGCGTAGTCGACCTTCGGCGCCCTCAGCGTGCCGCCGCGCTGGCCTGGGGCGATCGGAGTAGCCGCTTCGTCCTCATCCTCGTCGCCAAGGATCGGTCCGGCCGATGATGACGTGGAACTGACACGGACAAACAGCGGCTTGCCAGGTTCCAGAACCTGCACCTCGATGCGCAGGTCACCAATCTCGATGACGTCGCCGCGCGCGAGCCGTGTCGTCTCCACCGGCCGGCGATTGACGTAGGTGCCGGTGATGCTTCCCTTGTCCGTGATGGTGAAGCCGTTGGCATCGCCTTCGATGACGGCATGTTCGAGCGCCACGGCAGGATTCTCGGAACGGAGCTCGGCGTTCGTTCCGCGTCCGATGCGGAGCAGGTTCGTACGAACCTGCGTCAACGCCAGCCCCCGCCCCGAGGAGCGCTGGATGACGAAACTCATGCGAGCACCGTTCTATCGCCCGCTAAAGCGGGCTCACGAGACGGAGGCGCATCCGGGAACCCCCGGTTGAAACCGGGGGCTACGGTTTTTACGGCGGCTTCGCCGCCGGAGTTTGCGCCAGAACTCGGAACGGATCGCGTCGCGCTGCAGGCGATGACGACGCGGACGATCGTGGCGGTCCGGCAATGTGCACTGAGCGTCGCGTAATTTGAATTCGCGCGGACCGCCGGCAAAGCCGGCGTAAGAACCGTAGCCCACGGCTTCAGCCGTGGGTCGAGCATCGCCGCCCGCCTCGGAGCGCGCTTTAGCGCGCGATAGAGCGGGCTCACCACGAAATCCTCCCGTAATAAAACACAGCCGCCACGTGAAGGATGGCGAACAACAACAGCAGGATCGTGAACGGGACGTGGATGTAAAGCCAAAACTCGAGAATGTTCTTGTACCGCTGCTGATACATCAGGCGGATCAGCAGCTCTTTTCGCTGCCGCGACACGACGAGCAGTTGTCGCAACTCTTCCTGTTCGTCCTTCTGGACGAGGCTTAGCAGATTCGTCCAGTCGGCCAGCGGCGCTTTGCCGCGGCGCATGCGCGAGAAAAGGAGGCGCCATCCGGCCAGCCATCCTGGCGACAATTCGCGAATGAGTTGTTCGTAAATACGCTGGAATGGCGCGGAGCGCCCCGAGGAAATGCGCGCCATCTGTTTGCCGAGCTGATTGATCTGCTCCGACACCTCATCGACAGTGAGATTCGATTCGACCTCGGTCAACAGGCGCGGCACGGTGATGTACAGGATCGCGCCGAGGATTCCGCTAAGGACGACGATGGCCACAAGAACCAACGTAGCCACAGCAACCTTGTCACCGAACCGTCCGCCGGCGTGAAAAAGAAGGATGATCAGAACGAAAACGCCGAGGTAAATGTGCGATTGCATCCACTGCTCGACTGTGCCGAACGTCGATCGGTACCAGCGCTTTCGAACACCGAAGAATGCCAGCAGGAAACAGAGAACGAATCCGACGCTGCCGTAGATCACGCCCCAGCGCGAGCCGCCGTGTGGAAACTCGTGCTGAACATACGACACGAACGACGCCGTCGATGCGATCAGAAGCAGGAAGAAAATGCGGCGCCAGAGGACGCCGCTTCTCGCTATCGGCATGCTCGCCTGCCCGAAAAGCGAATGTTGAATGTTGAATGTTCAATGTTCAATGTTGAATGTGAGAACCGGGCCCGCGGCCATTCAACATTCAACATTGAACATTCAACATTCAACATTTCGATTTCCTACCGCTCCCCGTGCGTGATGACCAACTCCTCGAGCGTCGACCGATACTCCTCCGGCGTAAGACGTATCGCCGCCCCAGTCGGACAGCTCCGCACGCATGCCGGTCCACCGGAGATGCCGCGGCATAGGTCGCACTTCACGGCCACGGTCTGCTCAACATCGTTCTTATGACCCTTGCCGAGAAGTGAAGCTACCCAGGAGAAGATCGATCTCTTCGGTTCTTTGTGAACCATGAAAATGTTGTCGTAGGGACAGTTGCGCTCGCAGTTGCCGCAGCCGATGCAATTGCTCTTGATGTAAACCTCGCCGCGCGGATCGCGCACAATCGCGTCCGGCGGACAATCGAGCATGCACATCGGGTTCTCGCACTGCCAGCACGAATTCGGCGCCAGCAGGTTGTAGAACTTGATTCCTGTGAGGGACAGACGCGCCTGTCCGTCGTGATGCACTCCCTCGCAGCCGGCGATGCAGTTGCCGCAGCGGATGCATTTGTGCTCGTCGATGATGAGCGTCTGCGTGCCCATCACCACTTCCTCGCGGATCAGGTCATTGAGGATATTGCCCGATCCCGGAGTGGCGTCGGCGATCAATGAGGCAATGCGGCGCTCCTCCAATTTTTGCAGCGGCGCCTGGCGCAGATCGGGATGCGCGCCGAGGAAGTTGTTGAAATCGCGCTTCGACAGTTTGATCAGATCGGACGGAAAGATCGTCGTCACCGTCGCCGTCCGGTCGGCGTCGGAAAAGAGCGCCGCCTCGCCAAAGAAGTTGCCGGCCACGAGGTACGACAGCACCACCTCTTTCTCGCCCGAGGTCTTCGTGATCTTCACCATACCGTTGCGGATCAGATAGAAGGCGTCGGCCGGTTCTCCCTCTCTAAAAACCACGGCGTCTTTCGGCAGGTTGTTCACCACCGACAGTTCGACGAGCTGGCCGAGCTGCGCCTCCGGAATGCCGGGGAAGAGATAGCCGCCGAACGCACGCAGCAGGAAGGCCTGATCGACGAGCGCTCGCGCCCGCGGAGCGGCGCCGAGGAGCTTGAGGATCGCTTTGCGCGGGATCTCGATGATGCGCGTATCGCCGACCGCGCGCGCCGTGGCGGTGCGGCGGCGGCCGGAGATGAGACTCATCTCGCCGAAGAAGTTGCCCGCGGTGAGATCGACGAGCTTCACCTCGGCGTCGGACTTCTCCGGTTTCTTCCACAGCTCGACGCGGCCGCTGGCGATGATGAGGAAGTCGTTCGTGTAGTCGTTCTGGCGAATGATGATCTCGCCGTCGCGGTACTCGCGAACGCGCGCGGAGAGAAACGTCTCGCGGAGTTGCTGTTCATCGGCCGCGGCCAGCAGCGGCGCGCGCTTCCGCAGCATAGCGATGCGCTCGCGCACCGTCCCTTCCCAGTACGGCAGCCGCTCCTTCAGCACCGCCTCGTCGGCCGGCTCGACCTCGCGGCCCATCAGGTGCTCGATCACCTCGTAGCCCTGATTCATCCCCAGCTTGATGAGATCGCGCCCGCTGGCCGCACCGATGAGGTAGAGGCCCGGCACGCTCGACTCGTGAACGTCGCTGAGGATCGGCCGCGAGTCTTTGCCCGTACCGCTGAATGTGATGCCGATCGATTCGAAGAACTTGCGAGGCGCGTCCGCACCGAGCTTGAGGAAAATCAGCTCTGCCGCGACGCGCGTGACGTCGCCGCGCACGGTGAGATCGGCGTAGCCGGGGTAGACCTCCTTCACACTGGCGCTGAAGTAGATCGTCAACTGTCCGGTGGCCTGCCTGCTCAACACGTCCTTGGTCAGGACCTCGTTGGCGCGCGTGATCTCCGTTCCCCGCACGATCAGGCCGACGCGATTCTCATCCGACAGCGCGATGGCGATTTCGAGCGCGGAATCTCCGGCGCCGACGACGAGCAGATCCTGATCGCGATGTTCGGCCGGATCGACGAGGCGATAGAGGACGTGCGGCAGATCTTCGCCAGGCACGCCGAGTTTGCGCGGATTGCCCTGCGTGCCCATGGCCAGGATGACGTTCG
>JAFAOU010000070.1 GCA_019247495.1 Acidobacteriota bacterium
GACCATAATTGGCACGCGCGCGATGTCTGGCTCGGCGGCGATGAGGTTAAGGAACTTCGTCATTATCGCTTCCGAATCGAGCATACCCTCATCGAAGTTAATGTCGATGATGTTGGCGCCGTTCTCCACCTGCTGGCGTGCAATGACGAGGGCTTCGTCGAGATTGCCCTCGCGCACTAGCCGCGCGAACTTTGGCGAGCCGGTGACGTTGGTGCGCTCGCCGACCATGATGAAGTTGGAGTCGGGCGTCACGGTGAGCGCTTCCAGTCCGCTGAGGCGCAGATGCTTCTCCACCACCGGCGGTTTCCTCGGCGGAAAACTCTTCACCGCCTCGGCGATCGCGCGGACAAAGTCGGGCGTGGTGCCGCAACAGCCGCCCACGATGTTGATCCAGTTGTTGCCGGCGTATTCGTGCAGCAGCGCGGCCATCTCGTCGGGCGTCTGGTCGTACTCGCCGAGCGCGTTCGGCAGGCCGGCGTTCGGATAGCAACTGAGGTAGACCGGCGCGATCGACGCCAGCTCCTCGATGTGCGGCCGCATCTCCTTCGCGCCGAGTGCGCAGTTGATGCCGGCGGCAAGGAGCGGCGCGTGGGAGATCGAGTTCCAGCACGCTTCGACGGTCTGTCCGGAAAGGGTACGGCCCGACGCGTCTGTGATGGTGATCGAGGCGATGATCGGCAGACGGATGCCGGTATCGGCGAAGTACTTTTCGATCGCGAAAAGCGCGGCCTTGAGGTTGAGCGTGTCGAACGTTGTCTCCGGCATCAGGATGTCGGAGCCGCCGTCGACGAGTCCGCGGGTCTGGTCGTAGTACGCGTCGACGAGCTCGTCGAACGACACGCCGCGAAAGGCGGGATTGTTGACGTCGGGCGACAGCGACGCGGTGCGGTTGGTCGGTCCGAGGGAGCCGGCCACGAAGCGCGGGCGGTCGGGAGTCGAGTACGCATCACAGGCCGCACGCGCAAGCCGCGCGGCCGCGAGGTTGATGTCGTACGCGAATTCGATGAGGTCGTAATCCGCGAGCGAGATCGCCTGGGCGTTGAAGGTATTCGTCTCGATGATGTCGGCGCCGGCGTCGAGGTACTGACGATGGATCTCTTCGACGATGGCCGGATTCGTCAGGCAGAGGATGTCGTTCGCGCCTTTGAGATCGCGCGGATGATTCGCGAACTGAGAGCCGCGGTAGCCGGCTTCATCGAGCCGGTAGCGCTGGATCATCGTCCCCATCGCGCCGTCGAGGATGAGAATGCGGCGGTCGAGCAGTTCGCGAAGTTCGGCGGTACGGTCGGGTTGTGGCATTCGGAATCTCCAGAAAAGAAAAAGCCCCGCGTGAAATTGCGGGGCTTCAGTCGGAGTCGAACGGCCTACTGCCGGCTCTTTAGCTTTTTTTAACCTGGTTGCAAGCGGCCCCGCAAATCAGTCCAGGAGCGCTGAGACTACGCAGCGGGGAGGGAGTTGTCAACGAGTAGCCTCACGTGGATAACGTCAGACCGCCGGTCACGCCATTGTAGAAGAGCGTGCAGTTCGCGAGGAAGTCGCGCCCGATGAGAGCGATGATTCCCTGCCCCTTCAGCTCCGCGCCGAGCGCGCGGGTGATCTCGACCCGAATTGGTGTTCCGATCAACTGCAACTGAATCGGGTAGACATTCGCGTCGGTCGCTGCGTGGGATGCAGACATCATCTTCACGACGTCGACCACCGGAAGACCCATCGCTTGTGCGGTCGAGTTATCAATACACGTTGTTGATGCGCCAGTGTCGATCAGCCCCATCCCTGAGACGGGATTCGGAACGGGATGCCCCTGCTGAATGATCTGCGTTGCCAGCGACGCAGCAAGACCGAAGATGATCTGGACGCATGGTCCCTGCGCCACGAGAGCGTGTTGCGGATCGCCGGCGATGACCGAGCCGTCGGGTTGCTGAACTTCAGTCTCGTACTGGGTGTGAAGGATCGGCACGAAGAAGTCCCAATGCGAGCGCCGGCACCGTCACTTCAATGTCCGCGCGCTGTTCGACGTTGCGAACTAGAAATGAACTGAGACCAAACTCACGTGCGCCGAAGCCGAGCGCTTCCTCTTGCGTGGCGAACGCGCCGGCCACGGTTTGGCCATGAATGATCACGAACTTTCCCGGATGCTGCCGGCGTAGTTCATCGCCATGTTCGGAAAAGTACTGCCGTTCCTCGTCCAGCATGATTTCAGCTCCAAAGGGAGAGAAAGGGTTACACCTAACTAGCAAGATGTAATTTTCTGGGCGACGGTAACACGAAAGCCGCGTTCGTTCATCCATTGCGGAATGGCGTCATCCGCGGAATCCAGCGGCGCACGTTGCGGCAGTATGCGGCGTAGTCGTCGCCGAACTTCGAGCGCAGCGTGGGCTCTTCGAAGGTGATGATGAAGATGGTCGTGGCCAACCAGAGAGCCGCGATCATGACCAGCATGGTGATCGTCAACCGCGGAAAGGTGATCGCCTCGCCGAGTAGGAGGACGCCGAGGCCTACATACATCGGGTTGCGCACCCAGCGATAGAGGCCGGTGATGACCAGCCGCCGCGGCGGGTCGAACGGCGCCGGCGTTCCGATGCCGCGCCACGCGAATTCGAGCGCGCAGCCAAAGGCGATGACCACGCCGAGCGCGATGACGATCCAGCCAAACGGGCGCGTTTCGTCGAAGGCGTTTCTACCTACGATCCAGCGCGGAACGAACCACGTCCAGATCGAGACGAAAATGATGCTTACTACGATCGATCGAAGGACTGCGAACAGCCGGGCTGCCATCGATCAACATGCTATCTTCGTCGAACTCGTAAGCAGGGTGCCGGAAGTCATGGTCTCGAACTGAAAAAGGATCCCATGTCCACTGTTACTGACCTCCCCATCGCCCACACCGATCCCGTCAACGCAAAGATTCTGGCTGTCTCCGAGGATCGCATTCAGGGCTTCGTGCGCGATCCGGTCGGGACCATCGCGGAGCAGTCGGGCGTCGATGCGGAGACGGTGATGGAACGCATCCGGGCGATGCTGCTCGCCGGAACCATTCGCCGCGTACGGCAGACGCTGATGGCGACGAATCTCGCCGAGGGCGCTCTGGTGGCGTGGCAGTATCCGGAGGAGCTGCTCAACGAGGCGTTCGCGTACATGGTCGACGATGATCCGTTCTCCGGCCACGTGGTCATCCGCTCCACCGACGCCGCCACACCGGGATCGAATTACCGGCTCTGGACGACGGTGAAAGTGCCGCAGGGGTATTCGATCGAGAAGCATTGCGCGCTGATCGGCCGTCTCACCGGCGCCACCCATTTTCGCGTGATGCCCGCGAACCGCATCTTCGCCCTCGGCGTCGGTCACGTGCGGCGCAAGGGGATGGAGCCGGGATCGAAATCGGATGCGCTGGCCGAGGAGAAGGACACGACCAAGGCGACGCTGAGCGAGCTCGATTGGCGCGTGCTGACCGCGCTGAAACGGGAAGTCGAGCCTGAGGAGTTCACGCGCGATCTGTGGGAGAAACGCGCCGCCGAGGCGGGGGTGCCGCTCGAGCAATTCTTCGAGGTGGCCGAGTCGCTCAACGCGCGCAAGGTCATCGGGCGCTTCTCGACGTTCCTCGAGCACGTCAAACCGCTGCAGACCGGCGAACGCGTGACGCGCTTCAACGCGCTGTTCCATTGGGCCGTGCCGCCAGGCCGCGAGGTCGAGGCGGGGCGCGAGATCGGCCGCTTCCACATCCTCACGCACTGCTACTGGCGCGAGGGCGGACCGGAGTTCCGCAACGTGAACATCATGGCGGTGGCGCACGGAACGGAGAAGGACGCGGTGCTGGCGCACAAGGCGTCCATCGACGACTACCTGGCGGAGATCGGGATGCCGGTGTCGTACACGAATGTCTTCTGGGGCGGCCGCAGCGAGATCAAGCCGTCCGAGATCTCTCCCTTCGCGTACGTCGATTTCTGCCGGAGCCTCGGCGTGGATCCGGAGACGATGAAAGAGTGAATGCCGAGGGAGTCGTGGGTCGGGAGTCGGTGGTCGGAGATGACATACCGGTTTCTGCTTCATCTCCGACACCCGACACCCGACACCCGACTCCCATCGTCATCGGTACCGTAATCGCGGTCGCTGCACTCGCGTTCGCCCAGTCCTACGCGCGCTGGCTCGATCCGATCATCGATACGGGCCGCGATCTTTACATTCCGGAGCAGATTGCGAAGGGCGCGAAGCTGTATCGCGACATCCGCTATCAATATCCGCCGCTCGCGCCGTATCTGCTGGCGCTGATCACCGGCGCGATCGGGCACTCGCTCGCGGCGTACGTGGCCATCGGCGTCGCGCAGTCGGCGACGATCGTGGCGTCGCTGTGGATCGCGTTGCGCCGTCCGTTGCCGGCGTTCGCGGCAACGCTGACATTCGTGGCGGCTTGCTTCTGCGGCGCGTCGACGTGGGGCGCGAACTTTATCTTCCCGTACAGCTACGGCGCCACGATCGGGATGACGTTTTTGTGCATCGCGCTCGCCGCGTTCGTGCACGCGCGTCACGCGATTGCGATCGGCGCGCTGGTCTTGGCGTCGTGGTGCAAGGTCGAGTACGCGGTTGCGGTGCTGGTGATCGTGATCGTGCTGACCATTGCGCGGCGGATCACGTGGCGGCAACTGGCGGCGTACGGCGGCGCGATGATCGCGACGATTGCGGCAGTCGCGTTTTACTTTCGCGACACGCCGTGGTGGAGCGAAAACGTCTTCGCGGCGTGGCAGCACGGGGCGCGTGCGAAACGTTTTTTCGAGGTGGTCTCAGGATTCGCCGACTGGCGCAGTCAACTGCTGCAGGTCACTCTCGGAATTGCCGGTATCGCAGCGATCCTGTTTCTGCAGCGATGGCGGCATTGGCTGGCGGCGATTGCGATCGTCATCGTGGCCGTTCTCATCGCCGATCACTCGTTCTTTCGGGCCTGGGCCGTGCTGCAGTGGATCGCGCTGGGATGGGCGCTCGTGCGCGACCGCGAAAGTCCGCTGGTGATCTTCGCGGCGTTTTCGGTGGCCTGCACGCTCAGGATTCCGTTGAATGTTTCGCCATCGTGGTACGGCTTCGTGCTCACAATTCCGACGATCGCGCTGGCCGCGTACACATTGTTCTGCTACCTGCCCCGGCCCAACGCGATGGCAATTCTGTGGCTCGCGCCGTTCGTCACGAACGCGGGCGCTGACCTCTGGCAACAACACGAACGGTACGCGGAGAAACGGTACGCGATCGTGTCGCCGCGCGGGACGTTCTACGACTGGAACGCCGATCGCGCGCGGACTCTCAACAGCGTCATCGGCGCGGTGCAGGGCGGGACGCTGGCGGTGATTCCGGAAGGCATCACGATCAACTACCTCGCGGCCGTGCCGACCACCCTGTCGTTTCACACGTTCACGCCGGTGGAGGTCGACCAGAACGAGGACGCAATCCTCCGCGAGTTTGCGGCACATCCTCCGGATCGCGTGCTGATGGTCAGCCGCGATCTGCGCGAGTACGGTTCGCGGGGGTTCGGGGTTGACTACGACTTGCGGGTTGGGGCGTTGCTACGCGCGCGGTACCACGTCGAGCGAATCTGGCGGGGGCAGCGGTTCAATGCAACCCTTTTTCACCACTGAGGCACAGAGGACACAGAGAGATGCGCTCTGTGATCTCTGTGTCTCTGTGGTTCAAGCTGCTAACAGGAAGTGCACCAGTGGATTTTCTTTCTCCGCGTAATCGAGTTCCCACTGAGAACTGAAAAGCACAACCGCCCTGCCGGCGCTGTCGATGCAGATCTTGCTGCGGCTGGGGAGGTTGAGTTTCGTCGCGACCTCGTGCACGTCGCGATCGATCCATCGCGCCAGTTTGTACGGCAGCGTGGTCACCGTCGTCTCGACGTTGTATTCGCTCTCCAGCCGCGACTGCATCACGTCGAACTGCAGCTCGCCGACGACCGCCAGGATGGGCTCGCTGCGCAGCCCTTCGTGCGGCGAGAGCACCTGCATCACGCCCTCTTCCTCGAGTTGCGCGAGCCCCTTCTGGAACTGCTTCTGCCGCGTGACCTGCTTGGCCCGCAGTGTGGCGAAGTGCTCGGGCGCGAAGCGCGGAATCGGCGCGAACTCCACGGGCGCGCCGGACGAAACCGCGTCGCCGATATGAAAAAGGCCGGGATTGACGAATCCGATCACGTCGCCCGGATACGCAGAATCGATGGTCTCCCGTTCGCGCGCGAAGAGCCGGTGCGGACGGGTCATGCGCACTTCGCGATTCAGCCGTGAGTGATGGACGAGCATGTCCTTTTCGAAGACGCCGGAGCAGACGCGCATGAATGCAAGGCGGTCACGGTGACGCTTGTCCATGTTCGCCTGGATCTTGAAAACGAAGCCGGTGAAAGTGTCGCTGGTCGCTTCCACGATCGTCTCTTCGCCACCGACGTGCGCGAGACGCGGCGCCGGCGGCGGCGCGAATTCGAGCAGCGCATCGAGAAACGGCTGGACGCCGAAGTTGTTGATTGCGCTTCCGAAGTAGACCGGGATCACACGTCCGTGATTGAACTCGTCGCTGGTGAATGAAACCCCGGCGCCCGAAAGCAGCTCGGCCGCTTCGCGTAACTCCTGCCACGCCGTCGGTCCGATCTCGTCTTCGAGCATCGGATCGTCGAGACCGGATACCGTCACCGCCGCGACCGAGGCTCCGTGCGCGGCGCGCGCGAAGCGAAGCACCTGCTGCTTGCGCAGGTCGAACACGCCCTGAAAATTCGGGCCGCTGCCGATCGGCCAGTTCATCGGCACCGCGCCGACGTGCAGCTCCTTCTCGATCTCGCTGAGCAGCTCGAACGGATCGCGGCCGGGATGATCGAGCTTGTTGATGAAACAGATGATCGGGATCTGGCGCATGCGGCAGACCTCGAACAGCTTGCGCGTCTGCGGCTCGATGCCTTTCGCCGAATCGAGCACCATCACCGCGCTGTCGGTCGCGGCCAGCGTGCGGTACGTATCTTCGCTGAAATCCTCGTGGCCGGGCGTGTCGAGCAGATTGAGGCAGCAGCCCTCGTATTCGAACTGCAGCGCCGTCGAAGTGATCGAGATCCCGCGCGTCTGCTCCATCGCCATCCAGTCGGATGTGGCGTGGCGCTGCCCTTTGCGCGCCCGGACGGCGCCGGCCATTTCGATCGCGCCGCCGTAGAGCAGGAGCTTCTCGGTCAGCGTCGTTTTGCCGGCGTCGGGGTGCGAAATGATCGCGAAGGTGCGGCGCCGGGCCACCTCGCGGCCGAGCTCGGCCATCGCCGGAGATGTCGGAAGTGCCGTCATATGAGCCTCTTAGAACATCGTCAGCGGATGAACATTCCGCTGGGAATATGAGCGCTGACCGCTAAGGTTTAGCGCGATGTGAGTACGAACAGCTCATATAAATCATCAGGAGGCTTACGATGACATTCATTACCCGCTCCACCAATCCCCTCATTCAGGCGCGTTTCTTTGAGCCGTTCTTCGGTCGCTTCAATTTCCTCGAAGACGAGGCCAAGTCGGGCACCTGGGCGCCCCCCGTCGATGTCGCCGAGGAGAAGGACAAGATCCTCGTCCGCGTCGAAGCGCCGGGCATGAACGAGAGCGACCTCAAGGTCAGCTTCGAAGACGGCCTGCTCACCGTCAGCGGCGAGCGCCAGTTCGAGCGCAAGGACGACCGCAACTATCACCGCATCGAGCGGACGTATGGCAGCTTCACCCGCACGTTCTCGCTGCCGCGCACCGTCGACGCGAATTCGATCGCTGCGAATTATCGCGACGGCATCCTCGAGATCGAGATCCCGAAGCTCGAGGAAGCGAAGCCGAAGCAGATTCAGATCAACGTCGGCACGGGCGCCAAAGCCATCAACGCGTAATCGCCATCCGATCCGTTTTCAGGGCCGCCTTCGGGCGGCCTTTTCATTTGCGGCGACGTTGCGGCGATGGAAGAGGCGCAGCTCGGTGGCGTAGCGGCGTTCCTTCGGCGAAAGCCTGGCCGCTTTCTCGTAGTAGTCGCGTGCGGCGTTCAGATCGCCGATCGCCTCGGAGACCGCGCCGAGATCGAAGTAGAGCGGCGCGGAATTGCGATGACGGACCGCTGCGGCCTGCCAGATCGCGCGGGCATCCTCAAGCCGCTCCGAAGTGATCATGGAAAAGCCGTCGTCGAAGGAGGGCGCGGTCTCATCTAATTCAATCGTCTCGCGCACCGACCGTGGCGTGATCCCTTCGGCCGCACTCACCGCGGCATAACGCGCGGCCTGTTCGAACGCGACGTCGCGCTCGTCCGGAGAGAGCGACACCGCTCGCGGCGACGTCCCCTCGCCACGCGCCGTGTACGACAGGATCTTCTTTCCCTCGGAGCTGAGCACGTCGATACGTGCGGAGCAGACGGCGTCAATCCAGTGATGCATGCGTCTCACGCGATCGCCGCTGTCGAGGGTTTCGCTTCCTTCGCCGCTTCGCTCCGTCCCTTCGCAGGTGAAACGATTGATGCCGAGGTACGCGTCCGCGGGATGCGCGCGCCGTACAGAGCGTAGCGAGAGATCGTCGACGAGCAGATGATGATTGTTCTCGACCGCGTTGACGATGCGCAGGAGACCGGCGCGCGAGACGAGGTCGACGAAGCGCTCGACGAATCCCTCGATCTTGTTGCTGTCGCCGATCGCGTAGATGACGGCCAGACTCTCTGCAGGCGCGAGGTCGTGCGCGGGCGCCATCGTCCGCATGAACGTGATCCGTGGCGGATTTGCGAGCGCAGCAGAGGCGCAAAAAAGCAGCGCTGCAGCGAAGAAGAATAGCGATTTCATGGCGACGTTCGGATTTTACTCAACGCGAGAACTACGCACCACCCGCTTTGCCGGATGTGAAAAATCGCCCGGGATAGAATGCGCCGCGAATGCGTCTCAACGTGACGAGTGAGATCGGCAGGCTCAAGAGCGTGCTGGTCCACCTGCCGGGGCGGGAGATCGACGTGATGATCCCGCCCATGATGAATCAGCTCCTTTTCGACGACATTCTTTATGGGCAGGTCGCGCGCGAGGAGCATCGCCGCTTCCAGCAACTCATCCGATTCATTGCGCCGGACATCTACGACATCCAGGATCTTCTGGAGGAAGTGCTCGACGATGAAGAGCTGAAGCGGCGAATCATCCGCGACATGGCCAGGCGCCGGATCTTCGGCCGCAAGCTGGCCGCGGAGCTCCTCGAACGGCCGCCGGCGATTCTCGCGCAGACGCTGATCGGCGGCATCCCGCACGAACGCGACGGCAAAGGCGAACTGCCGACGTTTGATCTGCTGCCGGTGCCGAACTACTTCTTCATGCGCGATCCGCAGGTCGTCATCGGCGACGGCGTCGTCATCTGCGGCATGGCCACGGAGGCGCGGCGGCGGGAGTCTCTGCTGTCGAAGTACGTGTTTCGCTATCACCCGCTGTTTCGCGACTCCGGCTGCTGGACCGACTTCATGGAGTCGGACGACGAGCCGCAGCGCCGCACGCCGACGATCGAAGGCGGCGACATCCTCGTGCCGTCGCGCGATCTGCTCCTGGTCGGCGTGACGGAACGGACGAATCGCGCCGGCGTTCGGCAACTGGCGACATCGTTGCGCGAAGCGAATAGTCCGGTGAAAACGATCATCGTCGTCGAGCTGCCGCGGCAACGGTCGTTCATGCATCTCGATACGGTCTTCACCATCACCAGCCGCAATGAGTGCTTGATCTATCCGCCCGTGATTCTTCCCGGCGGCAGTCAGGCCGCCAGCGTGACCACGATCGATCTCACGAAGAAGGGCATCTCGTACACGCCCCAGAAGTCGTTGCTTGGCGCGCTGAAGAAACGTGGATTCGATCTCGAGCCGATCTATTGCGGTGGCCGCATGGCTGTCGATCAGCAGCGCGAGCAATGGACCGACGGTGCGAATGCATTCACGCTCGCGCCGGGCATCGTGCTTCTCTACGAGCGCAACGTTCGCACGGCCGAGGAGCTGGCCGCTCACGGCTATCACATCGTGTACGAGGACGATCTCCTCCTCGGCCGCACGGAGCTGGAGACGTGGACCGACACGAAGTACGCGATTCAGATGGCCGGCCACGAGCTGTCGCGCGCCCGCGGCGGCCCGCGTTGCATGACCATGCCGCTGGAACGCGAGGAGCTGTAGCGTGGCCGGCGATCGCAAACTCGCCGTCGTCGCATTCGGCGGCAACGCGCTCCTCCGTCCCGAGGATCGCGGCACGCAGGAAGAGCAGATCGCGCGAGCGAAGCAGGCGGCGCGCTGGCTGGCCGAGATCGTCCGTCACGGCTACAAGCTCATCGTCGTTCACGGCAACGGCCCGCAAGTCGGCAACATCCTGGTGCAGGCGGAAGAAGCGTCGACGAAGATTCCGCCGCAATCGCTCGACGTCTGCGTCGCACAGACGGAAGGCTCGATGGGCTTTCTCCTGCAGCAGGCCCTTCGCAATCGCCTCGAAAGCATCGAACTTGCCGGCGACGTCGCAACGATCCTCACCGAAGTCGAAGTCGACCCTGTCGATCCGGCGTTCAAGCGTCCGACGAAACCGATCGGCCCCTACTTCACCCGCTACCGCGCCGAGTCCCTCGAACGCGACCTCGGTTGGACGATGCGCGAAGAAGCCGGCCGCGGCTGGCGCCACGTCGTCCCCTCGCCGCGTCCGCTGCGAATCCTGAATATCGAGACGATCGTGCACATGCTCGACAGCGCGGCAGTCGTGATCGCCGCTGGCGGCGGAGGTATCCCGGTCGTGCGCGGACGCGACGGCCAGTGGCGCGGCGTCGAGGCCGTCATCGACAAGGATTTCTCATCGTCGCTCCTTGCCTCGGAGTTGCGCGCCGAGATGTACGTCGTTCTCACCGGTGTTGCGAAAGTCGCGATCGACTTCGAAAAACCAACGCAGCGATCGGTGGACCGCCTCACCGTCACCGAAGCGCAGCGCTATCTCGCCGAAGGCCAGTTCCCCGCCGGCTCGATGGGCCCAAAGATCGAAGCCGCCATCCAGTTCGTCACCCGCGGCGGCGGCCAGGTCCTCATCACCGACGTCGAGCACCTCCGCGACGCACTCGCCGGCCGGGAGGGGACGGTGATTCTTCCGTGACCTTCTTCTTATGTTTCGCATACCACTCCTCGTCGCTGACGAAGTGCGGGATGCGTCCTTCGCTGATGAGCATGCGCAGCGCGTTGTTCACCTCTTCGGAGGTTCGGAAGATGCCGTACACGTCCTCGTCGAGCGTGACTGTGCCTTTCTCGCGCGGGATGAAGTGAAGACCGCGCACGGCGGTACTCCAGTCGATGGTCTCTTCTGCTCCGGCCTCCATCGGCTTGTCGTAAATTACTTGTTCGTCGTCCATGTAAGACCTCTTTTCCGAGCGTGTCGCGAGACGAGCGCTGATCAGGCGAGCCTCGTTCTCTTGAAGCGTGTAGCAAACGAACAGCACCTTGCCTGCCGTGGTTGATCCCAAGCTGGTGTAACGATCTTCATTGCCCGAGTGCTCATCATCGTCGTAGGTCGCGCGCAGTGGATCGTTGAAGATCTGCCGGGCCTCTTCAAATGACACACGGTGCTTTTTGAGGTTTTCTGCTGCCTTGACCGGGTCCCACGTAACCCGCAGCGTCACGTAATCGTCGGCCGGTCTAGGGGCGCGGCCTTCGGCGATGAGTTGCCGGAGCGTCGCGTTGACGAGATCCGGCGACGAGTAATGTCGCGCGACATCAGCCTCGATCGTAACGCGAACGCGAGACTTCCCCGGTCTGTAGAACATTCCGCGAACGCCGTTGGAAAAGTCGTACTCGGGGAGGATGTCGTCATCATCATCGAGATCGTCGTCTTTGCTCATACCTGATTGCGTTGCGCGTACCCGCGCTGTTGAACTGCATCCGCTCCCGAGGATACCTCGGTGTTCCTTAATTCAAGACCCAACAAAGATTGGCTACACTGACGCGCATTCGTGAAGGTCAAATTCATCTACAACCCGGCGGCTGGTCGCGGGCGAGCGGCGCGCCATCATGCCGAGGCGGAACGGCATCTGCGCGAGTTGGGGGCGGACGTCGATGCGCATGCCAGCAGCAGTCCGGCGGATATGACGCGGGTGGCGGCGGAGGCATCGCGTGGCACGTTCGATCGCGTCATCGTCAGCGGCGGCGACGGGACATTGCATCTTGCCGTCCGCGATTTCGATCTTGCGCACGGAACACTCGCACTGATTCCGCAAGGGTCCGGCGATGACTTCGCGAAAGTGCTCGGCCTTCCGCGCGATGTACGCGACGCGTGCGAGATGGCCCTTCGCGGGACTGCGCGCGAGGTCGACGTTGCGACTGCCAACAACATCCGTTACCTCGGCGTGGCGGGACTTGGATTCGACTCCGAGGTTGCGCGCTACGCGAATGAGAACGCGACGTTTCTGCGCGGATCGCTTGTCTATCTCTACGCCATCATTCGCGTCCTGCCGCGATTTACGCCGCATCGTGTGACGATCGATGAGACTCGCAGCGAAGAGATCATGTTCGCGACGGTTGGCAACTCGCGGCAGTACGGCGGCGGAATCCGTATCGTGCCGAATGCGCGGGCCGACGACGGCCAACTCGACGTCTGCATCGTCCACCGCACCTCGCGGATGCAACTTCTGAAGACACTGCCGAAGGCGTACACCGGCGCGCATGTGAAGAGTCCCTTCGTCGAAATCAGCCGCGGGACATCGTTCGCGTTCGATTCGGAACGGCCGCTGGATGTCTACGCGGATGGCGAGCGGATCACGACGACGCCGGTCCGATTCGCGCTGGCGAGCGAGAAGCTACGCATCGTCGCTCCATGAACGCTGAGCCGTGTCCCTCGCTGAACCTACCCAAACGGTCAGGAAGCCTCACAGACTTCGGCGCTAGACTCCGGAACATTGCAGCGGTTCCAGGAGAACTAACCGAATGGTCCTTATCCCGATGGTGGTTGAGCAGACGAGCCGCGGCGAGCGCGCCTACGACATCTACTCCCGCCTGCTCAAAGACAACGTCGTATTTCTTGGTCAGACGATCGATGACACCGTTTCGAATCTGATCATTGCCCAGCTCCTTTTCCTCGAAGCCGAGAATCCCGAAAAGGACATCTCCATCTACATCAACTCGCCGGGCGGATCGATCACCGCCGGCCTGGCGATCTACGACACCATGCAGTACGTCAAACCCGACATCCAGACCATCTGCATTGGGCAGGCGGCGTCGATGGCGGCCGTACTGCTCGCGGCCGGCAAAAAAGGTAAACGCATGGCGTTGCCGAACTCGCGCGTGCTCATCCACCAGCCGCTCATGCACGGGCTCGGTGGACAAGCCTCGGAGATCGACATTCACGCGAAAGACATCATGCGGATGAAGGCGCGGATGAATCAGATCCTCGCGCATCACACCGGTCAGCCGGTAGAGAAAGTCGATCGCGATACCGACCGCGACTACATCCTCCAGGCGAACGACGCCGTCGAATACGGCCTCGTCGATCAAGTGATCGCAAAACGGGAATGAGTGTTTGTTATGGAAGCCAGCCAGGAATGCCCTCGCGACGGCTTCACGTTCACGACGGCGCAGCGTAGAATCTAACGACCTCTAAAAGGATCCAAGCAACCCATGTCGAAGAAGGGGAACAGCGGCGACGTCCTGCGTTGCAGCTTCTGCAACAAGAGCCAGCGTGACGTAAAGAAGTTGATCGCGGGCCCGACCGTCTACATCTGCGACGAATGCGTCGACATCTGTCTCGACATCATTGCTGAAGATCGCAAGGACGAGCCGGGCACGATGGAAGGCTCCGGCCAGCTTCCGAAACCGAAAGAGATCAAAGAGTTCCTCGACCTCTACGTCATCGGGCAGGAACGCGCCAAGAAGAAGCTCGCCGTCGCCGTTTACAACCACTACAAGCGCATCGACTACTCGACGCGCAACAACCGTCAGGACGTCGAGCTGCAGAAGTCGAACATCCTGTTGATCGGTCCTACCGGCACCGGCAAGACGCTGCTGGCGCAGACGTTGGCGCGCATGCTCAGCGTTCCGTTCACGATCGTCGATGCAACGACGCTGACCGAGGCTGGGTACGTGGGCGAGGACGTCGAGAACATCATCCTCAAGCTCTACCAAGCTGCTGGCAACGACAAAGACAAAACCCAGCGCGGCATCGTCTACATCGACGAAGTCGACAAGATCTGCCGTAAGGGCGACAACCCGTCGATCACGCGCGATGTCAGCGGCGAAGGCGTGCAGCAGGCGCTGCTGAAGATTCTCGAAGGCACTGTCGCCAACGTTCCGCCGCAGGGCGGACGCAAGCATCCGCATCAGGAATTCATTCAGATCGATACCACCAACATCCTCTTCATCTGCGGCGGTGCATTTGTCGGGCTGGAGAACGTCATCGAGCGCCGGCTGTCAGCGACCTCGATGGGGTTCGGCGCGAAGATCGCCACGAAGAAAGAGAAGCGGACCGGCGAGTTGCTCGCGCAGGTTCATCCCGAGGATCTCATCAAGTTCGGCCTCATCCCCGAGTTCGTCGGCCGCCTCCCGGTGGTGGCCACATTGAACGAGCTCGACAAGAGCACGCTCATCGAGATCCTGCGCGAGCCGAAGAACTCGCTCGTGCGGCAGTACCAGACCATCATGGGCTTCGAGAACGTCACGTTGAAGTTCCATGACGACGCGCTCGAAGCCATCGCCGAGGAAGCGCTGAAGCGCAACGTCGGCGCGCGCGGTCTGAAGATCATCATCGAAGAGCTGATGCTCGAGATCATGTACACAATTCCATCGCAGGACGCGATCAGCGAGTGTGTCATCACCCGCGAGGTCGTCATCAACCGCAGCCAGCCCATAACGCTGTACCGCAAAGCCGGATAGCGAACTAAACCTAAATGCCCAAACAACCAGAAACCACCACACTCCCACTCGTACCGTTGCGGGACATGGTCGTCTTCCCGGCGATGATGGCGCCGTTCGTCGTCGGACGCCGCGCTTCGATCCTCGCGCTCGAAGCGACGCTCGCCACTACCGAGAAGAAGATCTTCCTCGCGACACAGAAAGACCCCAAGATCGACGATCCTTCGATCAGTGAGATTTTCCCGATCGGCGTCGTCGCCACTGTTGTCCAGAACCTCAAACTTCCGAATCAGAACGTCAAGGTGATGGTCGAAGGCCTCACGCGCGCCGAAATCGTCAGCACCGGCGAGAGCGACGGCTACGTCACCGTCACCGTTCGCGACATCGACACCAGCGTCCCGCTGACCTCCGAGGTCGCGCAGTACATGCAGAAGCTCGTCGAGATCTTCGAGCAGTACGCCAAGATGTCGCATCACCTCGCCTTCGAAGGCGTGATGTCGACGTTGAAGCTCGACGAGCCCGACCGCTTCGCCGACACGCTCGCCTCGCACATCCTCATCACCACTCCTGAAAAGCAGCAGCTCCTCGAGACCATCTCGCCGTACGAGCGCCTCCAGAAGTTGCAGGACTTCCTCGAAGTCGAGATCGAGAAGATCAACATCGACAAGCGCATCAACTCCAAGGTCAAGAAGCAGATGGAGCGCGCCCAGAAGGAGTACTACCTCAACGAGAAGATCAAGGCGATCCACCACGAGCTGGGGCGCAAAGACGATCGCTCCGACGAGGTCGAAGAGCTTCGCCAGAAGATCGAAGAAGCCGGCATGCCGAAGGAGACGAAGGAAAAGGCTCTGCAGGAGCTGAAGCGTCTCGAAGCGATGCCCGGTGTTTCGGCCGAGGCCACGGTCTCGCGCAACTACATCGAATGGCTCGTCTCCGTTCCCTGGAAGAAGACGACCAAAGAGATCAAGGACATCGATCTCGCTGAGCAGATCCTGAACGAGGATCACTACGGCCTCGACAAGATCAAAGAACGCATCCTCGAGTTCCTCGCCGTTCGCCAGCTCATCAAGGGACCGAAAGGCACCATCCTCTGCTTTGTCGGACCTCCGGGCGTCGGCAAGACCTCGCTCGCGAAGTCGATCGCCCGCGCGACCGGCCGCAAGTTCGTTCGACTCTCCCTCGGTGGCGTGCGTGACGAAGCCGAAATCCGCGGACATCGTCGGACCTACATCGGCGCGTTCCCCGGCCAGATCATCCAGCGGATGAAAAAAGCCGGCACGATCAATCCGGTCTTCCTCCTCGACGAAGTCGACAAGATGTCGATGGATTTCCGCGGCGATCCGTCGGCCGCGCTCCTCGAGGTCCTTGATCCCGAACAGAACAACGCCTTCACCGATCACTACCTCGACGTCGAGTACGACCTCTCGAAGGTCATGTTCATCGCTACCGCGAATGTGACGCACACGATTCCGGCGCCGCTGAAAGACCGCATGGAGATCATCTCCCTCTCCGGCTACACGCACCTGGAAAAGCTGGCCATCGGCAAGCAGTTCCTCGTGCCGAAACAGAAGCAGGAACAGGGCATTGAAGACAGCCAGGTCGACTTCCTCGACGCCGCAGTTGAAGAGCTGATCGATTCGTACACGCGCGAAGCGGGCGTCCGCAGTCTGGAGCGCGAAGTCGGATCGGTGTTGCGCAAGGTGGCGCGGCAGGTCGTGAAGAAGGGGCCCGAGCTGAAGGTCACCATCGACCGCCCGAAAGTCCGCGAGCTCCTCGGCAAAGCCAAGTTCCGCTCACAAATGATTCACGACAAGAGCGAGATCGGCCTGGCAACGGGTCTGGCCTGGACGGAAGTCGGCGGCGAAATCCTCTCGACCGAAGTCGCCATCTCACGCGGCAAGGGCAACCTGATCCTGACCGGAAAACTCGGCGACGTGATGCAGGAATCGGCCCGAGCTGCACTCTCCTATGTTCGTTCCCGCGCCGAGCTGTTCGGCCTCGATGCCGACTTCCACAGCAACATGGACATCCACATTCACGTCCCGGAAGGTGCGATTCCGAAAGATGGTCCGTCGGCCGGTATCACCATGGCCACAGCGCTTCTCTCGGCCGTCACACGCATTCCCGTGCATCGCGACATCGCCATGACCGGCGAAATCACGCTGCGCGGCAAAGTGCTCCCGGTCGGCGGGGTGAAGGACAAGATCCTCGCGGCCGCGCGCGCCGGTATCACGCGCATCGTCCTCCCCGCCGAGAACGAGCGCGATCTCGAGGACATCCCCTCCGATGTCCGCGAGAAAATGGAGTTCAACCTGGTCGAGTCGATGGACGAAGTAGTCATCCACGCTCTCGACGGCACGATCGTCCCGCTGGTGAAGAAGTTGCCCGATGCGGCGGTCGAGTCAGGCTCGCCGATTCACTGAGAAGATCATCCAGAGCCGCCGCCTCGCGGCGGCTCTGGCCAGTGGCACGGATGTTCCATTCTCACGGCCATGCCTTCCGTGACTATCCCTTGACCGCCACCGGAGAATACCGGCACAATCTCCACCGTTAACCCCCCAAAACCACACGATCTCCTCTTCGCAGCACCTCTGCTTTTGCATTTCCCTGGCAACAACATCTCTTGGACATCCGAACAGTCGAGTTTCACCGCGCGGCGTACAAGGCCGACGACTTTCCGACTGACCGCAGACCGCAATTCGCGATGGTCGGTCGCTCCAACGTCGGAAAATCGAGTCTCATCAATGCCGTTTTGAAACGGAAAGCAGTGGCGCGCGTCAGCCAGACTCCCGGGAAGACGCAGGCCATCCAGTTCTATCTCATCAACGACCGCTTCTACATCGTCGACTTCCCCGGTTACGGCTACGCCAAGGTCCCGAAGGACATAGCCCGTTCCTGGGGCGAGCTCGTACGCGGCTATCTCGAGAGCGCCGATGCTCTCAAGTTGATCTTTATCCTGCTCGACGTGCGGCGAACTCCGAGCCCGGAGGATCGTCAAATGCATGACTGGACGACCGCGTCCGGCATCGACGAACGCATCCTCCTCACCAAGAGCGACAAGCTATCCAACAACCAGCTCGCGAAGAGCCGGATGGAGATCGCCCGGGATCTCCAGATTACCGAAGAACGCCTCATCGCCTGTTCCGTAATGAAGGGGAACGGCATCGAGCAAGTCCGGCGCGAGATTTCATCGCGCCTCTGAATTCAGGGGTCATTCAAACAACGAGGTTTCAACCAATGTCCGAAACAGAATTCGAAAACGAATCGAACGT
>JAFAOU010000184.1 GCA_019247495.1 Acidobacteriota bacterium
CATCGTCGGAGCAGGTCCCGGCGGGTCGACGCTGGCCGCGTTGCTCGCGCGGCGCGGACTCTCGGTCGCGCTCATCGATCGCGATGCCTTTCCTCGCGACAAACTCTGCGGCGAGTTTCTTTCGTACGATGCGCTGCCGATCATCGAAGCGCTGGGCATCGATCTCGATGGCGCTCCCGAAGTCACAAGCTGCCGCGTCGTCGGCCGCAATCGCACGTACGCGTTCGACTTCCCCCATACCGCCCGCGGTGTTTCGCGCATGTTCCTCGATGCCGCGTTGCATCGTTGCGCGATCGAAAGGGGCGCGCAGGCGATCACGGCGACGGCGACCGCCGTCTCGCGCGACAGCGTCACCTTCGATGGCGGCATCGTTCGCGCGCGCGTCGTCGCCGGCGCGTGGGGACGCTGGGGACGTTTCGATCAGCAACTCGGACGCGCTTTCGTCCACGACCGCTCGCATCGCAACTTCGGATTCAAGCGCCACTACCGCGGCGATGGCGCGCACGGCGTGATCGAGCTCTATTCGTTCGCTCACGGCTACCTCGGCGTGAACGACGTGGAGGACGGCGTCACCAACATCTGCGGCCTTGTACACGCCAGCCGCCTGCAGCGACACAAGGGCCGCTGGGACGCTTTCGTCGAAACGATCCGCGCCGAGGAGCGGCCGTTGGAGTCGATGTACGCGAGATACGAGCCGGCGCAGGACGGCTTCCTCTCCTCGGAGCCGGTCATCTTCCGCGCGCGCTCCGCCGTCGAGGAAGGCATCTTCATGATCGGCGACGCGTCCGGCGTCATCGACCCGCTTACCGGCAACGGGATGGCCATGGCCATGCAGTCGGCGGTCGTCGCTACATCGTTCATTTCCGATGCGCTGTCGGGCGATCGCGACCGCTCAGAAAACGGCTATCGAAATCGTCACGCCGAAATGTTCGGACCTCGCATCGCCTGGAGCCGACGGGCGGCGTTCTTCCTCTCGCGTCCAGCACTGCTCGACGCCGCGCTGCGCATTCGTCCGCGAAATGCGGGGGAGTTTTTTCTGCGCAAGACACGCGCGGACCGGGACGCGATCGAGAAACTGGTTGACCTGTCATCCTGAGCCGCCGAAGGACGGTCGAAGGACCCCCTCCCTGTTAACCAGGGAAGGGCGGCGGCCCGTGCACGGGGCAAGCATCGGGGGGTCCTTCGACCGTCCTTCGGCGGCTCAGGATGACAGACGCTCAGTTGCGGCTCGGATCCCCACCCTGCCGGAACGGCGCGAGGAACTGCAGGTTCTCGATCCGTCCCTGCAGCTCGTCGCCAACCTCCTCGGCGCGCGCGATGAGGTCGTCGGTTTCGAGGAGGCGCTGCTTCTCGGCCACGTCGAGCGTCAGCGACATGATCAGCGCGTTCGTCAGCGCTTCCAGACTCACCGACGCGATCTCCGGCACCGCGCCCTGCTCCGGCAGGTAGCGGAGGTACTGTTGCGACAACTCCGTCAGCCACAGGCGTTGCGCGTACGCCGCGCTGACGTCGCCCTCGATCTGCGGCTGCGCCACGACGCGCGCGACGCGGTACGGCTCGCGCGACACTTCATCGACGATGCGGAAGCGCGTCTCGCCATGCACGAGAATGTTGTAGCGGCCATCGTCGAGCGTCACCGACTGCTCGACATGCGCGACCGTTCCGCACGCGTACAGCGGCGGCGCGCCGAAGTAATCGTCCTCGAATCCCGGCCGCAGCAGCACGATTCCGAAGCGCTGATCGGTGCCGATGACATCCGCGATGAGCTGGCGGTAACGCGACTCGAACACGTGCAGCGGCAGCCGCGTCTGCGGAAAAAAGACCAGATTCGGCAGCGGAAACAGCGGCAGGAGAAACTCGCCTTCGGAGAGTGAGGTCATGGCAGGCGTAGCAAGGCGATTCTATCGCGCTGGGGAAAAGTGAAGGAAGGGTGAAGAGTGAAGGGTGAAGAGCGAAAAGAAGCAGAATCGCTTTCACTCTTCACCCTTCACTCTTCACTCTTTCATCACGAACAGCGTGTCATGAGGCGCCGAGCGTTCCGCCTCCGGCCGCCCCGCCGTGTAGTAGTACAACGACACCGATTTCCGCGACATCCCCTCGGGCGCCGTCAGCGGATGCGGATGTCCGTGAAACGACGTGTCGGTCGTCGAGAAAATCACCGTGCGGTTGAAGAGCGGCAGGATCTTCTTGCGGCACGCGGACATGTCGCGATCCCAAAGTTCGAGATGTCCGCCGTACTCGTCGCGCCAGTTCTTGTTGAGATAGACGAGCATGTTCAGGCGGCGATCGAGCTTCAGTTTCGGATGGACGTTGAAGTCGGCGTGAACCTTCAGAAATCCGCCCGGCTCGATCTGGTGCAATCCGCCGCCGCCGAAATACGGATCGGGTATCAGCCCCTCGATTCCGGTGAGCGCCTCCAGCCACAGCAGCATCTCGAACGAATTCATCGCATCGAGAAACTCGCGGACGGCTTTCGAAATCGTGCTGGTCTCGTGAAAAAAACCGAGCTTCTTCTCCATCGGCGAATCGAACTCGCGCCACTTCATCGCTTCGCGCGACGGAAACTCGCGCAGCACCGCGTCCAGCGCCTCGCCGTCGAACAAACCGTCGATGGCGATGTGCGGAAACGGCTCGGCCGCGGCATATTGCGCTCGCAACTCTCGCGGGTCGTAGTTGAGTCTCATCGTGAGTTTTAACGGTGCCACGTCACGTCCGGTTTGTGCGCGAAATCGATCGCGAGCTCCGGCGAGTAGGTCGTCCACCCTGCCGGCGAATCGTACCGGATGCGCAGCGTGATGCCGGGCATACCGGGAAGCTTCAACGCATCGCGCCGAGGGATCTCGAAGGCCTGAATGCCATTCGCGATCACCGCGCTGTACTTTCCGTCCGCGTATGGACCGAGGTCCCAGTGGAGCGCGGGATTGCGAAAGTGAAATGCAGCGGCGAGCGGCGCGTCGTTGCGTATCGATCCGCAGAATTGTTTGCTGATTGCGTTGATGCGCGGCGTGATGTCCACGATCTGGCGGCCTTCGAATTCGAATACCTGCTTCGATCCGGCGCCGCCGCTGCAGAGAAAGATGTCGTCGTAAAACCAGCCGCCGGCCGGACGTCCGAAGTGGACCGTCTTCAGCCACTGCACTTCGCCCAATGCCGCGGGCGGCACGAGCGCATTGCGCAGCAGCCCGCCGGGCGGCATGTCATAAAAGTAGAAGCGCGCCTCGTCGGACATCCGCCTCCGTAACGGGAACTCCTTGCGCCACTCCGCCCGGTTCGGGACGATGGCCAGCAGCGGAACGGCCACGAGCAACGCCGCTGCGACGCGGTCGTTGCGCCGCGTCACGGCAGCCGCGAATCCGACCGACCACGCCAGCCATGGAACCGCGACGTACCGCCGGCTGACTTCCTTCGCCAGCGGAATGAGCGGCGCTGCGGCAAGAACAATGGCCGCGACGAGCAGCATCAGCGCCCGCCGGCTGCGCATGGCGAAGGCGATGGTGAGCGTCATCAGAACGATGACCAGCAGGCCCGCGGCGAGCCCCGCCCCGGCCGCGACCTCCATGATGCGCAACGGCAGCAGCGCGAGCAGGCGCGGCCACTCCGCCGCGTCGATCTGCCAGCCGTACGCGCCGAGAAACACGCCCAGGACCGCACGGCGCCAGAGGAAGTAGGCGATCGCGGCAACGCCGTGGCCGATCACGAAGCGGACGCGGGTTCGTGCATCGCGAATCGGCAGCGCGATGAGCAGGAGCGGCAGCGGGATGGCCACCTCTTTCGCCAGCATCGCCAGTGCGTAACAGAGCACGGAGACGACATTCAACGCCACGCTCGGCCGTCGCAGCGCGGCGGCGTACGCGATGACCGCCAGCGCGCAGAAGTCGATGGCGAGAAAGTAATGAATCGTCGAAAGCTGGACGACGACGGAACAAAGCGGCACGCCGAGCGCGAAGAGCGCCGCCGCGGAAAGCGCGCGCTGCCAGTCCAGGAACTGCCGCACGGCTGCATAAACCAACACCACCGTCATCGCCCCGACTGCAAGTTGCATCACATAGAAACGCGACGGATCGAACCCGAACAACCGGCGCATGACATGAAACGCGGCCAGCAGCAGCGGCGTGAAAAGTTGCTGCGGCCACACGCGCCCGTTGGTAAAGATGTCGAGGAAGGGGTAGTCGAACGTGAGCCGAAGGATGTTCGCGTCGTCGTACGTCAGCCAGAGGTTGAGGACTTTGCGATACAGCAGGATCGTGAGCACGATCAGCGCCGCGACTGCGAGCGCATCGATTGCGGCCGGGCGGCGAAGGAGCTTTCGATTCAACGCCGCCATGTGAGCTCCCGGTCGCGGCTGAAATCGATTGTCAATTCCGGCGAGTACGTCACCCATCCCGCGGGCGATCGATAGCGCACGCGAAACGTCTGATCCTTCATCCCGAACAGCTGCAGGCCGCCGTGCCGCTCGACCTCGTACGCGAGAAATCCGTTGCTAGCGACGAATGTGTATCCGTCTGCATACGGACCGAGGTCCCAACTGAGCAGGTGCCGGCGCTCGTCGTAGTGAAAATGGAGATTCAGCGGCTCGTTGCGGAACGACGCGCAATACCGGCCGGCGATGGCGGGGATCTCGGCCGTGATCTCGCGAACCTGCCTCGTGCGTTCGTCGAATCCGAACACGCGCCGCGGCTTCTGACCCGAGCAGAGATAGAGATCGTCGTAGAACCAAAGCGTTCCTGGCGGACGGTGCAGCACAAACTCTTTGACCCACGCCACCTGGAACATCACGCCGGGCACGATGGCCGGCATGCGGATGGCGTCGCCCGGCTCGAGGTCGCTGAAGACGAGGCCTTCGTCGCTCATCCGCTTGGCCCGGTTGAACTCGCCCTTCCACTGCTGCCGGTTGACGACCGCACCGAGCAGCGGTACTCCGATCATCAGCGACAGCGCCAGCCGGCGGTTTCGCAACGTGTCCGCTCCGGCGGCGAAAAGGATCGCCGTGCAGATCCATGCGCACCAGGCAAAACGGTGGTCGTAGTAGACCGCCACCGGAATGATCGGACCGATGGCCGCGGCGAACGCGATGACGATTGCGACGGCGCTGACGCGCGAGCGCAGACGCAGCAGGAGTCCAATGAGAATGAGAAGCACGAACGGAATGCCGATGGCCAGGCGCGGCCCGGCGAAGGTACCCACGATCTTCGCGACGGTCCGAAGCAGCAGCAGCGGCAACTCTGTCAGACCAAACGTCCACACGTAGCCGCCGATCACCTTGCCGAGGATTGCGAAGCGCCAGGCGAAATAGAGGATGAGCTCGAGGCCGTGCGGCCAGACGGCGCGGAGCCGCGCGCGCAGGTCGCGCTCCGGCAGGATGAGCAGGATCACCAGCAACGGGATGGCAATCTCTTTCGCCAGCATCGCCAGGAGATAGAGCAGCGCCGACGCGATGAGCGGAACGTTTCGGCCGCTGCGCATCGCGCGGGCGAACAGCGCGGCCGCGACGATTCCCAGAATGACGCTCTCGATGTAATGCATCAGCATCGTCTGCATGGCCATGACGGCAGTTGGCGTCCCGACCAGAAAGAGAAACGATGCGCATGCCGCCGCCGCGCGCGACATCCAGAGCCGCAGCGCGAAGGCGAGTGCGATGGCCAGCGCCGCCAGCTCGATCAGGTGCACGACATGAAACGCAACGGCATTCGGTCCGAAGAGCGCCAGTTCCGCCTCGTACGACGTCGTCAGCAGCGGCGTGAAGAGTTGTTGCGGCATCGACCGCCAGACGGAGCCGTCGACGAAGTAATCGAGCACGCGATGTTCCGAGACGATGTGGAGGAGGAACGTGTCGTCCCAGATCCACCAGAGCCGCGTGACCTTGTGATACAGCAGCGCGACGGTGATGAGGATGGCTGCGACCAGAAACGCGTCAATCCACCGCCGGTTGCGCATGTCAGTCACGCGTCCGGGCGAAGACGCAGTCGCGGCACATGAAGTCGTCGGGCGCTTCTTCGATGCCGTAAACCCACTTCCGCATCACCCCCAACCCCTCCCCTTCCAGCACCTCGGCCACCGTGCTGCGAGTGAGGTCGCCGACGACGTACTTTTCGTCGTAGTCCTCGCAACAGAGCACGCACTGTCCGCGCGGCGTGATGTGCAGATGCTGCAGCGGACGCGATCCGAGGTTGTCGCAGCCGGCGAGTTGGCGCTTCGGAGCGTCAGGCTTCATGCCGACGTCGAGCCAGCCGGCGCGATCCATGACCACGTGACGTTCGACGGTGAAACGGCTGCCGGCGAAGCGAGCGCTGATCGCGTCGAAGTCGGCGTCATGGTTCGCATCGCCCGTGCCGAGGACGACGATCTTCATGATGTTGGCGAGAGGACGCGACTTCACGTAGTCGAGATTGCGAAGAACGGCCGGCAGATGATCTTCGCCGCGGTCGTGGATGTAACGCTCGCGATCGAGCGTCGAAAGGTTGATGCAGATGTAGTGCAGCGGACCCGCTTCGATGAGCGCGTCGACCTTGTTCGCAGTCAGTCCCGAACCGTTGCTGAGCACTGCCACCGGCAGCTTGGCCGCGAAGAGCGTGCGGCAGAAATCGACGAAGCGCCGGTCAAGAGTCGGCTCGTTGTAGCTCTGCAGAAAAACGCTTTCGAGCGTCGAGCGATACGCGGTCAACTGATTGACGATCCGATCGAAGAGCTCGACCGGCATGTCGTAGTCCTCGCGCGGCGCGATCGAGACGGGGCAGAAGTAGCACTTCTGATTGCACGCCGTCATCGTCTCCAGCGAGACGATTCTCAGACGGTGCAGTTTCGAGACGTCGCCGCGAACGAGCCAGCCGTCCACTTCGAGTTGCTCATCGACATCGCCGCCGTCGATGACCCGCCGCAGCGCGTTGAACGACGGATCACCAACGGAGAGAGCCCGATCGGTGATCGGGTTGTAGATCCGCTCCGCGTCAATATGCAGAAACGGATTGACGCGCAGCTCCGTGGCGATGGCAGAGGACATGTCGATTCGAGAGTGTACGGCGGGGAACTGCGCGCCGTCTAAACGGCATCCCGCGGCACGGCATTCTCTACGGCCTCAGCCATTCGTGAGCGCGATCACGATCCCGCGCCGCAATCCGACGTACGTTGTCGCTCGCCGCATCATTCCGGTCCCAACTCCCACTCACGACTCGTCCACACAGCTGGTTTTCGCCAGAAGGAGAAACCTTGAATCGTTCGATCGCTACGAAACTGTCCATGCTCCTGACTGCCGCCGCTTTGGTATCCGCCTCCGCCATGGCTGGAATCGTCGGGAGCGGAACGCCGAGCTCCTGCACCGAAGTCGCGCTGCAGTCGCAACTGGCCGCCGGAGGGACTGTGACGTTCAACTGCGGCGCCGGACCGCAGACCATCGCCATGCCGAACACGCTGTTCATCAGCGCGAACAATCCAAGGATCATCATCGACGGCAACGACACCATCACCCTCGACGGCACCGGCAACACCTCCGGGATGATCGCCATCTTCGGCAGTTCGGCCGTGCTGCCCGACGTGACGCTGCGGCACCTCACCATCGCCAACGGCAACAACGCCTCGGGGCAGAACGCCGGCGGCGCGATCCAGAACTTCGGGACGCTGACGCTCGACACCATCACGCTCCGCACCACGACGGCGGCCGGCAACGGCGCGATCTTTCAGGAGCCTTGCACCAGCTGCCTGACGCCGACACTGACCGCCACGCATTGCACGTTTCAGAACAACACCACCTCGGTGATCAGCATGGAAGGCGGGATCGCCACGATCACTGACTCGACCTTCACCGGCAACTCATCGCGACTCGGCGCCGCGATGGAGATCTACAGCAATGCGACCTTCACGGTGGTGGTGACGGTCGAGCGCTGCACGTTCGAGAACAACACGGCACTATTCGGCGGCGGCGCCATCGCGGTGGAACTGCTCAACACCGGCAGCAGCGTGGTGATCGCGAACGATACGTTCACCGGCAATTCCGCGACCAATCCATCCAGCCTCGGCTCCGCGCTCTACCTCAGCGCGACACCGGTGACGATCAACAACTGCACCATCGCCGGCAACACCGCGCCAGCCGGCCACGGCGCGGTCTACTTCGATACGTTCAACCACGTCAGCGCGATGAACAACACGATCATTGCCAGCAACAGCGGCGGAAACTGCTTCATCGCGTCCGGCAGCATCTTCGCCGGCAGCCACAACCTCCAGTTCGGCGACTCGACCTGCCCCGCCGTCCCGGTAGCCGATCCCCTCCTCGGCCCCCTCACCAACAATGGCGGCCCCACAAGAACAATGTCCCTCGGCGCCAACAGCCCCGCCATCGACGCCGGCGATTCAGGGGTCGCCCCCGCCACCGACCAGCGAGGCAACCCCCGCACCGACGGCAACGGCGACGGAACGGTCATCGCGGACATCGGCGCCTACGAAGCGCCGAGGGTCGGCAACGCGACCGCGCCGGGGCGGCATCGGGCGGTTAAGAAGTAGCCTCTTCGAAAAGATGCTCATCCGCAGATGACGCAGATGAACGCAGACAAAAAGTGTCCGTTTTCATCGACTCAGAACGGAGCATCGCGCCGCGAGAATATCTGATATGTCTGGTTATATTGAAACGCTTTGGCTAGATCAGCGGCGGCAAAGCCGAGATCCAGCAATAGGTTTGCTTTCAACGCGATCAAAAGCTGATTGGTGCAGGCATGAATCTCTCGCAGATTCGCTGAGATTTCGGCTGGTTCGATACGCATGTGAGTAAGCTTGTTCCGCCAGTCGCCAATTCGCCAAGCGCCACTAGCCACCTTTTTTCGGTTGGAGAACATCGGCTTCAAGAATTCCTGCCCAAGACGCATAAAAAGGTCTTCGACCCGATCCGTAAAAGTAGGTCCATAAGAGTTTTCGAGTTTCCGCCCCAGCCACACTCTATCCGCTTCGGGCGCACCGGCAATGATCGACGCAACACTGCGTTCGTAAGCTTCAATGTCTGCCTGTGGAAGCGGATTCGAACGCCGATGATAACCTTCTGCAGCTTGGCTGACGGTTAGAAATTTTGTATCCGTGGATTGAACATCGTTGTAGATCACAGAAAAGAGAGCATTCAGGGCAGGAGCGAGTTTGCCGTAAAGCGCAAACCAAGTCGCAAACATTGATGCGAGACGATCCCTAACTTGCGAGTACCCAAACAGCATGTGCAGCCGAGCTTTGGATTCAGCCACTGTGCTTCGCTGGGGCTCAATAATCTCCGCCCATTTCGCATTCTCGGCGAGTTGCACACGAATTCTCTTCACAACACCGGGGCCATCGGTCGCTAGCGTAACTAAGTTCCGAAGAGGCCAAATTACGTCTCGCGCCAGGTCTTCATATAGAAGTGGCTTGCTCGTTTCAATGAGCAGGCTCGTGGCTTCGCGTAAAGAGATTTCATGACTAAATATGAGAGGAACTGAGGTAGCAAACCGAAACTTTACGGTAAATGGGCTAACGTGTAATGAAGGGAGATCTATACGACGATATGTCACACGAAATAGGAAGTCGTCGGCTACATCACCCGACAGCGGGTCGGTCACTTCCACCATGAATCCGCCCAGATCGATCCACTCATCCAAGTGCGTAAACTCTGCTTCACATGCTGAAATTTGGAAACTGCTCCATGCGGGCACGTGAGCGCCTAAGAGCACTGTTGAAGAAACAAATGACTGTCGAGCAAAATCAGAGTGAACGAGCAACGTCGCGCGGGTGCGAAGAGCTCGAAAAACAGTTACCTCATCTTCTTCGTGAGTTGTCCCGAATACGACATCGAGCCGGTCGGCACCTACAACTCCAAGATCTCTTTCGCTCAGCGCTCCCGAGAGATCTAACTGCGCACCGGCGCCAGAATAACTCAGGCGTCCATGAACACGCCGGTCTGGAGTTTCGGGGAGCCACCAATTGCCCTCAATCTCGTTCTCTTCTTTCACCACGGCATCTTATGTCGGCATTTTGTAGTGAAGTAACCAGATCCATTTCCTGAGGCGGCAATAGGCTCACGGTGAGATACCATCCGCCACAGACGGACGCCTGCGGCGTCGCTATCGAACTGAGAGTCCGCCTACACTAGACAACTTGATGCTTTCACAGTGGTGGGTTGAAGATCGCGCAGAACGACGTAGGTTCAGATTCTCATTCCGACGGCCGACGTGCGGGTGTGCGGTTTACTAGCGCGGGTGTCTCGCAGGCATCATTGGAAACTCCAAGAACTAGCGGGCCTGAGCCGCGGTCCCAGGAAGTCGCGGTTAAGATGTCGCCCGCTCATGTCGCCCGCCGTCCTCTTTCCCCGCTTCGATCACCCTGCCATCGAGGAGAGGTATGCCTCGTGGCAGAGTCAGACGTTGCTTCGGACGGGGGGGGACATCGAGTTCGCGACGTATGACGCGGAGGAGCCGGCGTCGTTGGCGGCGGGGGGGGTGGAGAGCGATCACGTGCTTGTGGTTACCGATCCGCTTTTGCTGCCGCCGGCGAAGCTGGTGATGCGGTTGCGGGAGTTGCTGGTTCATACGCCCAGCGTCGTGGCGGCGTTGCCGGTGAGCAACGAGGCGGAGAATCCGGTGCAGCGGCGGGCGGCGGCGCCGTATCTGACGTTGCGCGAGTTGCAGCAGGTCACGGCGGAGTTGCAGAGCCGAGGAGCGGATGGGGAGGTGGTGAAGTGGGATGGGGCGGATCCGGCGGCGTATTTGTGCAGAACTTCGTGGCTGGAGACGATCGACGATCCGCCGCGGCATGCGCTGGCGGGACGCGAGGTCGTCCTCTCCCCTGCCGATTACGTCCATCGCTGGAGCTCGCTGCGCGGGCAGACGCGGATCGATTTGCTGGAGAGGATCGCCCCCGACGCCAAATCCATCCTCGAATTCGGCTGCGGTGAAGCGCCGCTGGGCGCGGCGCTGAAGCAGCGCCAGAAATGCCGTGTTGTCGGCATCGAGATCGATCCGAAAGCGGCGGCGGTGGCGCGGAAGCGGATCGACGACGTCTACTGCGGCGATGCGCGCGAGATCGTCGCGCTGATCAAGGAAAAGTTCGACTGGATCATCGGCGGCGACATCGTCGAGCACATCGACGAGCCGTGGTCGTTCCTGGCTGACCTGCGCAAAGTGGCGGCGCCGGGCGGACGTCTGCTGCTGAGCATTCCCAACATCGCGCACGCGGCGGTGGTGAGCGATCTGCTTCGCGGGCGGTTCGATTACGTCTACATGGGGCTGACCTGCGTCGGCCATCTGCGCTTTTTCACCAAGCGGACGATCGAAGAGATGTTGTCGATCGCCGGTTGGACCGTCGTCGAGATCGCGCCGCAGGAGACCGTGGTCACGCGCGGGCGCGAGGAGTTGCTGGCCGCGCTGGCCACCGCGCGCATCCCGCATTCGAAAGAGGACCTGGTGCCGGCCGGTTACTACGTCGTCGCGCGCAACGCATGAACATCGCCTACCTGATGGCTGACACCGCGCTATCTGGCGGCATCCGCGTGCAGCTCGCGCAGGCCGACGCGCTCATCGCCCGCGGCCACCGCGTGCGCATCGTCACGACGGGCTTGCCGCTGACGTGGCGGCCGTCGCGCGCGGAGTGGATCTACGTCGACGACTTCAACACGTACGACGCGCGCGACGACGATTTCGTCATCGCCACATTCTGGACCACGCTGCCGGCGGCGTTCGCGATCGCGCCGGAGAAGGCGCTGCATCTTTGTCAGGGTTACGAGGGCGCGTTTACCGCCTACGCGCCGATCCGCGGCGAGATCGAGGCTGCGTATCGTTTGCCGATCCCGAAGTTGGTCGTGACGCGATCGCTGATCCCAATCTGCAAACAGTTCACGGACGACGTGACCTACATCGGCCAGATCGTCGACGACGAGTTTTTCCGTCCGCGCACACCGGCCGAAAATGATCCGATGCGCGTGCTGCTGTGCGGCGAGTCGCAGGTCGATCTCAAAGGGATCTCCGAGGGTTACGGCGCGGCGGCGCATGCGCGCTGGTTTCATCAGAAGTTCGACCTGATCCGCGTTTCGCCGTGGGCGCCGTCGCGTGAGGAGCCGTTGGATGCCGTCCAGGAGTTTCATGTCGCGCTGAACACGCGCGAGATGACGCGGCTCATGCATTCGTGCGACGTGCTCATCGCGCCGAACCATGCCGAGGAAGGATTCGGATTGCCGGCGGCCGAGGCGATGGCGTCGGGGATACCGGTGGTGATGACCTCGATTCCTTCCTACCGCTCATTCGACGATACGCACGACTACGCGCTGTTCGCGCCGCAGGAGAATGCGGTGGAGCTCGGGGAGAAGTTGATCGAAGTGCTATCCGATGCTGACCTTCGCGAACGGTTGCGGGCTCGGGGGCGGGAAGTGGCGGAGCAGTGGCGGAGCGAGCGCGTCGCGGAAAGGATAGAAACGGCGCTGTCGGCACTGTCATCCTGAGCCGCCGAAGGCGTCGTAGCCGAAGGCGGAGCGCCGGAGGACGGTCGAAGGACCCCCTCAGTGCTTGCCTCGTGCAAGAGCCACCGCCCAACCGGGTTAGCAGGTTGGGGGTCCTTCGACCGTCCTGCGCCGCTCCGCCTTCGGCTACGCGGCTTCGGCGGCTCAGGATGACAGTGCGCATTGATTTCGCATTGCTGTTGCGCGGCCCTGCCCAAGCCTTGTGAAAAGTTTCTCAAACCCATAACATCGCGGCCCGTTTATGGCGAACCTTCCCTACGACGCTTCCGGCTCGATCATCCAGCGCAAACGCGGCGCCCCTCCCGGCGAGGGCGCCGAAAAAGGGCTCATCACGCTGCCCGGCGAATCGGATCGCGAGATTGAAGATCTCGCCGGCGGGACGTACCTCACCACCACGGTCGACACGATGGTGAACTGGGCGCGCGGCAACTCGCTGTGGCCGCTGCCGTTCGGCACCGCCTGCTGCGCCATCGAGTTCATGTCGATGGTCTCCTCGCACTACGACATCGCGCGCTTCGGCGCCGAGGTCGTGCGGTTCTCGCCGAGGCAGGCGGATCTGATGATCGTGGCGGGAACGATCGTCGACAAGATGGCGCCCGTCCTGAAGAGAATTTACGAGCAGATGCCGGAGCCGCGTTACGTCATCGCCATGGGCGCGTGCGCAACGTCGGGCGGCTTCTACCGCGCCTATCACGTCGTGCAGGGCATCGACGAAATCATCCCGGTCGACATGTGGGTGCCCGGCTGTCCGCCGACGCCGGACGGGTTGATGTACTCGATCCTCAAGTTGAAAGAAAAGATCCTGCGAGGCGAGCGGTGAGCACGCTCACGAAGTTCTCCGCAATCCCCTACACCGGTCCGGCGCCGACGAATCGCGAGCCGTACGTCCCGATCGATGCGTCCGCGTTCGACGCGCGTGCCGAGGCCATCGCGAAAACGCACTCCGCGCTGATTCCGGAGACGGGGCAGGACATGGCTTCGTTCATCGTCGGCAAGGCCGACCTCATCGACGTCCTGCGCTCGTTGAAAGAGAGCGACGACCTCGCTTTCACGATGCCGCTCGATCTTTTCGCGGTCGATTATCCGCGCCGCGAAAAGCGCTTCGACGTCATCTACCAGCTCTACTCGCTGAAGAATAACGAGCGCATCCGGCTCAAGGTCCGCGTCGGCGAAGACGAACCGATTCCGACCGGCACCACGATTTTCAAAGGCCTGAACTGGTACGAGCGCGAAGTGTTCGACATGTACGGCGTCGTGTTCGACGGCCATCCGAACCTGCGTCGCATCCTGACGCACGAGGCGTTTCAGGGCCACGCGCTGCGGAAAGACTACGATCCGGCCCAACGCTGGCTGCTCACCGAAAAGGACGTCGCGAAGATCACGCCGGTCATCGATCCGCGTTTCGAAAACGTCGACACCGACTACGAGCGCGTCACGCTCAACCTCGGGCCGTCCCATCCCGCCACGCACGGAACTCTACGCATCGTAGTCACCCTTGACGGCGAGACGATCATCGGCGCCGATCAGGAGATCGGCTACCTGCACCGCTGCTTCGAGAAGATGTCCGAGACGCACACGTACCAGCAGGTGATCCCGTACACCGATCGCCTCAACTACTGCTCCGCCATCATCAACAACGTCGGCTACTGCATGGCCGTCGAGAAGCTCCTCGGCATCGAGGTTCCGGCCCGCGCGCAGCACATCCGTCTGATGCTGTCGGAGTTCATGCGCATCGCCGATCACCTCGTTTGCATCGGCACGAACCTCGTCGACATGGGCGCGTTGACGAATTTCTGGTACCTCTTCCAGCCGCGCGAAGAGATCTACGGACTCATCGAAGCCTGCTGCGGCGCGCGGCTGCTGCCGAGCTACACGCGCATCGGCGGACTGGCCGTCGACGTTCCGCCCGACTTCCTCGAGAAATCGCAGCGGCTCGTCGACATGATGCCGAAGTTCATCAACGACGTGGAGAAGCTGGTCGACCGCAACAAGATCTTCCTCGACCGCGTCGTCGGCGTCGCACCGATCAGCGCGGAGGATGCCATCAACTACGGCTTCACCGGCCCGTGTCTGCGCGCGTGCGGCGTTCCCTTCGACATCCGCAAAGCGAACCCGTACCTCGGATACGAGACGTACGAGTTCGACGTGCCGATCGCCGAGGGCGGCGACACGTACGCGCGCTTCCTGGTGCGCATGGAAGAGATGCGGCAGTCGCTGAAAATCCTGCAGCAGGCCATCGATCGCGGACTGCCGGAAGGACCGGTCATCGTCGACAATCCGTACGTCGCGCTGCCGCCGAAATCGAAGGTCTACAACGAAATGGAGTCGCTCATCTACCACTTCAAGCTGATCATGCACGGCATTCAGCCGCCGGTCGGCGAGACGTACTTACAGGTCGAAGGCGGCAACGGTGAGCTCGGCTTCTACATCGTGTCGGACGGCACGAAGAATCCGTATCGCGTGCGTTGTCGTCCGCCCTGCTTCTCGATCTATCAGGCGTTCGGCAAGATGATCACGGGGCAGACGATTCCGGATGCGATCGCCGCGCTCGGATCGCTCAACATCATCGCCGGGGAGCTCGATCACTAATGGCTACGGTCACTCGAGTCTCGCCGGGAGTCGTCAAGGTCGAGCGCACGCCGCTC
>JAFAOU010000061.1 GCA_019247495.1 Acidobacteriota bacterium
GAAGAAGTGGAACGTGGAGGGGATGATCACGAACGACATCGTCGGCGGCACGGTCGGCGGCGAAGGCGACGTCGACAACCGCACCATCCGCATCTTCTCCGCGAATCCGAAAGGTGCCGGGGAAGGATCAGCGCGGCATTGGGCGCGCTTCGTCCGCGACGGCGTCCGCCTCTATCTGCCGAACGTGAAGCCGCGGTTGATTTATCGCCTCGACCGCTTCGGACGCGGCGGCGATCACGTGCCCTTCTTCGAGAAAGGCTTCCCCGCCATCCGGTTCAGCGAAGCGAACGAGGATTACAAGCACGAGCACCAGACCGTGCG
Source organism: Acidobacteriota bacterium (assembly GCA_019247495.1). Lineage (GTDB taxonomy): Bacteria > Acidobacteriota > Thermoanaerobaculia > Gp7-AA8 > Gp7-AA8 > JADGNZ01. Next base: position 322 of record JAFAOU010000061.1, read on the forward strand.
CGTCGAGAATGGCGTGCAGTACGGCGACCTGCCGCAATTCGTCTCCGGCGATTACATGCGCCTCGTGGCGTCGGTGAACGCGGTCGCGCTCATCACCGGCGCCTGCGCTCCCGCCGCGCCAAAGAATGTGAAAGCCGGCGGCGCCGTCACCAACGACACGACCCTGAGCTGGGACATGGGCAGCGAAGCCGATCTGGCCGGCTACGAAATCGTCATCCGCGAAACGACCGTAGACGATTGGGAGCGCGTGATCCCGGTCGGCAAAGTCGCCAAGTACACGTTCAAAGACTTCACCATCGACAACGTCTTCATGGGTGTGCGGGCGGTGGACAAGGACGGAAACCGTTCGCCGGTACGGACGCCCGAGGAGAGGCTGCCTTGAAGCAGTGGATTAGTAGATTAGTGGATTAGGGCGCCGAGTGCCGAGGCCGGCCTTCCTAATCCACTAATCTACTAATCACTAATCTACTGACGTCAGACCTTCTTGATCGAGAGCCTGGCCACGCTCGGCTCGACCAGGATGCGCGCGGGGTCGGCGACGGTGTTGGCGCGGCGTTTCTGGATCGGGAGGCGCGTGTAGACCTGGGTCGACAGGATCGAGGCGTGTCCGAGGATTTCCTGGACGTCGCGGATGTCGGCGCCGGACGAGACCAGCATCGCCGCCATCGTGTGGCGGAGCGAGTGCGGGGTGATGTGGCGTTTGATCTCGGCCAGGCGGACGTGCTTCTTGAAAATGTTCTCGATCGAATAGATCGTCAGTCGTGTTCCGGAGCGGCCGACGAAGAGCGCGTCCGTGGTCAGGCTGCGGTCGGCGCGCATGTCGAGGTAACTCATCAGCGCTTCGATGACCACATGCGACGTGATCGTCACCGTGCGGCCGCGGGTGGCGCGTCCGATGATGTGGATCTGGTTGTTTTCGACGCCGACGTCCGACACGTTCAGCGCCACCAGCTCGCCGATGCGGATGCCGGTCGAGAAGAGAAGCTCGAGGATCACGTTGTCGCGGATCGCGCAGAAGTAGCGATTGCGGCCGCCTGCGGAGTGATCGCGCAGCCCTGACAGCGCGCCGATCTGATCCTTCGGAGCGGCCAGCAGCGCGCGCACTTCGCGCGACGAGAGCACGGTCGGAACGCGGTTCTCGACCGGCTTGCGGATCTTCAGCTTGCGCGCAGGCGACTCGTGAAAAATGCCCTTCTCCTCGAGGTAGCGGAAGAACACTTTGAGCGCGGCCACTTTGCGGCGGATCGACGTGTCGCGATACGGTCCCGTGCCCAGCTTGTCGAGGTATTGCTCGAGATGGTCGGGCGTGATGTCGACCATGTTCGCGCCGTCCACATGCAGGTGAAACTGGCTCAGATCGGACTGATACGCGCGGATCGTGCGATCGGAAAGATTCCGCACTGCCTGCCCATGTTGCAGAAAATCGGCGATCGCTTCTTGCACGTTCATCATCACACTCTTAGAAAAATAGTTTTATTGCTGGTTGGGGGACACGGGCAGTCTAGTGGGCGCCCTGCGATTGTCAAGAATTATTTGGCTGACCGCGATATGCTGTAAAAGCATGACAGCAATCTATTTGCAGTCCCATCTGCTCCAGGTCGTAAACGCGCGTTGACACCATCGTGAAAGGCCAGAAGCTCTTCGTCCGTCCGATCGAAGCCGCCGATGCCGATGCGGTGCGCGCCTTCGCCGCGCAGCACGGCGGGTTGCCCGAGGCCCGCTCCGGACTCCTCGGCAAACTCGTCGGCGAACTGGTGTCCGTGCTGGCGATGGACGTCGAAGGCGATGCGGTCCGCGTCGTCGATCTCGTCGTTGCCGAAGAGTTGCGCCGCAAACGCATCGGACGCGTCATGCTGAACGAGCTCGCTGCGCTGGCGGCAAAACTGGAGCGGAATTGGTTGATTGCGGACGTCAAACACGCCGAGTTCCTGCGGCATGTCGGATTCACCGAAGAGCAAGGTGTGATGAAGCGGAGGGTGGGATGAGGGAAGAGAGCAAGACGCTGTGCGCCGATTCGCGCGACCGGAGCGCTGGCGTCTCGCCGGCAGGCTCGGCGGCGTCCTCGCCGCCGAATGGGAAGCTTGTCCGGACGTCGTGTTATCAGCAAACGTTGAGGACTTGGCGGTTCGGCGGCGGGACGCCGCCGGGCCAGCCGGCGAGGACGCCAGCGTTCCGTCTGACAGCGAGCCTTTTCCTTCTCCTCGTCTCCGCCTGCACGCAGTCCGCCCCCACCACCGCCCCCCTCTCGCCGCCACCCGCCCCCGTTCCGGCGCCGGTTGCCGTCGTCGAGCCGGTGACACTACCGAGCCTCGACGAGGTGCGCTCGCTGCGAACGAACAATCAACTCGATCTCTACGAAGCGGGACTGAAGACACTGACGCAATCGCCCGATGCTCAAACCAAAGGCCGCGCGCTGGCGTTGCTCGCACTTTTCTACATCGATCAAAAGCGGACCGCCGAGGCGCTGCCGCTGCTCGGCCAGGCGGCGAATGCCGATCCGCTCGTTGCTCCCTGGCTGCGCCTGCGCGCGCTCGACATCGAAGCAGCCGACAAGCGATGGGCGGATGCGCTCCTCACCACCATCCGCATCATTCATGACACGCCCGCCAGTTCCGCCGCCACCATCGCGCGGCTGCGCCTTCCCGCGCTCTACGCCGCCGCGGGCGACACCGCGAACACCGACGACGCGTTCAAGTCCGCGAACGCCATCGCCATCGATGCGCTCACCGAGGAGGATTTCGTCTGGCTGGCGAAATCGCTGGCCAGGGCGGGGCGGATGGATCTCGCCAATCCGCTGCGGATGCGCCTCCTCACCGAATTCACGCAGGGACGTTTCACCGAGGACACGTACGACCACGTGTCGCAGTACACGCCCTCGCCGCTCGACGCACTTTCGTTTGACGACGAATTGGCCATTGCGCAGAAACTCGGGCGCAACGACCGCTACGGACGCGCGTTCGATCTTCTCGAACGCATCGCTTCGCGCTTTCCGAAAGAGTCGGCGGCGGCGAGCGCATTTCGCGCAGTTCGCCTTCGCGCGCTTTTCAATTCGCGGCGTTACTCCGATCTGCTTGCGGAAACCGATCGCGTCAAACTCAAGGATCCCGCGCTCATCATGACTCGCGCCCGCGCGGCCTGGCGCGCCGATCAGCCGAACCTTTTCCTGGCGGGACTGAAGCAAGTTGAGAAGCAATATCCGTCCAGCAGTGAAGCCACCGAGGCCAAGATTCTGCGCGCGAAGTACTACGTCACCGATGAGGTGAAGTACGACCTCGCCACCGCCGATCTCGAAGCCGCAATCGCTTCCGGCGCCGTCGGGAACGAAGGCGAGAACCTCTGGACCCTCGGCTGGACCTACTTCCTCGCCGGCCGGCCCGACGACGCGCTCAAAACCTTCGACCGTTACGCGAAGCAGTTTCCGGACGGCGACTACCTTTCGAACTCGCTTTTCTGGACCGCGAAAATCCGCGAAAAGCGCGGCGACGTCGCCGGCCGCGATGCCGCGCTGCACCAGCTCGAGACGCTCTATCCGTACAGCTACTTTAGCTACCGCGCCCGCGCCATCATCGGCGAGCCGATGCTCGCCCCGAACGAGATAGCGAATGGCAATGTCTTTCCCGACATCGACGCCCAACTCGCCACTGCGAATGAGCCGCGACTCGACGCCGTCCGCGAGCTGGCCTGGTTCGGCCTCTATCGCGAAGCCACGCGCGAAATGAAGTCCGTCGCCGCGGCCAATCCGAACAACCTCGGCATGCAGTTCATGCTCGCCGATCTCTACGTCCAGGGCGGCGAGCCGTTTTCAGCGAACAACGTGCTGCAGCGCAAGTTCCGTCAGTTCGTCCGCCACGGCGGCACCGGCATCCCGCACCGCTTCTGGGAAATCCTCTTCCCGCTCAATTACTGGGAGACGATCAAGACCGAATCGGAGCAGCGCCAGATCGATCCGTATCTCATCGCTTCGATCATTCGCCAGGAAACCGGCTTCGAACCGACCACAGTCTCCAACGCCGACGCCGTCGGCATCATGCAGATCATGCCCGCCGAGGCCGCGTCGATTGCGACGCGCGCGGGCTTGACGCCGCCGACGCGCGAGCAGCTTTTCGATCCGAAGTTGAACATCGCCATCGGTGTCGCTGAGTTCTCGCAGAAACTCGCGGCCGAGCACGGTAATACCACGCTCGCCATCGCCGCCTACAACGCCGGGGAAGAGCCCGTTGGCAGATGGATTGCTCAAACGCCGATCGATGACGAGGATTTATTTATCGAATCGATTCCGTTTGCCGAGACCCGGCTTTATGTGAAGACCGTCAGCCGTAACCGATTCGAATATCGGCGGATTTATGAGGCACTACCTAAGCAGTAACGCGCATCTCCCGCTCGCAATCACACTCACCTTCCTACTCGCCGCCACGGTGGCCGCAGCTCCCGATCAACTCATCCTCGGACGCGACACCACGCCGCCCGCCGATATCAAAGGTCCGATCGACCTCACCATCAATCTCACCACGGTTCCCGGCTTCGATGACGCGCGCGTCGCCGTGACCGTCGACGGCCAGAAGATCGTCGACGCTCTCCGCTCGCCGTGGCACGTCGCCGTCGACTTCGGTCCGCTGCCGGTCGAGCACAAGATCGTCGTCACCGCGACCGCGGACCAAAAGCGCATCCAGTGGCAGACCACGATCAACAAGGGCCACCAGACCCTGGGCGTAAAAATTGTCCCGGTCGATGCCGCAAATCGTGTCTTCGAAGCAAACGTAACCTCGCCTGATGAAGACCCGATCGTCAGCGTCACCGCGTGGGACGATGGCAAGCCGGTCGCCACCGTCGAGCAGTCGCCGTATCGCTTCACGATTCCCGCCGAACACTTCGCGATGAAGAGCGTGCAGGTCACGGCGCGCACGAAGTCAGGCGATGAAGCCGCCGACTTCTGGTCCGCCACCGGCGACATCAGGAGCGAAGCGCTGGAAGTCCGCACGGTTCCGCTCTTCGTCTCCGTCATCGACCGCAACGGCACCGCGCATGACGACGTCGATCAGGCGCTGTTCAAAGTCGTCGACAACGGCACCGAGGGACACATCCTTGAAATCGGAAAAGCGTTCAATCAGCCGATCTCGATCGCGCTGCTGCTCGACGCGTCGACGAGCATGACGTACGAGATGCCAAAGGCTACGCGCGCCGCGGTCAACTTCGTCGAGACCACGCTGAAATCGGGCGATCGCTGCGCCGTCTACTCGGTCCACACCAGTCCGCGCCGGGAGATGGAACTGACCGCCGACCGCGTCGCCATCGGAAAGGTCGTGAAGTCGATCAATGCCGAGGGCCGCACCGCGCTGTACGACGCCATCGCCAGCGCCGAGCGCGAACTGCGCGACGAAAAGACACGCCGCGCGATCGTCATCCTCACCGACGGCGGCGACACATCGTCGATCACATCGTTCGACGAAATCGACCGCCTGACGAAAGAGTCCGGCGTTCCGATCTACGTGATCGCCTATAACGGCGTCGACGACGAGCCGCCGCAGGATCTGAACCGCCTCCAATACCTCGCCGCCGAGACCGGCGGCTTCCTGGTCACCGCCTCGGCGCAAAACCTCCAGGCCCGCTACGCCGACATCGAAAAAGACCTGCGAGCCCAATACGCGATCACCTACCAGATCACCGACCTGGCCCGCCACAATCAGTGGCGCAAAGTGCACGTGATGCTGAAGTCACCGCAACTGACGGCAAGGACGATCAGGGGCTACTTCGCGCCGTAGTGGAGTGCCATGGCATTCGAAGAACGATGGTTGTCGCTTCCCCGCAAATTCAAGCGTGACGACGCGAAGAATTTGAGAGTGCCTTGGCAACCACATCCGGTGCCTTCGATGCCACAACCAGGAGAGCGCGCGCGGGACCGTGCGGATGACGACGGCCCTGTTCCCAATTCTGCAACGTCGATACGCTGACCCCGATCATCCGAGCAAACTCAGACTGAGATTTCTGAAGCTTCTCCCGGATGGCGCGAACGTCCTGCGCCTCAAAGGCGAACTCCCGCGACGGCCGAATCTCGCCACGATGAATCTGGCCTGCTTCCTTGATGCTTTCGACCAATTCGTCAAAGAGTTGCTTTTTCATTTGAATTCTCCACTGACCAACTTGCGCAGCGTCTTCTTCTCTTCAGGAGAGAGATCGTCACGGTCCGATTTCGAATACATGACGAGTAGATAAATGAGCGAAAGCGGCCGATACCAGTAATAAATTATCCGCAGGCCCCCGCGCTTCCCTTTCCCGCGACTAGCTTCAACCCATCGAACTTTTCGCAGGCCCCTGTATCAGGAATCAGGTCACCCAACTCGGGTTGCAGCAGCAGAGCTGCTTGCAGCTCCCGATACTCTGAATCAGTGAGCTTGGTAACCACCTGCTTCGCGAAGAGGGTGGTCTCTCGAAATAGCACGATGAAGTATACGCCGTTGGCGGACTCCGGTTTTTGTGCGAGCTATCTTGCCCGCCCCGCTCTCCCACAACAAACGCATCGAGATCCGCACCGCAGCTTGCCGCGGATCGCCCTTCGAACCACGCCAATACCTGAGCCCCTCCCACCGACGTTTCCAGACGAAATCACCCGCCCCGTCCACCCCTCCGTAACTCCGGTCGCCTCCGCCGCCCCGCTCGGGTAAGGTGCGCCGCTCACCAAATTTGGGAGGTCGAAAGACGTGCTGTTCCGAGACGCGGCGTCCGCATTCATCCGTCACTGCCAGTCGATCCGGAAGCTCTCCCCCCACACCACGCGCGCCTACGAGCTCGACCTCGCAGGCTTCACCCAGTTCCTCGGCAAGCGCGCCGCCGTCGCCGCCTGCGACAAAACCGTGATTCACAACTACGTCCGCCACCTTTTCGACGTGCGCACTCTGAAAGAGTCAAGCGTGAAGCGTCACCTGGCCACGCTCCGCTCGATGTTCCGCTGGCTCGAGGAAGACGGCCAGGTCGACGAGGATCCATTCCGAGGCGCGCGCATCCGAATCCGGATGCCGAAGCG
>JAFAOU010000104.1 GCA_019247495.1 Acidobacteriota bacterium
AAACATGAAATCGCGTGGAAACCGAGTCCTGTTGCGGGTTACCGCCTGAACCAGTGCACGCGTTTCGACTTCATAAAGGTCGGCGAGGTGCACGTCGAGCATCACTTTCTGACCGCGAATCAGGAAGATACTTTGGCGAATTCGTTCGGCGATTGCTTTGGTTTTTGCAGTCATCGCTTTCTCCTTCATTCAATGACCGGACGATTGCTTGCGCGGCCGTGCGGCTTCGCGCGGAGCGCAATCGGGGCAGGCCAGGATCTCGCGGAGAAAGGTTTCGGTGATCTCGTCGGGAAGGTTGTCGTTGATGTGAATGCGTCCGCCGCGGCGCTCGACCTCGGCTTTGAGTCTCTTGATGGTGTCGTTCATGGACACTCCTTTCGCCACCGAGGCTCCCTCGGAAAAATACGGCGCGCAACTTTTCTACTGTGAGTGGAGTGATCCGCTAACGCCGCGCGCAACCAGTGCTGCCGCAGCCAGGTCGCCGGTGACGTTGAGAATCGTGGAGAACGCGTCGGGGAAGGCGTCGACGGCGATGAGAAGGCCGATGCCTTCGGCGGGCAATCCGATGGCGAGGAAGAGCGGCGTGAGCATGATGAAGGCACCGCGCGGGATGCCCGGGACGGCGAAAGCGAGGAAGATCGCGGCGAACGCGATCATCGCCAGTCCGCCCGCGTGGAGAGGGATTCCGTAGAACCAGCCGACGAAAAGCGCGCCGACGGTCCACGACAACGGCGCGGCGATTTTGAAGGTGGAGACGGCGAGGGGAAGAACGAAGCCGGCGGTGGTCGGCGAGAGTTCGAGTCCGCGCTCCGCGCTTTCGACGAGTGCCGGCAGCGACGCGATGGAGGAGCTGGAGCTGAACGCGATGAGCTGCGACGGCAGCGCGGCGCGGCCGAAACGGCGCATCGGAATGCCCGCGAAGATTCTGACCACAGGGTAGAGAAGCAGCGTCACGAGCAGACATCCCGAGGAGTAAGCGATGACGTAAAAGCCGATCGCGCCGGCCAGCGCGGTGCCCGCGTGCGTGGCCAGTGGCAGCACGAGTGCGAAAACGCCGATCGGTGCGAACAGCACCACCCAGCGAACGAGCGTGAGCATGGCGTCGCCGAGGGCCTGGAAGAATCGCGTGAGTGTGGTGCGTGTTGGCGTCGCACTGCGCGCGACGGCGAGCGCGAACAGCAGTGTGAAAAGGATCAGCGGCATCATCGCGCCGGACGCGGCGGCGGCGATCGGGTTCGACGGCAGCAGCGACGTAACCCACGCACCGAACGTCTGTGATTGTCCTCCGGCGGCAAGCTCGCCCGCGGCTTCGGCGGCACCAGGCGGGAGTTGCGGCGCGCCGAGGCGTTGCGGGAGAAGTCTGAAGAGCGCCGGACCGAACGGCATCACCACGATCGCGGTTCCAGCCAGAAGCAGCACGAAGACGATCAGCGTCCGTCCGCCGAGGCGGCCGATCGCTTTGATGTCCGATGCCGAGGCGACGGCGGTGATGACCAGCGAGACCACCAGCGGGATGACCGTCATGCGGATCGCGTTGACCCAAAGCGTTCCAATCGGCGCGATGGCATCGGCGGCGCGAATGAGCGCCTCGTTGTGCGACGCGGCGATGGCGATGCCAGCAACGATGGCGATGCCGAGGGCGATGAGAACGCGCGTGCTTTCTTTCATAGCGACGATCACATCATCAGGTCGCCGCCGTTGATGTCGAACGACGCGCCGGTGATGTATCCAGCCTCCTCGGATGCAGCAAAGCAGATCAGGTCGGCCACTTCGAGCGAGGTGCCGAGGCGCGGGACGGGGTAGCTGGCGGCGAGGCGCGTGAGCAGTTCGTCCGAGGCGTTCTCGCGCGTCAGTTCGGTGTCGATCATGCCGGGACAGACGGCGTTGACGGTGATGCCGAACTGGCCGAGTTCTTTCGCGGCGGCGCGCGTGAGGCCGAGGAGCCCGGCCTTCGACGCGGTGTAGTGCGCGCCGCCGAGGGTGCTGACCATACGGCCGGCGGAGGAGGAGATATTAATGATGCGGCCGTAGTTTTGAGCCTTCATCGCCGGGAGGACGGCTTGTGTCAGAAGGAACGGCGCGGTGAGGTTGACCTCCAGCGCTTCGCGGAACTCTTGCACGGAAAGGTCGGGGAAGCGTGTCGATCTTGCGAAGGCGGCGTTGTTGACGAGGATGTCGATCCGTCCGAAGCGTTCCAGCGTGATGCGGACGATCTCGTCAGGAACGCCGGGAGTGGTGATGTCGCCGGGAACTGCGATGGCTCGTTCGCCGAGCGAACTCGCAAGCGACTCGGCGCGATTGCGGTCGCGCACATTCACGGCGACGGACGCGCCGCGTTCGTGCAGCCGTTCCGCGGCTGCGCGCCCGAGGCCGCGTGCGGCGCCGGTGATGATCGCAACTCGTCCGCTGAAATCGCTCATTGGAAGGCGAGAGTGTATGTTCGAAACGTCGCCGACTCGCCGCAACTTTGTGCGCGCCGATCCCGTATTCTTCCGGAGCCCATGCATAGACGCCTGATCCTCATTTCCCTCATCCTTTTTTCGACCGTGGCGGCGCGCGCTGCGAACTGGCCGGAGCATCCTGTGCTGCATGCCGTACGCGCGACGCAGTCGCCTGTCGTCGACGGCGATCTCTCCGATCCCGCCTGGCAGACCGCGCCGGAGTTCACCGACTTTACGCAGCACGATCCGGATGACGGCAAGCCGGCGACGATGCCGACCAGCGTTCGGATCGTGTACGACGATCACGCCATCTACTTCGGCGTGAAGATGACCGATCCGCAGACCCCGACCGGCCTGCTGGCGCGGCGCGATAACTTCGTCCAGAGCGACTTCATCTCGATCAATCTCGATCCGCGGCACGACCGGCTTTCCGGCAACGCCTTCACGCTGCAGCCGGCTGGCGTGCAGGTCGACACGATCCTCTACAACGACATCGGCGAGGATCCGAGCTGGGACGGCGTATGGGATTCGGCGGTGAAGATCGTGCCGGACGGCTGGGTGGCCGAGGTGAGGATTCCGTATTCGCAGCTGCGGTTTCCGGATAAGCCGGTGCACGTGTGGGGCGTCAACATTACGCGGCGAACGGTGCGCACCAACGAGGTCGTGCGCATCGTGAACACGAAGAAGGGCGAGACCGGGTTCGTCTCGCATTTCGCGGACATCGACGGGCTGGAAGGGATTCATCGCGGCAAACCGCTGGAGCTCGTCCCGTACAGCGTGGCGCGGTCGGATCTGCTCACGCGCGGCGCAGCCAACAATCCGCTGTTGCAGCGCTCTGACTACAAAGCCGACGGCGGGCTCGATGTGAAGTACGCGCTGACGTCCGACCTCACGCTGACCGGCACGATCAATCCCGACTTCGGGCAGGTCGAAGTCGATCCGGCGGTCGTGAATCTCAGCCAGTTCGAAACGTTCTATCCGGAGAAGAGGCCGTTCTTCACGGAAGGGCTGAACATCTTCCGGTTCGGCGACACGCCCGCGCCGAGTCATTTCAATTTCATCTTTCCGCCGAGTCTTTTCTACACGCGGCGCATCGGCCGCGCGCCTCAGGGATCGCCTAACGCTGACTTTGCAGACGTCCCGTCCGAGACCACGATCCTCGGCGCGGCGAAGCTCACGGGAAAGGTGGGCGGGTTCTCTGTCGGCGTCCTCGACGCGCTCACGGCGGCCGAGCACGCGCGCTTCGTAAATGGAACGACGTTCGGCCGGCAGCAGGTCGAGCCGATGACGAACTACTTCATCTCGCGCGGCACGAAAGAGATCGGCGATGCGTCGCGCGTCGGTTTCATGTTGACGTCTGTGAACCGTCGTCTGCCGGACGAGTTGTCGTACCTGCGCGATTCAGCGGTGTCGGGAGGCGTCGACGGCTACACGAGCTTCGACAAGAAGTCGTGGATTCTGGAAGGATCGCTGGTTGGATCGGAGATCAAAGGGAGCGCGCAGTCGATCGCGATCGCGCAGACCTCATCGTCGCGCTACTACCAGCGCCCCGACGCCGAGAATGTGCATTTCGATCCGACGCGCACGTCGCTCGAAGGGTGGGGCGGACGGGCCATGATTTCGAAGGCCACGGGATTGTGGCGGCCGATCGTGCAGGTGCAGGCGTTCTCGCCCGGTTTCGAGACGAACGACACCGGCTTCATGCAGCGGACGGATGTGGTTTCGTCGATCGCGATCATGCAGTACGTCAATCAGAATCCGACAAAACGTTTCCGCGAGAAGAACCTCTGGATGGGCACGTGGGAGAACCATAACTTCGACGGCAACACGTTGGAGCGCGGCGTCTTCGCGGATTCGTTTGGGACGTTTTCGAACTACTGGAACGCGCGCGCCAACCTGTTCCTGACCTCGGGCGCGTTCACGGACCGGCTCACCCGCGGCGGGCCGCTGGCGCGGACGCCGTCGAGCTGGAGCTCCGATCAGAGTTTCGGCAGCGATGACCGAAAGACGATGTCGTTCAGCGTCAACACGCACGCCGACGGCAGCGACGATTCGTCGTACAGCCGCAGCGCGGGGATTTCGTTGAACGTCCGGCCGCGGCCGAACCTGCAGTTGAGCGTGGGGCCGACCTACGGCTGGTCGCACGATCACACCGCGTACCTGGCCACGCTCGATGATCCGGCGGCGACGAAGACGTTCGGCCGGCGCTACGTTTTCGGCGATCTGGAGCAACGCTCGTTCGATCTGAGCACGCGCGCCGACTGGACGATCAACGCGCGCCTGTCCTTTCAGCTCTATCTCCAGCCGTTCGTTGCTTCGGGCGACTACCACGACTACCACTCGCTCGTGGCGGCGCGGACGCGCGACTTCGAGCCGTACACGCATTCGCTCGGCAATCCCGATTTCAACTTCCGCAGCGTCCGTGGAAGTGCGGTCGTGCGATGGGAGTTCCGTCCCGGTTCGGCGATGTACGTGGTGTGGAACGAGAACCGCGCGGACGTCGCGCCGATCGGCGATTTCAGTTTCCGCCGCGACCTGCGCGCGATTCCGACCGCACCCTCGCACGACGTGTTTCTGGTGAAAGTGTCGTACTGGCTGCCGTTGTGAGCAGAATCGCGATCACGCGCGGCGTCAGCGCGACGATTAACGATTGCGAGCTGACGCATGCGACGCGAACGCCGATCGACGTCGCTCTCGCGCGCGAGCAGCACGCCGCCTACGAGTCCGCGCTCGCATCCCGCGGCTGCGAGATTCGACGGATTCCGGCCGACGATCGCTATCCTGACGCGGTCTTCATCGAAGACACCGCCATCGTGCTCGATGAGCTGGCGGTGATCACGCGTCCAGGCGCAGAGTCGCGCCGCGGCGAGCGCGATGCAGTGGCCGTTGCCCTCGCGGAGTACCGCACACTCGTTCGGATCGAAGCGCCCGCAACGATCGATGGTGGCGACGTGTTGCAGCTCGATGACGTGCTGTACGTTGGACGCACACCGCGCACGAACGGCGAAGGGATCACGCAACTTCGCGAGCTCCTCGCGCCGTACGGCTATCGCGTCGTCGCAGTCAATGTCGACGGCTGCCTGCATCTGAAGTCGGCGGTGACGCGTGTCGGTGTCGATGCGCTGCTGATGAACCGCCGGTGGGTCTCGCCGTCGAACTTCGACGGCTTGCGGATCATCGACGTCGATCATGTCGAGCCGTCCGCCGCGAATGGGCTGCGAATCGGAAATCGCGTCATCTTCTCCGAGGAGTTTCCGCGCACGCTCCGGAAGCTGGAAGCCGCGGGGATCGACGTGATCGCCGTGCCGGCGGGAGAGCTGGCGAAGGCGGAGGGCGGCGTCACCTGCTGCAGCCTGTTGTTTCGGCTCACGTAGTGCGGACGTCTCGTCTGCATCCGCCGTGGCGTCTCGCGCGGCGGGGGTTTCGTGAGTCATTGAACGTACCGTGTTGAATCCCAGAAACCACCGTCAGGCGAGACGCCTGCCGGATGCAGACGAGACGTCCGCACTACGCTTCGTGGCGTTCCAGATTTTCGCGATCCCACTTGCCCGCGTTCGCCGTGGCTTCGTACGTCGTCTGGCAGAAGCGGAGGAGGGCGTCTTCCGGGTCGGGGGCGTTGCGCACGTCGTGATGCGCGAGGACGAAGAGGTTTAGCTTTTCGTCGTAGTGCGCCTCGGGCGGTTCGACCTTCGCCTCCTTGAAGCCGTCGGGCGCCGGCGCGGCGTAGGCGTAGAACGCGGCGTCGCCAAGGGCGTCACTGCCGGGCCACCAACCGCAACTGCTCACCTCGTGCGAGTACGCCTCGCGCGTGATCACGTCGGCGGACGGATTCTCCGGCGCGCGGCGGCCGGAGAAACGCGTCACGGCCATGTCGAAGCTGCCCCAGAAAAAGTGGACGGGACTGCACTTCCCGATGAACCTCGCGCGGAAGCGGTTGAGGACGCGGTCGGTGAAGATGAGGATGCGCCAGAAGCGGTCGACCGCGTCGCGGTCATACGATGCGTGCTCTTCGTCCTTTTCGAATGGAATCGGATTATCGACCTCGGCCGGCATCGTCCAGATCTTGACGTCGATGCCGCATTGCCGAAGCGCGGTCATGGTCTCCTCGTAGAAATCGGCCACTGAGCGCGGCACCAGCGGCACGCGCGCACCGCGGCCATCGCTGGAACGAATGACGAGCTGATGCTCGACGAAATCGAATTCGCAGTCGAAGAGCCGGTCGCGGTAGGGGATGGCCGACGTGGTCAGACCGCGCGGGCTGACGTACAGCGTCGTTGCCCACCAGTGATTCACGCGCGGCGCGAGGGCGAGCCGGACCTTGCCGACCACCTGCGTCCACATGTGCAGCGTGTCGCAAGTTGGTTTCCATTCGGGCAGCGGGAGAGGTTCGAGTGCGTTGGCCATCGGGCGATTATGAACCTGGCAAGGCGGTTGCGATAATGGAGCGCCAGCAGTCAACGGTCCTAAGGAGACAACATGAACAGCAGAAAGAACTTAGCAGCACAAGTGGCCGGTGCGATGGCGATCGCGGCGCTCGTGGGAACGTCCGCTTTCGCGGAAAGCCGTCACTCAGATGCGACGGAACGCGATCACGGCCGTCAATCGAGCAGCGACCGCGGCAGCCGCGACCGCGCCGCTCGCAGCGGCAGTGAGACGCAAACGGAGTCACGGCACGAGACAACCGCGCCACAGACGTACCAGCGCAGTGAAACGCGTAGCAACGGTTCGTGGAACCGCAATGAAACGCGGAACAACAGCACGTTCGATCGCAGCCAGACGCGCAGCAGCGAGACGTGGAACCGCAGCAACAACAACCGCTCCTTCGATCGCTCGCAGGCGGAGTCGTTCCGCAACAACAACCGCAGCTACGACCGTTCGCAGAGCTATCGCAGCAATCGCCCGCAGTACGACAACCGCGGACGCCGCAGCGACTTTGTGGAAGGCCGCGTCAGCCGCTTTGTCCACGAGCGCGGCGGCTATCGCATCTGGGTCGACGGCGGCCGGTTCCCGGTCTGGATTCCGGAAGCGCGCATCGGCCTCTTCCCGCACCTGCGCATCGGTCTCTCGCTCCGGTTCGGCGGCTACTACGATCCGCTCGGATACCTCGAGGCGTATGACTACTACAACGACGGATACGGTTACGGCGGCGCCTACAGCTCCGGCCTGCTGCGTGGCGTCGTCGAAACGGTCGATTACCGCCGCGGCACGCTCGTCCTGCGCGACGACGTTTCCGGCAGCTTCGTGACCACGCTCATCCGCGACCGCCGTCTGGAAACCCTGCGCCCCGGCGACTACGCCGAGATCGCAGGCGACTGGACGCGTTCCGGCGTCTTCGAAGGCCTCCGCCTCGAGGATACGCGGTACGGCCGCTACTGATTCCCATCACCTGATGTTCAAAGGCCGCCGCGGTTTGGCGGCCTTTTTCTTTGCGCGGATATCATCGACGCCCGATGCCGAACCTGACGTGGCTTTACGCCGGCGCGATCTACGCCGCCGCCGTTGCCCTCGCTCGCCGCGCCGGCGCCGACCTGCCGAAACGGATCGCCTTCTTTTTCTTCGCGCTCGTTCTGCTCTTTTTCCGCGAGCCGCTGACAACCGACACGATCAACGCGCCGGTCGATTACTACGAGTCGCTGCCGCCGTGGGTGAACGTGATCAAGCATCCGCATCCGGTCAATCCGTTCGTCAACGACGTCGCGCTGCAACTGGTGCCGTGGGCGCACGCGGTGCGCGAGCAGTGGCATGCGTTCACCCCGCCGCTGTGGGAGCCGACCGCCGCCTCGGGATATCCGTTATTGGCTAATGGCCAGAGCCAGGCGTTGTCCATCCTGCGCCTTCTCGCGCTGCCTCTCGACCTCGGCCACGCGATGACTGCCGAGGGCGCGTGGAAGGTTTTGATCGCACTGACGTTCACGTTTCTCTTTTGCCGAAGACGCGGCTACTCGACGAGGGCCAGCAGCATCGGCGCGATCGCGTACGGCTTCTCCGGCTTCATGCTGGTCTGGCTGCACTTCGGACACGCCACGGTCGCGGCGATGCTGCCGGCGGCGCTGTACGTCGTCGACCTGCTTGGCGAGCGCGTCACGGGCGGGAGATTCGCGTTCGCATCATTGATTTGGGGCTTGATCCTCACCGGCGGACATCCGGAAACCGCCGCGTACGCCGGGCTGCTGGCGGTGTTGTACACGGGCTGGATTGCATTCGTCGAGCGGCGGATCGATGCCTGGCGATTCATTTGCGCCAGCGGCGGGAGCGTCGTCGTGGGCGCATTGCTGGCGGCGCCGTTTCTGATTCCGTTCGCCGAGGCGGTGAGGAAGTCACAGCGGTTCTCGGCGCTGGCGGGGGCGCCGCATCCAATCGGCGTCCTGGCCGATTGGGCATCGACGATCGCCACGCTGCAGCCGCACTTTTTCGGATTCGTTCCGTACGAGCAGCCGTGGGGTCCGGCCATTCCGGAAGCGATCACCGGCTTCGCGGGGACGTTCGCGATTGCAGGCGCGATCGCGCTGCTCGTGCACGTCGTCGTCACGCGCGCGTGGCGCTCGCGCGAGTCGTTCGTGCTCGTTGCGCTGTTGATTTCGATCGGTGTCGTCTACAGCTGGCCGGGCCTCATCCAGATTTTCAATCTCGTTTTTCGCCTCGCACCGGCGGCGCGCATGCGATGCCTCTTCGCGCTGCTGACGTCGATCTGCGCGGCAGCAGCGGTCGATTTGCTCGAACGAAACATCCGACGCCCCGTGCTAATCGGCATCGTCGGCGGCAGCCTGTTGCTACTGGCGATGACGACCTTCCCGTTTCCGACGCCGTCGCATCGCGACACCGCGATGCTGGCGCTGCTGCCGGCAGTAGCTGTCCTCGCAGTGGCCACGGCCGCGACGCGATGGCGTGCAGCGATCCTCGTGCTGATGGGCGTCGCCATCGCGGAACACATACTGGTTTTCGGCGGCTGGAACGCCGTGCTGCCGGCGTCGAAGCTCTATCCGCCGACGCCGCTGATTCGCGAATTGATGCGCCTGAAAGCCGCCGCACCGAAGAATGCGCCGTTTCGTATCGCGGGCTACAACGCCGACTTTTTCCCGAACCTCTCCACGATGTACGGACTCGAAGACATCCGCGCGCACGATCCGATGGAGTCGTCGCGTTACGTCGGCATGCTCGCGCTGGTGGCCGGCTACGACACTTCGAATTACTTCGCGATGTGGCCGAACACGACCACCACGCTGCTCGACTACCTCAACGTCCGCTACTTCGTGACCGGGCCGGGACGCGAGCTCGATCGACCTCGCTTCACGAAGCTCTACGACGGCGCGGACGGACGCATCTTCGAGAACCACAACGTTCTGCCGCGCTTCTACGCGACGCGCAACGTCGTGGTCGAGTGGGACATGAAGCGCTTCGTGCCGCGTCTCGCCGCGACGACCGATTGGGCGCACGTGGCGGTCCTAGAAAACCTGCCGATCACGGACGAGAAACTGCGCGGTGATCTGATCGCGTCACATGGCGGTCCCGATGCCTCCGTTCTCATCAACGCGGCAACGGGCAATGCGTACGAAATGCACGTAATCGCTCCGCGCCACACGCTCATCGCCAGCAGCATCCCGTCGTGGCCGGGATGGCATATTCGTGCGGACGGCAAGAGCATCACACCGCTCCGCATCAACGGCGCCTTCCTCGGATTTCTCCTTCCGCCCGGTGAACACGATGTCCGGGTCTGGTATGCGCCGTGGTCGTTCCGCATCGGTGTCGCCGTTTCGCTGCTGACGATGATCGCGCTTGCCTATGCCGCGACGCGAATCGGTGAGCCGCGTCACGCAACCGCCGCCGAAGTGCGGTAAAGTTCGCTCTCCAACAAACCCCACAGGAGAAAACGATGCGCAAAGTTCTGTTCGCGATTGCTCTGGTCACGCTGTTCGTCTCTTCGGCCTTCGCCGCCAAGCCGGTTCTGGCCGTGGCCGAGTTCCGCAATGACACCTCCGCTGGCTGGTGGTCTTCCGACGTCGGCAACGATCTCGCCGGAATGCTCGCCAACGAGCTGGCGAGCACTGAGAAGTTCAAGTTGGTCGAGCGCCACAAGATCGGCGCCGTTCTCGATGAGCAGGATCTGGCAAACTCCGGCCGTGTCAAGAAGTCGACCGGCGCGAAGCTGGGACAGATGACCGGCGCGCAGTACGTCGTCATCGCCACCGTCAGCGCCTTCGATAACAAGACCCGCGAGACCGGCGGAGGCCTCAGCTTCCACGGCATCGGCCTCGGCGGCAAGCAGGAAGAGGCGTACATCGCCGTCGACCTTCGCGTCGTCGATACCACCACCGGCGAGGTTGAGTTCACGCGCACCGTCGAAGCGCGTTCCACCGGCGGCGGCGTCGGCGTGAGCGTCTACCGCGGCGGCTTCGGCGGCAATCTCTCGAACTACGAGAAGACTCCGACCGGAAAAGCGATCCGCGCCGTGATCATGGAAATCTCCGACTACCTCGGGTGCGCCATGGTGGACAAGGACGCCTGCCTCGACGAGTACAAGGCGAAGGATCAGTCGCGCCGCGCCAAGACCAAGAAGTCGATCAAGCTCGATTGATCGTCGATCAATCCTGAAATTAGAAAGCGCCGCTGCGAAGCGGCGCTTTTCTTTTTGGGGCGAACCGTGCGCGAAGACGCAGGTAACCATCACTCCAGCGTGATCCCCCCGTTCGCAGTCTCCAGTTTCAACTGACACGCGCCATTTCCGATCGTGCCGCTCAACGTATTGTCCGACTTCGACGTCATCAGGATCGGGATCGCCGTGACGATCGAGCCGAAGCTGGTGCGCGCGTCGACGTGATAGCCGCCGTTCGGCGGCACGTCGAGCTTGATCGACGCGAAGCTCGTTTTCAGATTGATGTCGGCGCACGCACCGCGCAGATCGGACACCGAGATCGATCCGTTCGCGTTCTCGACAGTGACGCGGCCGGCGATCGTTCTTAGCAGCACCGGCGCGAAGCTCGTATGGATGCGCACGCCGCCGGAAACGTCGGTCGCCGTCACACCGCCGTTGGCGTTGTCGACGTCGAGCGTCCCCTTGATGAGCTCTGCGCGAGCGAGGCCGAAGCGCGAGTCGATGTTCAGATTGCCGCGGATGTCGACCGCAGTCACGTTTCCGTTCGCGTTCGTGATGCGGGTCGGACCGTTGATGTCGCGGACGGAGATCGTGTCGAAGCTGCCGGTGATCGTGGCGCCGCTGCCGACGTGCGACCCTTCCACGCGGCCGTTGCTCGCCGAGACGATCAGGTCGCGTCCGATGTTCGCGAACTCCGTGGCTGCGAACGTATTTTTGATGGAGGCGCGGCCTTTGATGTCGCGGACCTCAACCCGCCCGTTCTCGTTGTGCAGTTCCAGATCGCCGGAGACGTTCGAGACCGTCACGCTGGCGAACGAATCGACGATCGATGCACTGCCGGTCACGCCCTGCACGTCTACCGAGCCGTTGCCGTTGCGAATGGTCACGTTGTGCGTGTCGGTCGCGGTCACGGAGCCGAAGCGATTGGTGACGCCCAGGGTGCCGTCGATGTTGGCGACGCGCACGTTGCCGTTGGCGTTCTGCACGGTCGTATCGCCGGCGCTGTTTTCGACGGAAATCGAGCCGAACGAGTTCTCCACGCGCTGTGTGCCACGGCTGTCGCGCAACGTGATGTTGCCCTGCGCGTTCACGATCTCGCTCGCCGCGTGAATGCCGGTGACGTCGACGCTGCCGAACCGGTTGTGAACCAGCAGTGGCGCGCTCGCGGGCATGGTCACGTCGATATCGACCGAGTACGAGATCGAGAAGTTGCCGTGGAAATGCATGTCGGGATACTCGGTGCGAATCGTGATTCCGCTCGCGGATGACGGCGACACGGTGACGTTGATGTCTTTGCCGATCTCGCCATCGGAGGAGCGGATCAACGCGTGGACGCGAACGTCATTGCCGCTGCCGGCATGTACCGTGACCGGGCCCATGGAGTGATCGATGGAGATGCGTCCGCCCTGATACGGCTGCGTTCTGCTGAACGTGCGCTCGTAACGGTCTGCGTAGAGCGCCGGCGCGGCCAGGAGGACGAGCGCGGCGATGAGTGTCTTATTGATTCGAAGCATGGTTGTTTTCCTCTCGCAGAACGTCCTGCAATGTCCGCTGTTTTTCTGAATACATCGTCAGCAGTTGCGTGCGCAGGTAGGCGTTCTGCCGGTTCTTGTCGATGGCGGTCTGACACTCGGCGATGGCGTCGTCGAGCATCATCAGTTTTTCCTTGTAGCTGACCATGAGCGGCGTCGATGGCTGGTCGAGCTTCGCCGAGGCGAGTGTTTCCAGGTGATTGATGGCGCTGATGTGAGCCTTCTCGGCGCGCTCGACTTCATCGACTGCCGACACCTTCAGGATGTCGCGGTCGAAGTCGGCCGCGTGCATGCGCCGCTGCGCAATCCAGGCGGTCGCAGCCATGGCAGCCAGAAGGAGAATTGCCGCAGCGATCTGCCACACGCGCGTCCGCGTGTTGCGCCGTTCGTTGCGGATGGCGCGTTCGATTCGCGGCCACAGCAGGTCGTTGTCCCACGTCGCGTGAAGGTCGCGCGCGGTGGACGAGATCTCGTTCCAGTCGGCCAGCTTTTGCATGCAGGCCTCGCACGACTGCGCGTGCCGTGCGGCGGCTTCGAGCGAGAAGTGGTCGCCCTCGAGGAGGAGGTCGTCGAGTTGTTCACAGGTGATGGTCATGATTTCGCTGCCTTTTTCCACTGCTCCTGGAGCTGTTTCTTCGTTGAGAAAAGAATCCACTTCGAGTTGCCTTCCGTGATGTCGAGGATGCCGGCGATCTCGGCGTGGCTGAGACCTTCGATCTCGAACAGTGAGAAGACGCTGCGGCGCTGTTCCGGCAGGTCGTTCAGCAGCTTCCGTAATGCCATTCGCTTCACGTCGTCAACCGCATGGGCCGGGCGGACGTCGGCGACGAGCTCATCGATCGGCGTCTCCCGGATCCTGCGGCTGCGCTTCCGCAGCATGTCGTAACAAGTGTTGACGAGAATGCGGTACAGCCACGTGGTGAAAGCCGCCTCGCCGTTGTAGCTGGCCGCCGCGCGATGCACCTTCAGAAACGTCTCCTGCACCGCATCCTCGGCATCGGACCTGTTGCCCAGCTGGTTGTACGCGATCGATTTCATCCGCTCGCCGTGCTTGCGATAGATCGCCGCGAACACTTCCGAGTCGCCGTCGGCACACGCGCGCGCCAGTCGAAGGTCGTCTTCGCTTAAACGCGGCGTCGGTTGCGGTGCGATCGTCAGATTCACAGGATTGGGCAAGTCTACGGCTGAGGCAACGGCGTCCATTGGTCTGACGGGATAGACGCCGGAAGGGTAGGGGAGGTTAGAGGACAGAGGGTTGCTGCCTTGACGCGACGCTCGGCAGACTCCGACTTCCAAAATTGAAGAGGGAACCAATCAGTGGGGAAGTAGCTACCGCTTCTTTCCGCGCGCTCTCTCCCAATCCTCAATGCGCAAGTCCGGTACGCGCGCGAATTCGGCGGTATTGCCCGTCACCAAGGTCAGTTTCCTTGATTTTGCCTGCCCGGCGATCAGTACGTCGTACGGGCCAACCGGTGTTCCTCGGGACGCGAGCAGCGCGCGAAGCTCTCCGGCGTTTCGAGCATCATCTTCATCGAAGTCAACGACGGAGAATCTCAATGCCTCGATGGCCGCAACATTCAGTGCGACTCGCTGGCTCTTATGAGCGCCGTAATACAGCTCATGGATCACGATCGCCGAAACTCCGATATCGCCCGGCTTCTGTCGGCGGGCTCGGCGCGCCGTCTTCGATTTCACGTCCTTCAGAAGCGCGATGACCGCGTTCGCATCCAGCAGGTACTTCATGACCCGAAGAGTTTGTCGAGTTCCGGCCGCTCTTTTGCGGCAGGTTGTTCCAACGCGGCATCCAGGAAATCCTGGTCCAGCGTGCCTGCGATCGCGTCGAGCCAGTCCCACGTCTCCGGGATGGGTTCGAGGATGATTTGTCGCCCTCGTTTTTTAAGGCGCACCTCTCGCGCGTCGACGCGAAAATCCTTCGGCAGTCTCACTGCCTGCGATCGGCCCGACCAGAACACTTTCGCTGTCTCCATGATTCACCTCGTGAGATATACGAATGAGATATAGCACGCTTCCCGGGTAGCCACAACTTCACAACTCGTCGATCGACTTCGGCCAGTCGCTGTGCAGCAGTCTTGACAGCGCGCGGTCGGCAAGGAGCTTCCCGCCGGTCTGGCAGCGGGCGCAGTAATTCGTTTCGTTTTCGGAGTAGACGATGTGCTGGATCGGGGTGCCGCAGTCGGGACACGGTTTTCCGTAACGGCCGTGGACGGCGAAGTCGGGGCGGAAGGCGGTGACTTTTTCCGGGAACTTATCGACCGCTTCGTCGCGCAGACGGTCCGTCCATTCCGTCAGCGTGCGCCGCGTCGCGACGTAGAGCCGCGTGATCTCCTCCTCGGAAAGGTTCGTGGTCAATTGCACGGGCGAGAGGCGGGCGCGGTGAAGGATCTCGTCCGAGTAGGCATTGCCGATGCCGCTGAAAACGTGCGGATCGGTCAGTGTTCGCTTCAACGTGTGGCGCTCGCGGGTGAGGGCGTCGCGGAACTCTTCGAACGAAATGTCGAGAGGTTCGATACCGCCTGGATCGTGCGCGCGGACGGCTTCCTCCCCTCGAACAATATGAATTGACGCTCTCCGTTTCGATCCGGCCTCGGTCAGTAGCAGCGTGCCGTTGGGGAAATCGAACGCGGCTAGTCCCAGTTTGCCTGGAATCTTCGCGCCGGACGGCAGCCATTTGAAACGGCCGGCGATCATCAGATGGATGACGATGGAGAGATCGGATTCGAGTCCGATCACGACTCGCTTGCCGAGGCGGCGAACGTCGACGACCCGTTTGCCTGCGAGGTCCGAGGGCGGCGGATCGACGGTGCGCAGCACGAACGGATTGCCGAGGCGGAGCTTGACCAGCGGCTGATCCGCGATGCGTTTCGCGATCGCCTCGACGTATACGGTAACGTCCGGCAGCTCAGGCATTGAACGGGGATTATCGCGGCTCCGTTCGCTTTTATCGACCGTACATGCGCAACGCTCTCAGGCTGCTCCTCGCCGGCATCGCTGTCTGCGCGTTCTTCACGGGACGTTCGGTGGCGGTTGAACCGCGCGTCAGCGTTTCCACGGAGCCGGTTGCATCGGGTGGGATCGTCATTCCAGTAGCTGGCGTTGCGAAAGCGGCGTTGCGCGATGACTTCGACAACATCCACAGTGGACATCCGCATCACGCCATCGACATCCTTGCGCCACGCGGGACGCCGGTGCTTGCGGCGGTCGACGGCACGATCCGCAAACTCTTCGACAGCCGTGCCGGCGGATTGACGATCTACGAATTCGACGTTGCAACCGAGAAGAGCTATTACTACGCGCATCTCGATTCGTATGCGGACGACGTCACCGAAGGGATGCGTGTGCGGCAGGGCGACGTGATCGGCTACGTCGGCACGACCGGAAACGCGCCGGCGAATACACCGCATCTCCACTTCGCAATCACGCTCCTGCCGCCGGACAAGGCGTGGTCGAAAGGCGACGCCATCGATCCCTATCCGATCCTGGTCGCGCGCGGCGTCACGCGCTGATTACGAAACGCGCTTCAGCGCCTCCGCGACGTCCTTCTGACTCGGATTGAGCTTCAGCGACGCCTGGAAGCTGGCTTTCGCCTCCGCTTTCTTTCCCTGCTTTTCGAAAATCTGTCCGAGCCAGTAATGGGCGCGGGCAAGAGGGGGCTCGCCGGATTTCGGCGTGTATGTGAGGTACTTGCGCAGCGCTTCTTCGCCCTTCGCGTAGTTGGAACTGGTGAGAACGGCGCCCTGTCCGATCCGGAAATAGGCGGGCATGTAGGTGGGCTCGACTCTGAGCGCCGTTTCAAACTCGTCGTTTGCGGCCTTGAAGTTCTTTTCAAGGACGTAAGTGACGGCGACGTCGATATGTGCCCGCGCCGAATTCGGGTACTCCCGAACCTCGACCAGGTACTCATTTCGTGCCTCCACCGGCTTTTTCTGCTGCGTGTAGATGAATGCCGCGGAGCGGTGCGCCATCAGCGGATCGCGCTTCTTGATCTCAGCGACCTGCGCGAAGGCTTTCTCGTAACTGCCGCCGATGATGCCCGGAGCCATCGTGTAGAACTCGACGAGGCCGTTGCGCGCGTCGAGGTTGTTCGGATCGAGTGCGACAGCCTTCTCGAACTCGTCCTTGGTTTTTCCCGCGAGCGAAGCCTGACCGAAGATGCTCGCTTTCTGCGCCTGTGTTCCGTAGGCGGTGCCGAGCAGGTAGTGCGCTTCGGAGCTTTTCGGATTCTGCGCGACCGCTTTTTCGAGCAAAGCCGCCGCGGCGTCGGGGTCATTGCGGTTCATGGCGGCGCGGCCTTGTTCGATCAGCGATGTTTGGGCGAGCAGAGGAAGGGCAATGAATACCGCGAGCACAGCCAGAAATGGTCGCATGAACCCTTGTACGCGATTTGCGTAGGAGAGGTTTCGCTCGGCTAGAATGCCGGCTCTTTTCGATGACTGAAGCGACGATTGAAGCCCGCGCAACCGTTCCGATTTACGACGCCGCTGCGCTGAACGCTGCTGCTGAAGACGCGCTGTCCGAGGCGCGCCGCCGGCTGGCGGTCATCGAGCGGCTGCCGCTCGAGGCGGTGACGCCGGAATCGGTGCTCGACGCATGGGACGGCATCGCCATGACGATCGAGGACGCGTACGGCGCGATCTCGCTGCTCAACAGCGTCCATCCCGACGCCAGCGTGCGCGATGCCGGCGACCGCGCGCTGATCGAAGAGTCGGTCTTTATGACCGAACTCTTTCAGAACGAGCAGTTGTACGAGCGCGTGCGCCGCGTCGTGCCGCGGACGAATGCGCAGAAGCAGTTGCAGAAGGACTTGCTCGAAGCATTCGAAGACAGCGGCGTGTCGCTGCCGGCGGAGAAGCGGGATCGATTCAAGGCGATCTCCGAGCGGATCACGGAGCTGGCGCAGGAGTTCAGCAAGAACATCCGCGAGAACAAGACCGTGGTCACGTTCACGCCGGAGGAGTGCGAGGGCCTGCCGCAGTCGTACCTCGACCGCGTGCCGCGCGATGAGCGCGGCAACATCGTGGTCGGCTTCGACTATCCCGACTACGTGCCGTTCATGTCGAATGCGTCGAATGCCGAGGCGCGGAAGCGGTACTACGTCGCGAACATGAATCGCGGCACCGATCGCAATCTCGAAATCCTCGACGAGATCGTGGCCATGCGAAAAGAGATCGCCGATTTATACGAAGTGCCGAGCTTTGCGCACTACGTCACGAAGCGGCGCATGGTCGAGAATCCGGAGACCGTCTCGCGCTTTCTCGATGAAGTGAAGAATGGCGTGACGGAGGCCGAGCTCAGCGATCTCCGGCAACTCGCGGCATTCAAAGCGGAACTGACCGGCGCGCCCATCGAACAGTCCAGGATCGAGCGCTGGGACGTCGTCTACTACCGCGAACGGTTGCGCGAACAACGTTACGCCGTCGATCAGGAAGCGCTGCGCCATTACCTGCCGACGCTCCCGACGCTGCACTGGATGCTCGACATAACCGAGCGCCTTTACGGCATCTCGTTCAGCGCCGCGACGGTGCCGGTGTGGCACGACGATGTGATTTATTACGACGTCGATGACGCCGCAACGGGCGAGCGCCTCGGCGGCATCTACCTCGATCTCTACCCGCGCGCCGACAAGTACAAACATGCCGCCGCCTGGCCGGTGCGCGGCGTGTCGCGCAAGGCGGGGCGCAAGCCGATCAGCGTTCTGGTCACGAACTTCGATCGCGTCGGGTTGACGCATAGCGAGTTGGAAACGCTGCTGCACGAATTCGGGCACGTCATGCACGGCGTGTTGTCGCAGACCGAGTACAACCAGCACTCCGGCACGAGTGTGGAGCGCGATTTCGTCGAGGCGCCCTCGCAGATGTACGAGGAGTGGGCCAGCCGGACGGAGAGTCTGGCGTTGATGCGCAATCACTGCACGACCTGTCCGATGATCGACGAGTCGCTTGTGCAGCGCATCCGCGCGGCGAAGAAATTCGGAGCCGGTATTGATTACGGCCGCCAGCTTCTCTACGCCAGCTTCGACATGGCCCTTTCCGGCGAGCAGCCGCGGAAGTCGATCGAGCTCTGGCGCGAGATGGAAGGAGCGACGCCGATGGGTTATGTCGATGGCACCTCCTTCCCCGGCACGTTCGAACACATCGCCAGCGGCTACGCGGCCGGCTACTACGGTTACATGTGGGCGAAGGTGATCGCGCTCGATCTGATCTCGGCGTTTGGCTCCAACGTGATGAATGAAGCGACGGGCCGCCGCTTTCGCGAGTTGATCCTTTCGCGGGGCAGCGAAGAGCCTGCCCGCGATCTCGTCGAACGTTTCCTCGGCCGCCCCGTTTCGAGCGATGCGTTTTTCGCAGAGATTCGCGGCGAATAGACTTACGCGGCCAAGGGTTGTATCGTGAGCACCTTGAGGAACCTTCCTCAACCTTCAGGCCGCCTGAGCTGAGTCAGCGCTTCTGAACCTCAATCTTCTTAGCAAACGAACTTTTTGCGCTGCCGCTCGAAGTGTGCCGCCGAAAAGAGCAGGAGTAATCCCAATGAAAGTCTATTTTGGAAATCTGCCCCGCGACATCGATGACGCGAAGCTCGGCGAGATCGTGAAGCCGTACGGCGCCGCGACCTCGGCGGAAGTCGTCAAGGATCGCGTCACCGGCGCTTCGAAGGGTTTTGCCTTCGTCGAGTTTGCCACCGACGCCGAAGCGCAGGCCACCATCACCGCGCTGAACGGCAAGGACATGAACGGCCATGCCGTCGTCGTCAACGAAGCGAAATCGAAGAAAGACGCACCGAAAGCTGCAGCGGTCTAACCCCCAACAAGGAGCTTGCATGACGAACGTGTTGAAACCGAAGCGCGCCCCCAAAGTCACTGTCTCCGAAAGCAATATCAAGAAATCGGCGATGCGGCTGATGCAGCGTCCGCTGGTCTCACCCGAGGTGCAGTACATCCAGCGCGTCCTCGGCGCTACGGCAACGCAGGAAGCGGTCGACGAAAAAGTGATCGCAGTCCGCAAGCTGCCGTGGTCAAGCATCGTCGCTCCGGAGTAGGGATCACCGCATCGCGCTGATTTCTACCTCCGCGCTGCCGGTCGCGAGCACGTGCAGGACGATGCCGTTCGGGTCGAGCACTACGGTGCCCGGCTCGATGGCGTCGACGCGGCCGCGCATCATCACTCCCGATGCGAGCGGCCGCGTTACCGCGCGTGCGATCTCGTCGCGCAACGCGTCGATCTGTGGCGCGACCGACCAGTGCGCCGCGTTCGCCAGCGTCGTGCGCAGTTGATCGTGAGCAACGCGGTTGGCGATGCGCAGGAACGGATTCTTCCGGCGTGGATCGAGCGAATAGTCGAGATTCGTCAGCGTCAGCGTGCGCGTGGCGGGATCGAAGACCGGAGTCGCCTCGAGAAAAACGAGCCCGCTGTAATGCTTCAGGAATGAGGCGTGATAGTCGACGTCGATCTCGATCGACACGCGTCCGTTCGCCGCGGGAGCCGCGCCGAGGCGGATGGAACGGACTGCGACGCCTTCGTAGGTTCGGTTCGCGAAGTTCTCCATCATCAAGCGTGTGGCCTCTTCGTACGGAACCTCGATGTCGAACGGAACGCGGATCCCGCCGTTCGGTGCCTGCGCTACGCGTAAGGCCGGCAGCGGACGTGGCGCCACCGGCGGACGTTCGCCAACGACTACGCGCGTGCGTGCCCGCAACGTCAGCACGCTGGTGAGCGAGAGACCGGCGCCGGCGATCGGGCCGAGGGCGACGTCGGCCGGTTCCATCACCAGCCACGTGCGCGGCGCGAGGAGCACGGGCGCCTGCAGCGACGACCACACCTGTTCCGCGATCGGACGGATGTTCGTGAGCTTCGGTGTATTCGCATCGATCGTCCTGACCGCCTGGCGCAATTGGTCGTTGACGATCGGCGCGATTTTCCAGTCGGTGATGTCGATGTTCGCGAAGGTGACCTTGCACCGATTCGAGGAGAAGTCGACCGGCTGCGCCCGCGTGGTGGAGCGGAGACGCCAGTTCGCATCCCAGTCCAGGTGGGACGAGAGCGAAATCCACGCGTCGCGCATCGGCTCGCCGAATCCGCAGGAGATGCACGGCCACATCACGATCTCGCCCGTGAACGGCTTTTGCGTCCGGCGGCAACCTTCCAGCGAGTAGTGGACGGTGGTCATCGCGTGAATGCCGCTGCCGATGACGTTGAGCGCGATCGGATCGCGGACGACGCGGTACTTCATCCCGAACTGTTTCTGCGGATCGAGCTCGTAGGTGTCGAGCTTCTCGAGACTCTTCGGCACCTGCGTCTCGAGTTGCGGCAGTAGCGGCGCGAGCGAGGTGCGGATCGGGATGACGATCGTCGACAACTCGGCGGGCGGCGGCGGTGCGGTTGGGAGTGTGGCGGCGAGAAAGAGGTAAGGGATGAGCATCGTCTGAGGATTTCGGAATGATAAAGTCACAAACCGAGCCAGCAATGTCCGATACCACCACCCGAGGGATTCGCATCCAGGTAGAAAGCACGTATGTCGAGGAGCGGAGCGACCCGCAGGAAAGTTACTTCTTCTTCGCCTACCACGTCGTAATCTCGAATGAGGGAAGCGAGACGGCGCAGCTCATCAGTCGCGAATGGCTCATCACCGACTCGGACGGCAACATGGAGCGCGTTCAGGGTGCGGGCGTGATCGGCGAGACGCCGCTGCTCGGGCCGGGACAGAGTTTCGAATACACGAGCTTCTGTCCGCTGCGGACGTCGATGGGCTCGATGCAGGGCGGGTACACGATGAGGCTGGCGAACGGCGAAACGTTCCGCGCGGAAATCGAGCCGTTCACTCTCGCTGTTCCGGGCGTTGTCAACTGAAAGGTATCGCGTGCGCCGGCGAGTCCAGATCTCGTTTCTCTCCGTTTTCCTGACGATGCTGACCGTCGCATTTGCGACGGCGTTGATGGTTCGCGTCCGGTCGTACAGCGTCACAACGGCCACGGAATCCGCCGCTTCGTCAACCACCGCGGCGACCGCTTCCGCGGCGCAGCGATCGAAGGCGTCACCAGTGTCATTCGAGCCGTTGCCGGCACAGGGCACGACGATGACGACGTCATCCGTGCCTGTGGCCACGACGTCGTCCGCCGCCGCCACCACGCGGGCGCAGCGATTCCGCGAATTGCTCGCCGCCGGCATCTCCGCCATCGCGCCGTCCGCCGCCCCGGCGGCGCACGAGCTGGCGGCGCCGCCGAAACCTGTTGCAACTCCGCCGCAGACGAAGCCGCCCGCGCCGGTCTCGAGGCCTTCCACGCGCCCGCAGGGAAGCATGGCGGGAGGAAGCGCAGCGGGCGGTTCCAATCAACCCGGAATCAGCAACGAAAACAAGCCGAAGCCTCCCTCGAACGACCCACGCGATCCGAACTCTGACACGGCGCCGCCGCAACTCCTCTCGATCGTCTTCGATCCGCCTGCGGTGCAGGACGGAGGTGACACAACGCTCGTCGTCACGGCCACCGACGATCTCTCCGGCATTCGCGGAATCTCAGGCACACTCACCAGCCCGAACGGCAAGGCGGTGCAGGGGTTCGCGCAGCAGCGCGAAGGCGAGACGATGCGCTACACGAGCCGCATCCATATCCCCGAGAAAGCGGAAGAGGGATTGTGGAAGGTCAGCTTTCTGACGATGAGCGACATGGCCACGAATTCGGTCACGCTCAGCGCCGCGCAAGGGACGCTGCCGCCGACGGCCCTGCTGAAAGTGAGCTCGTCCGCGTCCGACTCGACCGCGCCGACGCTGCGCAACGTCTGGCTCGAACGCCGGGCCATGCGCGCCGGCGAGCACAACACGCTGTTTGTGGACGCGCTCGACGAAAAATCGGGCATCCATCTCGTGGCCGCCGTCTTTCTCAGTCCATCGAAACTGGCCCGGTTCGGCGTCGGCTGCCAGAAAGGTGCGAACGACATCTATCAGTGCGACGTCTTCCCGCCGCAATGCCTCGACTGCGGCGATTGGACGCTCGAGCAGGTGCAGATGCAGGACAACGCGAACAATTTCGCCACCGTCCGGGCAGAAAATCCGACCGTGGCCGCGATCCGACTGAACATCACCGGCGATAGCTGCGACAACACGCCGCCCGCGTTGCAGGGTCTCCAGCTGAGCCGCGCCGAAATCTTTATGGGACGCGACGAGCCGGTCATCGAAGTCATCGCCCAGGTTACCGACGACAGCTGCGGCATCGGCGGCGTCAGCGGTCAGGTGGTCGGACCAGGCAGCAGCTCCAGCGGCACGTTCTTCTCGTTCCAGCAGCGCGACGGGAACACCTACGTCGGCACGATCCGTCTGCACGCGAATTCAGCGCGCGGCGTGTGGCGCGTGCAGTCGGTGACCGTGAACGACAAGGGCCAGAACCTGAAGATCTACTACTCGAATGATCCGCTGCTGGCGCGGGCTTCGTTCACGGTGAAGTAGTAGGGAGAGCGAGTCCGCGGAGAGAAGAGCGCAAGTGCCGGACGGAGGACGTCCGGCGACCGTTAGCGCGCGGCTTTGGCGATCTTGCCGGTACGGATGCAGCGGGTGCAGACGTTCATCCGCTTCACCGCCGAGCCGACCATCACGCGGACGCGCTGCAGATTCGGCAGCCAGCGTCTGCTGGAAACATTGTGGGCATGGCTGACCCGGTTACCGAACACGGGCGCCTTGCCGCAAACTTCGCACATCTTTGCCATCGATAGACTCCTCAAAACTCAAATAACGCCAGGGGGGCGGGATTGTACCGGCCGGGCCGGTTCGGCGCAACCACGCGGCACCGAGACGGCCTCGTGTTCGCGTAATCTGCTGATAAATCTAAATGCTGTAGAGTTGACACTCACCTTTAAAGGTTGTAATTTCACTCGACTTTCCACATTCTGGAGCCGCAGCCTGAGAAGTGAGTGGGTGAGATGGACGGGGTGAGTGGTGTTCTTCTCAAAGAGCAAAAATGTCGTTGGTCTCGATATCGGCTCCTCAGCCGTAAAACTCGTTGAGCTGAAGGAGAAGAAGGGCGGCGCGTTCCAGCTGGTGAAGCTTGGAATCGAGCACCTTTCTCCGGAAGCGATCGTCGACGGGTCGATCATGGACTCGTCGCTGGTCGTGGAGACGATCTCGCGGCTCAACACCGGCAAAAACATCAAGAATTCCAATTACGCGACCTCCCTTTCCGGCCACTCCGTCATCATCAAAAAGATCACCCTCCCTGCGATGTCGCCGGAGGAGCTGGCCGAGTCGATCCAGTGGGAGGCCGAGCAGTACATCCCCTTCGATATCAACGACGTAAACCTCGACTACGTCCCCCTCAACACGCCCGGCTCCGGCGACAACATCGACGTCATCCTCGTTGCCGTGAAGAAGGAAAAGATCAACGACTACACCTCGGTGATCAGCCAGACCGGCAAGGTGCCGGTGCTCGTCGACGTCGACGCCTTCGCACTTCAGAACGCCTACGAGATGAACTACGCGATCGACGACTCGAAAGTCCTCGCGCTCGTCAACGTCGGCGCCTCGGTCACAAACGTCAACGTCCTTTCCGGCGCCACGTCGCTCTTCTGGCGCGACATCACCTTCGGCGGCAATCAGTACACGGATGCGATTCAGCGCGAGCTGAGCTTGTCGTTCGAGCAGGCCGAGGAGCTGAAGAAGGGGCGGCAGGCGGGCGACTACAGCATCCAGCAGGTCATCCCTATCCTGAACTCCGTCAGCGAAGACTTCGCCGGCGAGTTGCGCAAGACCCTCGACTTTTTCACGGCAACCTCGGGCGCCGACCGTGTGGACGAGATCGTCCTCGCAGGCGGCGGTTCGGGGGTCCTGAACCTCGACGCCATCCTCCGCGACAAGTTCGGGATCCCGGTGGCGATCATGGATCCCTTCCAGAAGATCACCGTCGATGAAAAAGAATTCAACCCCGAGGAGCTCGCCGACGTTGGGCCGAGCATGGCCATCGCCGTAGGGCTGGCCCTCCGGAAGCTGGGGGATGCTTGATTAAGATCAATCTGGTGCGGGAGGGGCGGGCGGTTCGGGGAACCGGAGTGGTCGCAGGTCCGGCCGTGGCCGCGGGACCGAGCAGCGCCAACAACGGCCTCATGATCGGCGGAGTGATCCTCGGCATCCTGATCGCGGGCGGCTGGTGGTACACGCAGAAACGGACGCTGGCCCAGCGGCAGGAGTCGATAGCCCAGAAGCAGGTCGAAGCGACGCGCCTGGAAAAAATCATCAAGGATGTCGCCGACTTCCAGAAGCAGAAAGACAGTCTGCAGAAGCGAATCGATCTGATCAATCAACTCAAGCAGAATCAGCGCGGTCCGGTTCTGTTGATGGACCGCGTGAGCCAGGACCTGCCGGACCTGGTATGGCTCGACAAGATGGTCGTCGGCGGCGAAGTCGTGACCATCGACGGCCGCGGTTTGAATCCCAACGCGATCGCGAATTTCGTCGAGAACGTGAAGAATGATCCGCTGTTCGAAGAGCCGGACCTGGGCCATGTGACCCAGGTATCGGCAGCGCCGCTCGTCTACAGCTACACGATGAAGTTCCACTTCACCTATGTGCCAAAAGGTGAGGCCGGAACCGCCGGCGCGGCCACGGGAACATCGACGACCGGGACCTCGGCCACGGCGATTTCGGGTACGGCAACAGGGACGGCCACTGCGCCGTCCGCGGTGAAGCGGTAGGAGGGGTGATGGCGGGGCTTTCTCTAGACGGCAAACCTTGGTACTTCGGCCTGATCATCGGGCTGGTGCTGGCCGCTGCCATCATCTGGGGGGCGAACTACGCCGTCATCGGCGACCTCACCAGGCAGATCGAGGGTGCTGACAATCAACTCCGCGATCTCGATACGAAGATCGAGCAGGGCCGTTCCGCCGAGCGCAAGCTGCCTCAGTTCCGCGAGGAAGTGAAACGCCTCAATGCCGAGCTGACGAAGCTGCGCAGCATCCTGCCGTCGACGCGCAATACCGAGGAAATCATCAAGCGGATCAAGACACTGGTCGACGCCGGCAACTTCACCCTGCGCAAGCTCACCTTCCCGCCGCTGGCTCCGGCGCAAGGGAGCGATCCGTACGCCGAGTGGCCGATCTCGATTTCGGTCGACGGCCGCTATCACAATCTGGCCACACTCTTCGATCACCTGAGCAAGTTCAAGCGCATCGTCAACGTCGAGCAGATTTCGATCGCCGCGCTGCCCGTGCAAGCGGAGCGCACCATCGCGGCCGACTTCACCGCAAAAACCTTCGTCTATGTCGAGCCGAAGGAGCCGGAGCCGGTACCGGTGAAAGGCGCCAAACAATGAGAGTGAGCCGATTCGCGCTGTCGCTTCTGATCGTCATCGCGGCGATGGCTACGCTCTTCGCGCAGTCCACTCCCGCTACGAAACCTGCCACGGCGACATCGACGGCAGCCACGACCTCGACACAGAGCGCAGAGCCGACCATGCAGCAAAGTCTGCAGGAAATCCTCGAAGAGCCGAGCTCCGCCGACGCGTACCACTACGATCCGAAGGGCCGCCGCGATCCGTTCCAGTCGTTGATCGGGCCGGCGCCGGCGCTACAGCCGGGCCAGCGGCCGGCAGGACCTCCCGGTTTCCTCATCGACGAAATCAAACTTCAGGGCGTCGTGAAAACGCGCCAGCAGGGACTTGTGGCCATGGTCAACGGTCCCGACAACAAAGGGTATCTGGTGAAAGTCGGGGACAAGGTCCTCGACGGCGAAGTGATTCGTATTACTCCGGCTTCGATCGTCTTCCGGCAGGAGGTCAATGACCCCACCCGGATCGAACGATTCCGCGAGGTGGTCAAGGAACTCTCTTCCGAAGCTCCGAGGAAGTAGGGCCGCGAGCGGCTGTCAAGCCATGTGTGTGGAGGGCTGTGAGATGGTGAACGTAAGACGTAAGACAAGAGCCAAGCTGATCCTGCTGCTCACAGGCATGCTGGTGGCGGGCGTCACCAGCGCGCAGGGTGCGTTCTGGAAGCGTGGCGCCGCGGCGAAAGCGCCGGCACCGGCTCCATCCGCATCCACCGTCTCGGCCGGAATGTCGCTCACGGCAATCGACGTCGAGACTTCCCCGTCGCCGCGCATCATCCTGCGCACCACGGCCAGCCCGGTCTACACCTCCTACAGCCCGATGCCCGATCTGTTCGTGATCGATCTGACCGGCGCCTCGAAGGACGCGGCGCTTGCGATTCCATCCACCGTCCCGCCGTCGGTCGGTTCGGTTTCCGTCGATGAAGTCACCGAGATGGGCTCGCGCCTCACGCGCGTCAGCGTGCATCTGAATCAGGCGGGAACGATCGACGCGTCCGCCGAGGGAAACAGCATCGTCATCAACCTTCCGGCGGTGACCGCGCCGGCAGTCGCTGAAGTCGTTCCGCCGGCTCCGAAATCTGCGGACCCAGCGCCAGTCGTTACCGCACCGGTTGAACTTCTGCACGCCGATCCAGTTCCCGTTCACGTCGAACCGGAGCCGGTGAAAAACGAACCTGCCGCGCCGGTGGCGGAAGCGCCGGTCGTCACGGAGTCTCTGCCGGCCAACAAAGCAACAACGCTGAAGAAGATCGAAACCAACGGCGCCGGCTCGGCCATCGAAGTTCGTCTTGCCACTGACGGCGACGTCGCCTACAACGCCTTCAAGCTCGAGAAGCCTTCGCGGATCGTCATCGACCTCACCGGAGTCAATGACAAGCTGGCGAAGAACATCATCAACGTCTCCGATCCTGTGGTGAAACGGATTCGCGTCTCGCAGTTCAAGAGCGCTCCCGAGGCCGTTACGCGCGTCGTGCTCGACGTCGACGAAAAGGCCAGCTATCACGTCACGAAGTCAGGCGACGCGCTGAACATTTCGTTCGGTGCCTCTCCGGCCGTCATCGCGGCGCCTGTGACTATGCCGGCGCCCGCGCCGAAGAAAGAAGAGCCGCTCGTCGCGGCCGCGCCGGTCATCAAGACGCCCGCGCCGAAAAAAGATGAGCCGCTCGTCGCGGTTGCGCCGGTCATCAAGACTCCTGCGCCGCCGGTGAAGACGGCCGCCGCGACCGACATTCCGTCGCAGGTTCCGACGATCGCCGACAACGCGATGTGGAAGATGCCGGAGCAGCGAAAGCCGGCCACGTCAGTCATCAACGCGCCGCAGACACAGACGCCGCCCGCATCGAAGAAACGGCGCGGCACGGCCAAGGCCGCGGCAGTGACTCAGGCTGATCCTCCGGCAGTAGATCCGGTGCCCGCGGGTGAGAACGTCTTCACCGATCCGGCGCCGCAGCCGCAACCGTCCACCAGTTCGACCGGTACGATGCTGTCCGCCGCTGCCGGCGGACGCACGCTCAGCGCGGGCGAGAAGGTTTACACCGGCGAGCCGCTCTCTCTCAATCTCAAAGACGCCGACATCAAAGACGTCCTGCGCACATTCGCGCAACTCACAGGACTGAACATCGCCATCGACCCGACCGTCACCGGCTCGGTGACCGTCGATTTCGTCGACGTGCCGTGGGATCAGGCGCTGGAAGTCATCCTCCGCCAGAACTCGCTCGCCTATGTGCTCGAAGGCAATGTCATGCGCGTCGGCACCGCAGCGCGTTTGTCGGAAGAGGCGGAATCGAACCGCCGGCTCAGCGAGCAGGAGAGGCTGAATGTCGCTCTGAGTACGGTCGGGTTCAAGCTCTCATATGCGCGCGCCAACGACGTCGCGAGCCTGTTGCGTGAGATGGCTTCGCCGCGCGCTCGCATCATCGTCGACCAGCGTACCAATCAGCTCATCATCAGCGAGATCCCCGGCTACCTCGGGACGATGCGCAATCTCATCGACTCGGTCGATGTACCGACGCGCCAAGTGGTCATCGAAGCGCGCATCGTCGAAACGACGAAGCTCTTCATCCAGCAATACGGCTTCAACTGGGGCTTCCACGGATCGATGGATCCGTCGCTCGGCACGGGCACGGGGCTCGTGTTCCCGAACCGCATCGACACGGTCGGCGGTCCCTTCACGTTCGGCCTGGGCAATCCCGTCCTTTCGTTCTCGCTGCAGAACGTCCTCGGCACGTTTACGCTCGATTTGGCGCTGCTCGCCGCGGAGACGGAAGGTATCGCGCGCGTCATCTCCGCGCCGCGCGTGATGACGCAGGACAACACGCCTGCCGAGATTCAGAGCGGCTTCCAGATCCCGTATCAGACGCGCGTCAACTTCACGACGACGGTCGCGTACGTCGACGCCACGCTGCGTCTGTCGGT
This sequence comes from Acidobacteriota bacterium, assembly GCA_019247495.1. Lineage (GTDB taxonomy): Bacteria > Acidobacteriota > Thermoanaerobaculia > Gp7-AA8 > Gp7-AA8 > JADGNZ01. The sequence goes on from JAFAOU010000104.1 coordinate 28,794, forward strand.
AACGCCGCAGATCACCGAGTCCGGCACCGTGATCATGGACATCCAGGTGCAGAAGAACGAGCCGGCAACCGGTCTCAATATCGAAGGCGGCTCCGGTACGCCGCTGTCGACGCGCCGCGCGCAGACTCGCCTCATGGTCCGCGACGGTGGCACGTCCGTCATCGCCGGCATTTATCAGGTCAAGGAAAACAACAGCCAGAGCCGGCTGCCGTTCGTCCATCAGATTCCAATCCTCGGAACGTTGTTCCGCCGCCGGGACTACAACTCCGAGCACGACGAGCTGTTGATCTTCATCACACCGCGAATCGTGAGGGCGTCGTAAGAAGCACGTAGTCATCGAGTGAAACCGTTTTGCAGCGAATGATCCGGGAGAGTTGGAGGGGTGGTATGAGGATGAATCACATCGCAATGATTGCCGCGATTGCGCTGCCGAGCGTGGCGATCCTGTCGTGCAATTCGATCGCGCGCGAGAGCGCTCCGGTAGCACTGGTCGTTTCCGGGACACAAAACCTGAATCAGGTCGATCTGCAGGCCGGCGCGGCCGGTTGTGCCACGTCGCTGGGAACCGTTCTGATCAGCGTGCGCCTTCTGCAGAACCAGAACGATCCGACGCATCCGGTGAACAACAATTTCAATGACGTCAAACTGGATCGCTACCAGGTAACGTATCTGCGCACCGACGGTGGCAAGCTCGTTCCACCGACGTTTGTCCGCTCAACGGCGCAAGTGATCGGCGCGACCAGTGCGCCGCAGAGTCTCAGCGATTTCCTCGCCTTCGAGACGAACGCCTTCAACCTGGCGCCGTTTGCAGCGCTGTTGCCGCAGAACGGCGGGCGTGATCCGGAGACGGGACTCAGTTTCGTAAAGATGGACATCATTCTTACCGTGTTCGGCGAGACGCTGGCCGGGGAGCGTGTGCAGGGTTCGGCCAGATTTCCGGTGAACTTCTGCTTTAACTGCGGCGGCTGTTTCTAGCCTCCGCGCCGGCCGCTCGCGGCCGGGTCCGTGTGGCCGTGTGACGAGGAGTTGACGGGGGTAGACATGAAGCAAACGACACAGCGATTCACCCTTCTGGCGCTCATGGCGCTACTGGCGCTTTTCGCGGGATGCAAAGGCGAGTCGCCGACCGCTCCGCCTCCCCTCACCGGCACGAGCGGCAACGGCAACGGCTCGGGCAGTACGGGCGGACAGCCGCCGGTGGGCGCGAACATCGCTCTCACCGTCTCGACGGCATCGCCGTTTACCGGCTCCACGTCCACGATTACGGCGACAGTGACGCAGAACAATGCGCCCGTCCCGAACGGAACCGCGGTCGAGTTCGCGACGACGGCACTGAATGCGAACTTCACCGACACGACCGATAACCCCACCACGTTGATCCGCACGACGACGAACGGTGTGGCCAAAGCGACGGTGACCTCGGGGACAGCCGGCCCGGTCGTCGTTACCGTCACCGTCAACAACGTGACGAAGAGCGTGACGCTCAACTTCCAGGATCCGATCATTCAGCCGCCGCCGACGTCGACGTCGCCGACGATCTCGTCCATCTCTCCGACCTCCGGTCTTCCCACGGGCAACCAGACGGTAACGATCACCGGGACGAACTTCCGCACGCCGCTGCGCGTGCTCTTCGATCCGGGCAACGGTCAGGCGCCGAAAGAAGGCTTTGTCACCAGCTCGACGCTAACGCAGCTCACCGTCAACACGCCTGCATTCGACCTCGGCGTGGCGCAGCAGATCGTCGCCAGCATCACCGTGATCGTCGAGGCGGGAACGCCGACCGAGCAGCGTGTTACGAAGAGTGCCGCCTTCACGATCACCGCTCCCGTCCTGACGCCGGTCGTCCGCTCCCTGGCACCGACCAGCGGTCCGATCGATGGCGGTACGCGCGTCACGATCACCGGCGACGCATTCGAATCGCCGGCCCAGGTCTTCTTCGGCTCCGCGCAGGCGCAGGTGCTGAACGTCCAGTTCCACACCATCGACGTGATCACGCCGGCCGCGCGCGACACCAATCCGAACGGCTCCGGCGCCGTCACCGGCCCGGTCAGCGTGCGGGTTCTCAACGTCAACTCCGGCAAGTCCGTCACCGCCGACGCAGCCTTCCGCTACGTGAACAAGGCCCAGATCACGGCGGTCACGCCGGATCAAGGCCCCTTCACCGGCGGCACCCGCGTGCTGATCGACGGCACTGGTTTCAACGAGCCGGTCACCGTCTATCTCGATGGCATCGCGGCGTCGGTCATCAAAGTCACGCCGACCGAAATCACCGCAATCTCCAACGGCATCGCAGTAACCGGATGTGGCGATGCTACCGGTCCCATCATCGTGACCAACGTCGACAACGGCGATAGCGCCACCGCTCCGACGCCGTGGATCTACCGTGTCTTGAAGCCGGTCATCGTTTCCGTAAGCGGCGCGAACCCCGCACCGGGAACTACCGTGAGCGTCGTCGTTGCAAACGCAGTCGGTATCCCGCGCATCACGATCGGCGGCATCGGTGCCGCGATCGTCAGCCAGACAGATAACGGCAACGGTACTACCACGTTCGGCGTGCAGGTACCGGCCACTCTCAAGTTCGAGCAACTGAGCTGTCCTGCAGGTGGCACAGCGGCACAGTCGACCGCGTTTGACGTGACGTACACCAGCCTCACGACCACGTGTACCGATACGCTCGTGAAGGGTCTCACCATCGTGCCTCCGGTCGGTCCGGTCTTCACGCTGATCGGCGCGGTCATTCCGTTCCAGGGCACGATCACTCCCGGCTCTGGTGGCGGACCGACGACAGTTACCGTCGACCCCGCGAGTGAGACCGTAACCGTCGTCAACACGGGCAACGGCGGGCCGCTCACGATCACCGGGATCAGCCAGGCAGGCGGCGGCGGAACCGGTTGCGCGCGATTCTCGGTGTTGTCGTCGCAGCTCCCGCCGACGTCGTTGAATCAATGCGAGTCGCTGCCCCTCACCATCAAGTATAGCGCCCCGATTGTCCCGACCGCCACTCCGGACGTCTGCACGATTACGATTAATACGAACGCCGGCAGCAAGAGCTTCACGCTGAACGGCTCGGCCCAATAGGTAACTTCAACTGTTAGAAACGAGAGCCGCCCCCTTCACCGGGGGCGGTCTTTTCTGCGGCCGAGGTTGCGCCGCCTCCAGTTGTTGAGCAGAATTCGAACTTCCAGCACATGGCGCAACCCGGCATAACCGCCAAAATCGAGGAGCTGCAATTCCGGATCAAGACTGATCCGAAGAGCAGACTGTTCTTCCCGCTCGCCGAGGAGTTGCGCAAAAACGGCAAGCTGCCGGAAGCGGAACAGGTCCTCCGCACCGGCCTCGGCGTCCATGCTACCTACCTCTCCGCGTGGGTGAGCCTCGGCCGCGTTCTTCGCGAGCAGCATAAGAATGCCGAAGCGGTCGATGCGCTGAAGACGGCGCTGCAAGTCGATCCCGGCAATGTCGTCGCCGCCCGTTTGCTCGCCGACGCCTATCTCGATCTCGGCGAAAAAGTCGAAGCGATCAAGAAGTACAAACTCGTCCACGCCCTCATGCCCTCGGACGAGGAGCTCGAAGCAAAAATCGATCAGCTCGACCGCGATCTCACTCCGGCGCCGGAGCCGGTAGGCACGGGAGCCGGCAATCGGGAATCGGGAGTCGAAGAGCCCGAAGCTGAATCGCCATTCGCCGAGTCGCAGCCTGACGCGCAATCCCAATCCAAGCCGGAAGTCGAGGAAACGTCCCGACACCCGACGCCCGACACCCGACACCCGGATCAGCCGGAACCGCCATTCGCTCCCGAACCGCTATCCGAATCGCCGTTCGACGAAACCACGCCGATCATCCACATGATCGAGAAGCCGTTCGACACTGGCGACGAAATCCCGATGGCCGCGCAGCACGACGACAGTCCATTCGAAGAGCCGTCCGGCTACACCGCCGCCGCGCTCGAGATCGAGCATCCGGAAGGGATGCACGTTGAAGAAGCGCCGCTCGTCGCCGAGGTGCCGGCGGTGTGGTCTGCCGAGCCGGATGCTGAGCCCGATGCGGATGTCTTCGCTCCCGCCGAACCGGAAGGCGTCGCAGAGGACGATGACGACCTCACGTCGACGACCACCATGGCCGATCTCTACGTTCGCCAGGGACTCATCGGCGAAGCGCGCAAGATCTATCAGCACATGCTGGAACGCGATCCGGCGAATGCCGAGCTGCGATCGAAGCTCGATGCTCTCAATGCTTCGCCTGCCGAGGCGCCCGCCGCAGCAGTCGAAGCAGCCGCGTCGGACGACGAGGCCCGCGAGCCCGGCAATCCCGCCACGCTTCACAACCATGCGAGAGTCGTCATTCTCCAGCAATGGCTGACGAAGGTCGCGAAGCGGGAGCAGCAGGGTGGATAGCAGCATCTTTCACGAGGTGCTCGCGTCGATTCAGCAGCGGATCGAAGGAACACTGGCCATCAGTCTCATCGCGCTGGACGGCATCGCCATCGAGACGATTAACTCCGATTCCGTGCCGCTCGACGTCATCGGCGCCGAGTTCGGAGGCTTCATCAAGTCCGTGCGTTTGTCGAACACCGATCTCAATACGGGAGACGTTTTGCAGTTCGCACTCTTCACCGAGAAGTACATCACCTTGCTCTCGGCGGTCACGCCGGAGTACTTTCTCCTGCTCGTGATGCGGCCGGACGGCAATTACGGCCGCGCGCGCCACGAACTTTCCAAAGCAAAATACGCCCTTCGCGACGAGCTGGTCTGAGGTAGCCGATTTGAACTTCAAAGAGATTCTCGAACTCATCGACAAAGTTGCAGACCGCGGCATCGGTACTGTGGAAATCGAACAGGCCGGCCTGAAACTGCGCATCGACGGCAAGTCCGCGCCGCAGCCGCAGGTCATCCACTCGTACGCCGGCTCGCAACCTGCGCCGCACGTGCCGGTTGCGCCTCCGCCTCCCGCGCCGCCGACGGCTGCCGAGAAAGCGGCCACGGTCAAAGCGGAAGAAGACGCCGCTGAAGCGGGCCTTCACATCATCACCTCGCCGATCGTCGGGACGTTCTACCGCTCCGCCAATCCCGAATCCGACCCGTTCGTCAACGTCGGCGACCGCGTCTCGAAAGGGCAGGTGCTCTGCATCATCGAGGCGATGAAGCTGATGAACGAGATCGAATCGGATGTCGACGGCGTCGTCACGCGCATCTATCCGCAGAACGGGCAGCCGATCGAATACGGTGAGAAGCTTTTCTCGGTGAAGCTGTCGTAACGCGATCTATGCCGACAATCTCGAAAGTCCTCATCGCCAACCGCGGCGAGATCGCGCTGCGCGTCATCCTGGCCTGCAAGGAAATGGGGCTTAAGACCGTCGCCGTCCATTCCGAGGCCGACCGCGACGCGCTGCATGTCCGCTACGCCGACGACGACGTCTGCATCGGTCCGGCCGCATCGCGCCAGAGTTACCTCAACGTCTCCTCGATCATCGCCGCGGCCGAAATCACCGGCGCCGACGCCATTCACCCCGGCTACGGCTTCCTCGCCGAGAACGCCCACTTCGCCGAAATCGCCGGCGAGTGTCGTCTGACGTTCATCGGTCCGACGCCGGAGTCGATTCGGCTCATGGGCAACAAAGCCGTGGCGCGCGACACGGCAAAGAAAGCGGGCGTTCCGATCCTGCCCGGCAGCGACGGTCCGGTGCGCACGTTCGAAGAAGCGCGCGAAGTCGCCGAGACCATCGGCTTCCCGGTCATCCTCAAAGCCTCGGCCGGCGGCGGCGGACGCGGCATGCGCATCTGCGGCGATGAGTCCGGCCTGCAGAGCGCCTTCGACACCGCCCGCAACGAGGCGGAGCGCGCCTTCGGTTCCGCCGATGTCTACCTCGAGAAGTACCTCGAGCATCCGCGCCACATCGAGATCCAGGTCTTCGGTGACACCCACGGCCGCATCGTCCACCTCGGCGAACGCGATTGCTCGATCCAGCGCCGGCACCAGAAGCTGATCGAAGAGTCGCCCTCGCCCGCGCTGACGCCGGAGCTTCGCCAGGCCATGGGCGATGCAGCGATCAAACTCTGCCAGGCCGTGAACTACGTGAACGCCGGCACGATCGAGTTTCTCTACCAGGACGGCCAGTTTTACTTCATGGAGATGAACACGCGCATCCAGGTCGAGCACCCGGTGACCGAGGAAGTAACCGGCATCGATCTCGTCAAAGAACAGATTCGCGTCGCCTCCGGCCTGCCGCTTTCCGTGCCCCAAGGCGACTTCCGTCTGCGCGGCCACGCCATGGAGTTCCGCATCAACGCCGAGGATCCGGTCACGTTCGCGCCGAATCCCGGAAAGATTCGCGAGTGGCACATCCCCGGCGGCCCCGGCGTGCGCGTCGACACCGCCGCGTATCGCGACTACGTCATCCCGCCGCACTACGACTCGCTGATCGCGAAGCTGATTCTGCGCGGGAAGGATCGCGCCGAGGTGCTGGCCCGCGCGCGGCGAGCGCTGGAGCAGTTCATCATCGAAGGCGTCAAGACCTCGATCCCTCTCGACCGCGCCATCGTCAACAACGAACGCTTCATCCGCGGCGAATTCTCCACAAGGTTCATGGAGGAGTTCGAGTGGGGAGGCCTGTCATCCTGAGCCGCCGGAGGCGTCGGAGCGCGAAGCGCGGAACGCCGGAGGACGGTCGAAGGACCCCCCGACCGGTAGCCCGGAGGGGCGGTGGTGATTTCACAAGCGGCGGCGATTGACGATGCAAGCATCAGGGGGTCCTTCGACCGTCCTACGCTGCTCCGGCTTTGCCTACGCAGCTTCGGCGGCTCAGGATGACAGGCAATGAAAATCTACCTCGTCGGCTTCATGGGCGCCGGCAAGACCACCGTCGGGCGCGAGCTGTCGGCGCGCGTCGGCGCTCCCTTCTTCGACCTCGATGAGTTGATCGAGTCGGCGGAGAAGGTGTCGATCAAGGATGTCTTCGCCACGCGAGGCGAGCCGTACTTTCGTCAGCGCGAGCGCGACGTTCTTCGCTCGACGCGGCATCTCGAAAGCGCCGTCGTCGCCACCGGCGGCGGGACGTTCACCTTCGACGAGAACATTCAGTTCATCCAGACTGAAGGACTATCCGTATATCTTTCGGCACCGTACTCGCTATTGAGGAGCCGCATCGGGGAGAAAGCCGCCGAGCGGCCGCTCTTCCGCGACGACGTTGCCGCTCACGAGCTGTACAACAGCCGTATCCGCTACTACCGAATGTCTGATATCACCATCGAAGTGCGCGAGGAAGAGACGACGAACGAGATCGTCGAGCGGCTGCTGCTCGAGTTGCCGAAAGGCTTTCTCGATCCCACGCGCCGTTCGCAATCGCGAGGCGCCCGCACGTGAGAGCGCTCGTAGTCAGCGATCTTCATTCGAACGCCGAAGCGCTGCGCGTGGTGATGAACCGCGTGCGCCGGAAGAAGTTCGATCAGGTCATCTGCCTCGGCGATTTCGTCGGTTACGGCGCGCAGCCGAACCAGGTCCTCGACACGATGCGCACGATTAAGGCGCCGAAGCTCTACATCCGAGGCAATCACGACCGCGTCGCGGCCGGCCTCGATGACGCCGAGGGGTTCAACAACGCCGCGAAAGCCGCTGCGCTCTGGACGCGCGATCACCTCTCGGCCCGCAACCGCCACTTCCTGGCCAAGCTCCCGCTTGGACCCGTCGAGCGCGAGGGCGTCCTGCTCTGTCACGGCGCGCCGCACAACGAGGATGAGTACGTGTTCCACGAAGGCCACGCCCGCGACATCTTCGCCGATACTGCCGCGCCGTTCATCCTCTACGGCCACACGCACCTGCCGGTGATTTTCTCGATCGACCGTCACTACCGCGTGCATGGCGTGGCCGTACGCGGCGACGTCGTGGTCCGGCTCGACCGCGATCACCGCTACCTGATCAATCCCGGTTCGGTCGGCCAGCCGCGCGACCGCAATCCCGAGGCGTCGTTCATGATCTTCGACTCGAAGAAACTGACCGTGCAATTCTTCCGCGTCGCCTACGACGTCGCGAAAACGCAGGCCTCGATCCTCAAAGCGGGTCTCCCCGAAATCCTCGCGCAGCGGCTTCAGTACGGGACGTGAGTTTCGCGGCGAGGATCAATCGATTCGACGTAGCGGCCGCAAACGGACGTTCGTCGAAATCGCCCCACATCGATTCGATTTCGAGGCCGCACGTTGCAACGAGTTCGAGATCGGCCGGCGACCACGATCGCAGGACCGACGAGGCGTCGACCGCTGATCCGTTCGTTTCGTAGTGGTAGTGCGCGTTCCAGACCGAGGGGTCGCCCGTCGTTTTCCACGATTCATCGACGATGAGGTTTCCGCGCCGTTGCTGCCAGCTGCCTGGCTCGCGCCGAAACAATCCTTCGATGACGACGCGGCCGTCCGGCGTCAGATGACTGGCCATGAGCCGCAGCGCGCTCGCGCGATCGTCGAGCGAAACGAGGTGCGCCATCGGATCGTCCGCGAGCACGATCAGATCGAAGCGTTGCGCGAACGCGAATTGACGGAGATCGGCCGCGACGAAACTCGCGGCCGGCGCGCGGCGGCAGGCCAGCCGAAGCATCTCCACGAGCAGATCGGCCGCCGTGACCTGCGCGTGCCGGGCGAGCACCTCGGTCACTCGTCCTGTTCCGCATCCCAATTCGAGGATGCGCTTCGGCTTCCACCGCGCGGCCATCGCGTTCCAGAACGGAAGATCGCCTCGATCGGCGAGCGACTGGTCGTAGTACGCAAGGATCGCTTCGTAGTAGCGCCTGACCTCGGCGTCGTTCATCTGGATCGTTCGATGCAAACGTCATGGCGCGTTTGATTTTCGTGACGGGAACGTCGTCCTCCGTGGCCGAGGGGAGCGGCACGTGGGTGGGCATCTCCGGACTTCGCGATGCGATCGTCGCCCTCGGGCACGAGGTGGTCATGGTCACGCCGGACGATGAGCACACGACCACGCGTTCGCGCATCCGTTTCAACGTCCGGATTCGCAAAACGCTCCGATCGATTCGTGCGGACGCCATCATCGGATTCGATCTCGACGGAGTGTTTGCGCCGAGGAAGGGAGCGTTGCACGTTGCCGCGATCAAGGGCGTCCTGGCTGACGAAGCGAAGCACGAGGGCGGCATCGAGCGGCTTGCACTTACGATTCAAGCCCGTCTCGAAGCGCGCCACGTTCGCCACGCCGATCGCGTTGTCACGACGAGCGCGTACTCCGCCGGCCGCATCGCAAGTTTCTATGGCATCGATCGCGAGAAGATCGCCATCGTCCCCGAATTGATCGATCTCGACGCGTGGGATCGGGCTCTCGCCGGCGCGCCGCGTGAGCAAGGACCGCCTCGAATTCTCACCGTCGCCCACCTCTATCCCCGCAAAGGAGTGGACACGCTCCTTCGCGCCTTTGCCACGACGCCGCGCGATGCCGTGTTGCGAATTGTTGGAAGCGGTCCTGAACGAGAGCGGCTCGAAGAACTCTCGCACACACTCGCCATCGCCGATCGCGTTCACTTCCTCGGCCACCTCCCATTCACCGCGTTGGCCGCCGAGTATCGCAACGCCACGCTCTTTGCACTTCCGACGGAGCAGGAAGGATTCGGAATCGTCTTCCTCGAAGCGATGGCGTCGGGTCTTCCGATCATCGCCACGCGCGTGGCCGCGGTGCCGGAGGTCGTATCCGACGGCGTCACGGCACTTCTCGCAAATCCGGGCGACGAATCAACGCTCGCGCAACTGCTCGAAACGCTCCTCGGCGACGCTGCACTTCGCAAGAGGCTCGGAGACGCCGGACGCGCGCATGTTGCGCGTTTCGCCGCGCCGGTCGTTGCGCGCCAGTTTCTGGCGGCGATCGGAATCACGTAAGGATTTGCAGCCTCGCGCGACGGAACGCCGGCGTCCCGCCGCCGAATGGGAGGCTTGCGCAGCTGTCGTGTTACCAGCAAATGTCGAGAGTTCCGCGGTTCGGCGGCGAGACGCCGCCGGTCCAGCCGGCGAGGACGCCAGCGTTCCGGCGCGCGTTTGCGAGTTATTCGCGCTGTCACGGTGATTGCGATCACGCTTTCACAATCCAAATACTGTAAAATCCGCCGCGCAAACAGCAGCACACACCAAGAGGGCGTACCGGGTACGTCCTTTTCTTTTTCCGGAGGGAAACTTGAAACACCAGATCCGCGCTTCATCATTGATTATTTTGATCGTTGCTGCATTCGTGGCGATGGTGCCGCAGGGGTTGATGGCGCGGCAGCGCGCCACGGCCAAGACGGACGAAATCGTCGGAATCGTGACGCAGACGTCGGCCAGCTCGCTGACCGTGCGGACCGCCAACGGCGATCGCGACGTCCGGCTGACGTCGAGCACCGTCGTTCGCGTCGATGGACAGGCGAGCACGATCGCCGCGATTGCCGTCGGCGACAAAGTCGAAGTCCACGCGCAGAAAGAGTTGGACGGAACGACCACGGCGCTGACGGTCGAGATTGAATCGCATCCATCCACCGAGGTCGAGGGAACCGTCAAATCCGCCAGCGCGACCTCGCTGACGGTTACGACGGCGACGGCTGACGTCGTCATCGCGCTCACGCCGGCCACCCGTTTCTTCGCGAATGGGCAGACGGCCACTGCTGCCGACGTCCACGCGGGCGATCGCGTCGAAGTCGAAGTGCGCGAGCAGACCGACAAGACTCTCGCCGCGCTCGTGGTGAAGATCCAGAACGAATCGGTTCATCTCCGCGGCACGATCAGCGCCGTGAGCGCGTCATCGATCACCGTGCACACCGCGTCGGGCGATGTCGTGGTGGCGCTGACCAGCTCCACGCTCATTCGCATGCGCGGAAACGTCAGCAACGTCTCGATGCTCCTCGTCGGCAGCCGCGTGGAAGTTCAGGCCGTGCATCGCGCGGACCAGACTCTGGCAGCGGTGACGATCACGATCGAGCCAGCGAATTCGCTGAGCGAGATCGAAGGATCGGTCACCGAGGTCGCGAGCGATCACCTGAAAGTCCACACGAAGTCGGGTGACGACGTCACGGTCGCGGTGAACGCCGGCACGATCATCCGCGCTCATGACCACCTCGCCGGACTCGGCGACATCAAGACCGGCGACCGCGTCAACGTCAACGCGCGCGTCAATGCCGACGGCACCCTGACGGCGCTGCGCGTCGAAGTCGAGGACGATCACGGCGGCGGAAAGGGCAGCGACGATCATGGCGCCGAGCTCACCGGCAACATCGCCTCGATCTCTGCCGGCGCGATGACCGTCACCACCGGCGGCGGCAACACCATCACTGTGAAGATCAGCTCCACCACGAGCATCCGCCACGGCAATACGACGCTCGCGGTGTCCGATCTGAAGGTCGGCAATCACGTCGAAGTGAAAGGTGCGTTGAACGCCGACGGTTCGATCGCTGCGACATCGATCGAGGTTGAGGATGTCGACCCCGGCCACGGCGACGACGGCCACCACGAATCGGTCGAATTCAGTGGCACCGTCACCGCCGTGTCGTCGACGTCGCTGACGGTCGGTTCGAACACCGCGGCGCTGACGCCGTCGACGGTCGTGAAGAACGGCAACGACAGCGCCTCCATCGCCGACATCAAAACCGGCCAGCGCGTGGAAGTGAAAGCCGATCGCGATTCCGCCGGCCATTTGACGGCGACGCTGGTCAAGATCGATCACTGACGATTTCCGAATGAGCGGCCGCCGCGCGATGCGGCGGCCGCGTTACGCTGCCGGCAGCCGGATCTCGAACGTCGCGCCGCCACCCGCGTTGTTCGACGGCGTGATCGAACCACCGTAGCCGTCGACGATCGCTTTGACGATCGCCAGCCCGAGGCCCGTGTGCGAGGCGCGCGGGCGCGTAGGCTCCGGGCGATGCGTGAAGAAGCGGTCGAAGACGCGCGGCAGATCTGCGCCGGCGATCCCGCTCCCTTGATCGGCGATCGTGGTCACGATCATTGATGCATCGCACGACGCGGTGATTGTGACGACGCCGCCGGCAGGGGAGAAGCTGATCGCGTTTTCCAGCACGTTCACGAACACCTGGATCAGCCGGTCCTCGGACGCGTTCACCTCGCACGGACCGGGCGGCAACGCGAGCGCGATCGAAACGCTGGCGCGCTCGCGCATCCGGAAACCATCCACGATCCTCTCCAGCAGTCCGCGAACATCGACCCGCGTCCGCACTTCGGTCGTCAGTTGCGCGTCGATCATCGTGATCTCGCGGACGCCGGCCAGCAGCGACTCCATCCGCGCGATCTCCAACTCGACCATGCGCAGAAACCGCTTCCGCTGTTCCTGTTCATCGACCTCGGCCAGCATCTCCGTCGCCGTGCGAATCGACGCCAGCGGGTTCTTGAACTCGTGCGAGACGTCGGCGGCGAACGATTCGATGAATCGCACATGCTCATCGAGACGACGCGTTAATCGCTCCAGTGCGCGCGAGAGGTCGCCGATTTCATCGTGCTTACGCGAGCCGCGGAAACGGCCGCGCAAGCGTCCGCGGCGGTCGAGAATCGCGCCCGCTTCGAGCCGCAGCCGCCGCAGCGGACGAACGATCGTGGTTGCCACGAGCCAGCTCAGGATGATCGCCACGATCACCGAGATGATGAAGATGCGCAGGATGCCGAGGCGGACGGTGTACAGATCCAGAAGGATGGGAAAGGTGCTTTGGGATGCGAGCGCGGCGCCGATGACGTCATCGCCGACGCGGATCGGCTCGGCGACGTACACGGTGACGGAGCGCCGATCGGGCGAGATACGTTCGACCGCGCCCGAGTCGCCCTGCAGCGCGCTGCGAACCTCGGCGCCGAGAAGGCGGTGCGATCGCTCGTAGTAATCGCCCGCGGCCAGCGGCTGCTCGCTCGTCCGCGATAGATGCAGCGGACGAAGCAGATACGCGCCGGCGCGATAAAGAATGTTCCGCTTGGCGCGATTCGCGCGTTGCGGCGGAGGCGGCCCGCTGAGCGAGTGCGAGTCAGCGACGATGTAGCCGAGCGGTGAGATGACTCGCAGCCGGATCGACTCCGTGACGTTGCCGCGCAGCCGGTGTCGTTGCAGCAGGATCTCCTGCGCCGCGCGGCCGGGCACCGGCGCCGACGCGACGGCAGCGGCGAGTAACCGCGCTTCCTCCTGTAACGCGCGGCGCTGTAGTCCGAGGAGTTTCTGTTCGTACGATCCGAGGTAAAGGATGCCGGCGACCGGCAGAAAAACGAGCAGCAGGTTGAACGCCATCAGGCGGAACGAGATGCGCGAAAGGAATCGGCGAATGCGATTCGCGATCCGCTTCACGCGCGGCCTCGGAGCGCGGGTTCAGGTAGCGCCGCCGGCTCGGCGGCTGGACCGCCAGCGGCTCGCTGGCGCGTCCCGTTCGAGCACTTGCCGCCGAGCCGGCGGCGGTACAGCCGGCGAGCCGCCGGCGCTACGCGCGTCGGTGGGACGACGTTCACGCCACCCACCGGTAGCCGACGCCGTACACCGTCTCGATCGCCGCGAACGACGGATCGGCTTCCTCGAACTTCCGCCGCAGCCGCTTGATGTGCGTATCGATGGTGCGGTCGCTCACGTACGTGTCGTTCGGATAGCCCTCTTTCGTCAGCTGCTTGCGCGACTTCACGTGGCCGGGATGGCGCACCAGCGCGTGCAGCATCATGAACTCGGTGACGGTGAGGTCGACGCGCGCGTCGTTCCATGTGGCCATGTAGCGCTGCAGATCGAGCGCGAGCGCTCCGACTTTCAGCGGCGCCTCGGCATGCTGCGCCGACGGATTTTCGATGAATGACAAACGACGAAAAAGCACCTTCACGCGCGCGGCCAGCTCACGCATCGAAAACGGCTTGCAGAGATAGTCATCCGCGCCGAGCTCCAGCCCCAGCACGCGGTCGAGCTCTTCATCGCGCGAGGTGAGGAAGATAATCGGCAGCGTGTCCGACTTCGCGCGCAGACGGCGGCAGAGCTCGAGGCCATCCATGCGCGGCATGGTGATATCGAGGATGGCCAGCGACGGCAGCTTGTCCTTGACCACGTCCCACGCCGCGCCGCCGTCCGCGAACGTGACGACGTCGTAGCCATCGCGGCGCAGCGCGAACGCGACCGTCTCCCGGATCGTCTCTTCGTCGTCGACAACTGCGATGGTTTGTTTCATGTTTTTTCTTCACATGCTGCGGCGTGCAAAGCGCGCCGTCAGCATCTCCGGTGATACCGCGCAGCCGTCGCCTGCATCGACGACCGCGCGAGCTCACCGGAGATTCTGCGTCTACGCGCAGAATAAAGTGGAAAAGACACAATCCCGCCACAATCCCGCCGCCGCCTTCCCTCGATCACACCCACGCCACGCCACACAGCGGACGCCTATTGATCTCCATCGAAAGTCAAAAGGAGACGACGATGGAGACCAACGACACTGCCACTACCGAATACAAACCGCGCGACTACAGCCTCGAACGCTGGATCGTGAGGCTCCTGCTTCTGCTGTTTTTGCTGCCCTTCGTAACGCAAGCGCAGGAGACGACGACGCTAGCCACGAACGAAGGTGCCGGCCTGCTGCTGAAGACCGCCACCCCCGGCACGTACGCGATCGTGCCGGCGGTGAAGTCGGAAGTCCGCATCACCGTCACCGGTCCGATCGTCCGCACCACCGTCACGCAGACCTTCCACAACACCACCGGCCGTTGCGTCGAAGGGCTCTACGTCTATCCGCTCCCGGAATTGAGCGCGGTCGACACGCTGAAGATGACCATCGGCTCGCGCGTGATCGTCGGCGAGATCCGCGAGCGCGAACAAGCGCGTAAGGAGTACGAGCAGGCGAAGAGCGAAGGCCGCAAAGCCGCCCTCGTCGAGCAGCAGCGGCCGAATGTCTTCACGACCTCGGTGTCCGGTGTGATGCCGGACGACGACGCGATCATCGAGATCGCCTATCAGGAGATGGCGCAATACGAGAACGGCGAGTACCGTCTGCGCTTCCCGATGGTGGTCGCGCCGCGCTACACGCCGGCGCACACGCTCGCCACATCCGTCGCCGCGAAGCTGCCGTTCACGCCCTCCGGCAGCAACAACAACGGCGGCACGATCGCGCTGTCGGTCGACCTGCAGCCCGGCTACTCGGTCCGCAACATCGCCAGCGCGCAGCAGGCGAAGTCGGAGACGCTCGGCAATCGCCATTACCGCGTCACCGCCGATTCGTCCACGCTCCAGGCTGGCCACGATTTCGAGCTGTCCTGGCAGCCCGACCTCGGCACGAATCCCGAGGCCACGGTGCTGACGGAGAAGCTCGGCGAGGAAACGTACGCGTTGGTGATGGTCACGCCACCGGCGCAATCGGCTGTCCGGCTTCCGCGCGAAACGATCTTCATCATCGACAGCTCCGGCTCGATGGAAGGCGCATCGATGCAGCAGGCCAAAGCCGCGCTGCTCCTCGCACTCGGCGATCTCAACCCCGGCGACAAGTTCAACATAATCGACTTCGATTCGATGGCGCGTCCGCTGTTCAGCGACAGCAAGTTCGCCGACGCGTCATCGATCGCAGCCGCGAAATCGTTCGTCGAAAAAATCGACGCCGACGGCGGAACGGAAATGCTCAAGGCTCTGCAACTGGCGATGCCGGAGCATCCCACCACGCCGTCGGGCACCGTGCGCCAGGTCATCTTCATGACCGACGGCCAGGTCGGCAACGAGCAGGAGCTGTTCTCCTTCATCCACAGCCGCCTCGGCGAGAGCCGCCTCTTCACCGTCGGCATCGGCGCCGCGCCCAACTCGCACTTCATGCGCAACGCCGCCCGCTTCGGCCGCGGCACGTTCACCTACATCGGCGACGTGCAGCAGGTGCAGGAGCGGATGTCCGAGCTGTTCGGCAAACTCGACGCGCCGATGATGACGTCGATCAGCGTGCACAGCAGCGATTCGATCGCCGAGTCGTGGCCGGAACGCGTTCCCGATCTCTACCGCGGCGAGCCGCTCGTCGTGGCGATACGCGTACACGACGCGAACGCGAAGATCACGCTCCACGGCAGTATCGGCAACGAAGCGTGGTCGAAGGAACTGACGCTTCCGCCGGCCGGCAGCAGCGAAGGCATCGCCCGCCTCTGGGGCCGCGAGAAGATCGAGTCGCTGATGGACCGCATCACCGACGGCAGCGATCCGAACGGCGTCGAAGCGGAAGTCATCAAGGTTGCGCTGCAGCATCACCTCGTGTCGCAGTACACAAGCCTCGTAGCGATCGACCAGACGCCGCAAGGCCTCAACGCCAGTTGCAAAGCCGAGCCGCTGCCGACCGGCAACACTCCGGATCACGCCGACCCCGGCACGCTCCCGCAAACCGCAACACCGGCCGGATTGCTGCTGCTGATTGGTGGATCGCTAACGCTGATCGCACTGATCGCACTGAGGATCGTTAAGTAGGCGACATGCGGCGACGCGTTCCGACGGCAAATGTTGAATGTTCAATGTTGAATGTTGAATGTTCAATGAAACCCCAAACCGCGTAGCCCTCTCATTCAACACTCAACATTCAACATTGAACATTCAACATTCGCTTTTCAAAACGCCATGCCGACCCTGAAAACCGCAACCCGCACACTCCTAGCAGTCGCCCTCCTCGCCGGCCTAACCACCGGCGGGGAAGGCCTCTGGATCTACGCGAAAGCGAAACTCGCCCAGCTACTCCTCGAGATCTCCTGGCGCAGCGCCCTGGCCGGCGAACAACTCCGCCCCTGGCCGTGGGCCGACACGCGCGCCATCGCACGTCTGACCATCGAACGCGACGGCGCGACGATCATCGTCCTCGCCGGCGCCAGCGGACGAACCATGGCTTTTGGACCCGGCCACCTCGACGGCACCGCCATGCCCGGCGACATCGGCAACTGCGTGATCACCGCCCACCGCGACACGCACTTCGCCCCGCTCCGCTACGTCGGACCCGGCGACATCCTCACCCTCCAGCGCCCTGATGGCGCCACGATCCGCTACCGCGTTCAAGCCACCCGCGTCGTCCCCAAATCCGACACCTCGGTACTCCGCCAGGACGCGCGCACGCGCTTGACCCTGATCACCTGCTACCCCTTCGACGCCATCCGCCCCGGCACCCCGCTCCGCTGGGTAGTGATCGCCCAAAAGGTGGCGTAGCTCCCCACGGAATGCCGCCCGCCCGGATGGCGTTGACCGACCTTGACCACGAAGAAGCCACAAGCTATCTTCCCCGTCCTCCGCACTTCCGGCGCATTCGTCTAGGGGTCCAGGACGCCGCCCTCTCACGGCGGTAACACGGGTTCGAATCCCGTATGCGCTACCAAATATCCGCTTCTGCTCCATCAGCCGCGTTGCCTGCGCTGGCCGCGTCCCTCGAGGCAAGAGTGGTTCGGATCCACGTTCGAATCGATGGACGGCATTAGAACCACGAGACCTCAATTTTACGGACGTGCACTGCGGGCATAGCACGGAGCGCGATTCCCCGCGCCTGTGGCACTACTTGGATCTCCAAGATGACCTCGTGTCCTCCCGGCAGCGCGTTCGCTCTGCGTAGCCTCTCCAATGCGTTCTCCAGCGGTACGGTGAATGTCTGCGGGTGGCGGTGGTTTGCCATCCGCCCAAAGAACTGGATCGTGCCTGCGTAGCTGGGATGCGTCGCTTCGATCGTCACCGCGTTTTGCGGCGGATTGACGAGAACGTGAAAACGGATCGCGCCTGGGTCCGCTGGCTCCTCAATTGTGATGTGTGCTCTGACGTGCTGCGCAATCGGAACCGTAATACGTGAGACGGCAGGGCGGGCGAAGTTCATCTCCGCAGAGCGAATCGTCCCCGTGACGCGGCGACCTTCAGTCGGCATCGTCGCAGTCATCGCCGAACTCGCCATGTCGAGTGGCGACCCCTGCGTGTAGATGTAGTTGAACGAGCCGATCTCGGAATACGCCCCAGCCGTGTTCAGCATGACTGCACTGCCGGTCGAGTCGGTGAAGAAGACGAACGGCTCGTCGTACCAGACATCTCCCTGTGACCATGGCCGGGTTCGCAACCTTCTGATTTGCTGCATTCCGTCCCAGACCGTCCAGAGGCGGTCGATGTTCGCGTGATGGACCGCGAACACGGGATCGATTGGTGAGAGGAACGCGCCCATGAACCCACCAACGTCATTATGGATGTTGTCGTGCGGCAGACTTTCCAGAATGCCTTTGCTAGTTATGTCGCTGTGCTGGGCCGCATAATCGCTACCGAAACCACCGAGTACCTGGGACTGGCCGCCCGCGAAGTATGGCGTATCTAGTGCGCTGTTGATCGTCTCAAGGCTCACAACGAATGGATTTGGCAGCCCGGGATTCTGCTGCGTAAGGCTGCGCTTGCCGAATAGATCGATCTTCGCTTGCGTCCAGAACGCGGTCGCGGTATCGAGACCGCGGTAGGTCAGTTGTTGCTGCTGTGCAGGCGAGAGCCCCGTGTAGAACGCAGTCATCGCTTGCGTGAAGTCTGCTTGTAACGCGCCGAACGAAGAATAGAAGGCCGAGTTACCTGGATCGAGCACGCCGTCCCAGAAGGCGTCAGGTACGGACGGCTGCGCTGTCCAGTCCCAATAGGGAAAGGCAAAGTTCGGATTGCCGCTAAACTGACGGACGGTCTGTTCCCACCATCCGATCTAGCCGCGGTGCCAAGGTAGAAACCACCAGTTCCCATGCGGACAATCGAGGGTATGAATGAAGGCGTTTCGGTACCAATTCAGGGCGTTCTCCGGCGGGAGCTTAAGGAGAGCAGTAATCGCAGTTTGATAGTCCTGAAGCAATGCCGTGGCAGCCGGATCAGAGACGCTCACACGGGTAAACGGCGTTGCCGCCGTTTGCGCTCGCGCCGGCGTTTGAAGCGTGGCAGCTACCGCCACGCCCGTTGCGGTGGCGATGAAATCACGACGGGATATGCGAACGAGGTCGGCTTTGTCGATCATTGCCTCTCCATCTCGTAGACTTATTGCCGAGCTGGTGTGTCAGCGGCGCGCTACGTTTGAGACGCCCATGCGACAATCGTGACGTAGAGGTCGTTGAAGTCATTATCCGTCGAATCTTCGATGGCGATGTTATACCCGAAGGCCACATTGGCCCCGAGAGGATCAGTAAGAGCAAACGCGTTGGTCGCCGATACAAGCACGGGGGCAGCCAGAGCGGTGACGCTGTTCGTAGCGGTAATGCTGAGCTGGAGGCCAGGATTCGCTACCTGCGCGAACCCTTGATCAAGGATGCCGAAGGCAGTGTCTTGACGGCATGTGTTCGTGTTGTATGTCTTGCCACCGCTATCCGACAGCGTTGCGCAGATTAGGTTTGCGGCCTGGGTGCTGAGGGACCACGTCATGTACCACGTAGATGGAATGTTCGGCAAATTGATGACGAGCGGTTGTGACGTTGGCATTTCTCCTCCACCTGACTGTGCCGGACTGGTTCGGAAGCTGTTTGAATTGCACTGATACAAAGGAGGGTCTTTTGCGAGTAAATCCCTACCCAGGCGTAGCCTCGAACTGGAGCGCGACCCCGATCGTCATCATCATTGGGTGCTCGGCGAAGCATAGCCTGACGCCCGGGAAGAGCAGGCCCATGATGAGCGAAGGCAAGAGCGCCAAAGCGAAACAGAAGGCCGCACAACCGCCGCAGCGGCCCTACCTTGCTGCTGTGAATCGGCAGGCTTAGAACGAAGAGCACGACCGCGGCCGCGAACAGAATCCGAATCGCGATAGACTCCTCGGTGACGTTGCAGAATGGCGGTTTGGCCACTCTCAAAGTCACTCTCACACTTATCCACGGAGCGGGCGCAAACCCTCATGTTTCCGTGCCACGCGAAAAAACCAGAATCGCGCTAAGGATGTGGAATCAGAGAGATATCGCTATTTCAAGCTGGCCCTCTCACGGCGGTAACACGGGTTCGAATCCCGTATGCGCTACCAACCTTCTAATGCTTGAGCCGCAAGGCTCGCACCGAGACGGCGATCAGATTGACCGATCTCATCGATCGCGAACGCATCCAATCAGCCTGAACGTGTCAAATCTCAGCGTTTCCGTGAGGGCGAAGGCTCCGATTTCCCGTACATCCGTCTGTGCGGGAGAAGCGTAGGTCTGGCACAAACATAAGGAGGGCTGTCATGCCAGCTACGTCACTCGTACCGATCCCTGCACCACTGCTCTATTCGCTTCTCAAGGCGATCGATCCCGGGAAGGCGCTCAAAGGTCAATTCAAGGCCGAGAAAGGCGCGAAGATCAGCGCCGGCGCAAAACGTTCCTTTACCGGGGCGCTCGAAGCCGCGAGTCAGGCGAAGTCGGCGAAGCAGTTTGAGAGTTTGATGGAGACCGGACCCGTAAGTTCCCTCAGCGCCGGGTGTGGTGCCATCACCACGCTGACCGTATCGTACTCAAAGAAGGGCTACACGACCGTTGTTGTGTCATTCGAGAACTACCAGAACCCAGGTTGCGGCACGATCGTCTCGACGTTTCCCACCACCTGAGGTCTAAGAATCAATTTGTCCGCAGATGGCGCAGATTGAAGCAGGTGAGAGCCGCGCGGTTCCCCTCTGCGAAGATCTGCGTTCATCTGCGGATCTCGTCGCGACCCTCGGATTTTCGCAGGCGGAGTCGTATGATCTCGCCGGTCCGTTGAGAGCCGCAGCGAATGGTCTGGAACTTCTAGCCGCCGAGGCGGCACGTGTGTTCGGTGTGTCTGTGGCGTGGGTGGGACTGCTGCGTCAGGACGGAGAGCAGGTCGTCGCCGCTGTCGGGATGAAGCCGGCGCTCATTCCGCTGGAGCTCTCGATCGCGGCGCGCATCCAGGACGCGGACGACGTGATCCTCGTTCCGGATGCAACACTCGATTCGCGTTTTCGCGGACACCCGCTGGTCATGAGGCCGCCGCACTTCGCGTTCATCGCGGCCGTTCCACTTCGCGACGCGGGAGGTCACTTCCTCGGGGCGCTCTCGATGTTGGCTCGCGAGCCCCGTTCGCTCACGCCGGAGCTCATCGAGGTTCTGCGATTCATGGGCCGCCAGCTCTCGATCGAGTTGCGTGTGCGCGACGAGCTCGTGGAGGCCTCGGAACGATTCCACGACTTCTTCGAGCAGACGGCCGACCTGCTGCTCAGCATCAGCGCCGAGGGGACGATTCTCCACGCGAACGATACCGCCCGGGAAGTCCTCGGTGTGACACGCGGAAGCCGTCTGGAGGAGTACGCGGATCCGGAGCGGAGCGCGGAGCTGACCGAGGCGCTGGAGAGGGCGTTCGCGCAGGGGGAGCCGGTGCGTGTGGAGACAGTGTTCGCCAGCCCGGCGCGCGGAAAGGTAATTCTCGAAGGCTGGCTGCGCCCGAAGATCCTGGCCGGTGCCGCCGCCCTCGCACGCGTGGTGTTTCGCGACGTCACCGACCGCAAGCAATTCGAAAACGAGCTCACGAACGCGCGCGATGCCGCCATGGAGGCCGCCCGCACGAAGACCACATTTCTGGCCAACGTCAGCCACGAGATCCGGACGCCGATGAATGGAATCATCGGGATGATCGACCTGCTGCTCGCCTCGCAGCTCGACGCCGAGCAGCAGGATTTCGCGCATCAGGCGCGCTCCAGCGCCGAACAACTCCTGTCGATCGTCAGCAATATCCTCTACATCTCCAATCTCCAGGCGGGCTCGCTGGGCGCGCATCAGGTCGACTTCGACCTGCAGAGCGCGATGCTGCGGATCGTCGAGGTGATGAAGGTCGCCGCGCTGGGTAAGGACGTCACGGTGCGGTTCGACTATGACGCCGCCCTTCCCGCGATCCTGCGCGGCAATCAGTCGAAGATCCGGCACGTGGTCGGAAATCTGATGGACAACGCCGTCCGCTTCACGACCACCGGCGAGGTCGTGCTTCGCGTGTCGCTGGAGACCGAGACCGACACGCATCGGGTGGTGCGTTTCGAAGTGCGCGACACCGGGATCGGGATTGCGAACGAGGCCCGCCTGCTGCTTTTCGAGCGGTTCTCACAGGTCGAGGCAGGGTCGACGCGCGCCTATTCGGGCGCCGGACTCGGTCTGGCCACGGCGCGGCATCTCGTCGAAACCATGGGCGGCCTGATCGATGTCGACAGCACGCCCGGTAAGGGCTCGCTCTTCTGGTTCACCATCCCGCTCCGTAAGGTGGCTGCGGGCTCGCACCCGATCGCCTCCTCGGATTTCGATCTGCGCGGGAAACGCGTGCTGCTGCTCGACCGCCAGACGGAGAGCCAGGGAGTCCTCCTGCACTATCTCCGCAATACGTGGGAGATGCGCACGGACGTGATCGGGAACGGCGGGGAAGCGATCGCCTCACTGCGCGCCGCGGCCGCTGCCGGCGACCCGTACCGGCTGGTCATCTTCGAGGCGGTTCCCGATCTCGAACCGCGCGAGCTGGCGCGCATCGTACGCGCCGATCCGCGAACGGCGAATGCGGGCCTGATTCAAATGATCCCGCCGTCGACGGCGATGATGAGCGTGGTGGACGAGGCCAGCCTGCGAGCCAGCGCGATCGACGCCTGGACGTACAAGCCGATCGGCCAGAGCGATCTTTTCGACGCGATCGCCATCGCCATGGCCCGGCAGGCCATTCCTCTGCCGCACGTGCCCGAAACACCGCCCCGCGAGTCCGCCGCATCGCGCCAGGCGCCGCTACACCCGGTGCGCATCCTCCTGGCGGAAGACAACTTCCTCAATATGAAGTTGACGATCAGCCAGCTGAAGAAACTCGGCCACGTTGCCGATACCGTGAGGAACGGCCGCGAAGCAGTCGCCGCGGTGCAGCGGCAGCCGTACGACGTGGTGCTGATGGACTGCCAGATGCCGGTCATGGATGGCTACGCAGCCACCGCCGAGATCCGCCGCCTCGAGCGCGAAGGACTCCCGCCACACCGCATCATCGCCATGACCGCAAACGCCCTCGAAGGCGACCGCGAGCGCTGCCTCGCCGCCGGAATGGACGACTATCTCTCGAAGCCGACCCACCACGAAGAAATCGAGCAGGCGCTGGAGCGCTGGGCGGGAGCGCAGGTGGGCCTTTAGGATTCGGCGGTCCTGCTGGCGTTCGCGCAAACCGGGGAAGGGTAGGGACACCCATTAGTGGGCGTTGCCGCCCGCGCCGCAGCCTCGTCGTCGATTCCATCGAATGGGCTGGATTGAATCATCAAGTTAGGTAGACGCTGTCACCGCTGCGAGTAAACCCAACGGCGGCAGTGTGCGCGGAGCCTTGCATCGGAAGCCGACACAAGGCTCCGGCAACGTTGGGAACTCACTTCGTGGAGTTCCGCACGTCGCTCCTGCCTTGGTCGATACCGTCGTAGTAATCTTGGCTTCGGCCGGAGTCATACGACGACCGACCGCCGTAGTTCGGATCGTTGGCGGCACGGTTTGGATCGCGATCATTCGACTCACGTTGATGACCGATCTCGACACCGTGTCCATAGTCTGTCTTGCCGATCGATGCGCACCTATCACACATGTTCACCTCTCATGGCCTCATAGTGTTGGCTGATTGGTTGACCCACGACGCGCCGAAGGCGAATCATTCCGACTCGCCAAGAATAAGATACGTGTGCAGCGTGGCATCGATTTGAGACTCCGTCGGCAAGCAACAACGAGCCGAGGTTCGTCCTTCCACAGCTATTCGCGTGGAGTGTGGCCGACGCGCTGTCTACTGCTCACTGCGTTTTGAACGGATCCAAGGTGTCAACCTCGAAGGCAGCGAAGTCGCGAACGTTGCGCGTCACAACCACCAGATGGTGCACGATCGCCGTGGCGGCGATCAGCGCATCCTCGCATCCTCGCATAGATGGTCGGGCTGCCGGGGTCTTGCCCCTATTTGAAGGTGACGCCTAGCGCGGCAAAGACGTCGGCAATCGGATTGGCGTATGTGGTCGTCTTTTCATTCCCGCTGAAGAGTAGGCCGACGAGAGCCCCATCGTCGTTGAAGACGACCGAGCCACTGTCTCCCTTCATACTGAAAGGATGAGCTGCAGGCGAAGTGATTTCGATCTGATCGACAAAGTCGTAGTCGGCTCCACCGATGTTGACCGTCACGGGAATCAATCCCGAGGCACTGATTGTGCCGCTCGTCAGGTCGGTGCTTCTGCCGAGTTTGTGGACCGTTCCTATCGGTAACCCAGCGGCAGCGTCCGCCAGCGGCTTCGGAAAGCCGAGGATCGTTCGCGTGTCGCAGTTAATCCCCTCCGCCATCTCGGCTATTGCGGCATCCACGCGGTTCGCCTTTGCGATATCCAGCTTCACGAACTCGACAAAGGTGGCGGCCACCAGATCGGACAGTGGATGATCAGTGGACGATGGTTGAAGAATCGCGTCGCCCGGCTGTGCGATATTGCTGTTGCCGAAGACGTGATTGTTCGATAGCAGGTAGGTCTTGCCGTTCTTCTGGACGCAACAACCCAGAGTTCCAATATTGACATCGGTGTGGGCACAGGAACACCCGATGATGAGAGGTCGATTGACGTCCTTCACCGCCAGCGCTTGGATGATGCCGGTGACGCGAACATCGACGTTACTGGCGCCGTGCCGCTCGATAATCGCGGCGATCATCGGATTGTCCTCTGAGGATAGTTCCTGGATACGGACGGCGATTCCAAACGATCCATCCGAGCGGTGATGGATTCCGATAGAGGGACGACGTCGCCTTTTTCTCGCGCCAACCGAGCCCTCGATCTCGGCTACTCCAAGATCATGCGCTTCGACTACACGATCTGGGTAGTGTTCCGCCAGCAACCGATTGCGATGCCCTCGTGCCTCCTCGTAATGCATGAGTGAGTCCTCAGTTTTTCGGCGCCGAGAAGAAGGGTATGCTGCCGAGGGATACCGTCAGCGACAAATAGTGCGCGTTGTGAAATGCCTGGCGGGTCACGATGTCGTCATTGCTGGTTACTGGGTCACCGATTTTCTGTCCTTTGAGCTCGGTCACGCGTTGCGCGGTGAAGCCCCAACCGAGACGAAAGTATCGTCCCAGTTGAATCGAGAGGCCGGCGAAGACGGCAGGCTTATCCGTCGATAGTGCGGACCCGATCTCCACGCCAAACCCACGAGTCCAGGCTGGAGCATCGGGGGAAATGAACGCCACGGGGCGGAGGTTTGCAAAGAGCGCCAACTCTCCTGAGCGGGTCGTCGCTGCGGTCTGGGCGATCAGCTTCTGCGTGCCAGTACCAGCGACTGCCGTGAATTTCGGATCCGAGATTCGCGTGCGGACGAGACTCACCCCGACATCCCACGCACGTGCGGAGGCCGGCTGAACTTTGTAGCTCGTAGAGATCTCTGTCTGTCGAAGTGCATGAATATTTGAGGAGAAGTCGCCCGCGGTGGCAATCTTGATCGGCTGGGTCTCCACGTCCTGCCACGAGACCTCGTCGGCGCTAACGCCGTCAACGATGATGAAATTGACGACGTTTCCCGTCTTGATGCACTGGCGGCTGGTGTCGACCGTGCAGGGCTGCGTCCCTTCGATCAAAAGACGCCGGACGGTTTGGTCGAAATCCTCCAGCGCCGCGACACTTTTGGGAAGGGCGGTGAGCTTTGCAAAGTCCTGCGTCTTTGCGAGTGCCAAAGCCGCCCGGTGAACCGGGTCGAGTTCTTTTGCTACGTTGGCGTCCGTGAGCGCAAGCTTCATATCCGCTGGCGTTTGTGCCGCAACGACCTTCTTGATCTCGCGTTTCAACACGTCCAGGCGGGAAGCTGCCCCTCCTTGAAACGGCGCGGTCCAGAACGGACACCGGGCGGCTTCCGTTGCGAACTTATCGAATGCCTTGTGGATGTCGTCGGGCTTATCCGGATCCCCCGTCAATGCTGTTTCCAGGTCGCCGACGTCTGAACAACTCAGCTCTCTCAAACCAACGAGAGCCTGATCGAGGTCTGTCACGGCTCGAGCCGCATTCGCCGAAGTCAATTTCACACCCGTACAGTCAGCACCGCTAATCACGGCCGGCAACGGATATTCAACGTCTCCACGGGACTCAACTGATTGAATGAACCCCGTGATCTCTCTTCCTCTGGCATCAGTAGCAATCAGCAGACAATTCACCGCCACGGTCTTATCCAACACGGGTGAGCTGATGGCGTCGAGATCGTCGCCCACAATGCCTGAGAGTGCACCGGGTATAGCTCGTTGCGAACGTCCCTTCACGAGCTGCGCGAGGTTCCCGCCGAGTAGGCCCACCAGCGTCTGAAGCTGAGCGAACTGATCGATATTGTCCTTGGTTGCGGCCTCGACGTTTAACCTATATAGAAGCGGATTGGTTTGGTCCACCGCTACGATGAGGTGGTCCCGCCCTCCGACCGAAACCGTAGGGATGTGGTTCAGATCGAACTTCGTCCGTTTGACGATCCCCACCGACTCCCAGCGAGGATGCTCCGCTCCGTGGTGAAACAGAAGACGCGACGCCGGATAGGAGGCGAACGTCGTGCAGACGTCGCTGTTCCCGTGGATCGTGCAATACGCCTGCAGCGTCATCCACTGCGTGCGCCAGTCATCGTTGCACTCGTTACCCGGAGTCTTGCAGATCTTCTGATACATCTGCATGACGCAGAGTTTAAAGTCGTCCTTCGGCCCGCAGACCTGTGCCTCGGCGATAACTCCTGTACAGATCGTGACGGCTAGGAGAACAGCTGCTGCCTGGAATCTACGGTTCATGGAGACCTCCTGGCTCCGTTAGACGGATGACTCTGGATTTTTCCAACTCGCCATAGCCGACGAAAAATACGCAGTTGTCCGTCTCATCGAACCAACGAGGCGACGATGCTTACAGGTGAATATGCAAGGGTTCTCGCGGTAGTCACGATTGCCGGGTTTGGTGTTCAGCAGTTGCTCCAGCTGCTCGATCCCTTCATCATGATTGGAATTGCAGCTTTCAAGTCGAAGCATGTGCTTCCCGTCGGGATGACCGACGTGGACTTCAAGAAGGCCGTTGTGGGAGGGGTGGGAACTGTGATCGGACTGATTGTCGCCCTCGCCACACACGTCAAGACGCTCTGTTACGTACTTCCCGGCGACTGCGGTTTGACAGGTCGTGCAGCCGATTTGCTCCTCAGCGCGCTCGTAATTGGCGCGGGGACTGAAGGAGCGAACACACTCGTAAAATACTTTGCTTACGTCAAGGACGCGCGAAAACAGGATCTCGCCCTGCCCATCAGAATCAATCCTCCACGTGTACAGTTGTCCCAAGGACAAAGCGTGCAGTTCCGCGCCAGCGTGGACGACAACCCGCATGATGTGAGCTGGTCGGTCGTTCCGAGCGACGGAGGTGTGATTACGAGCAGTGGTATCTATACCGCTCCAACAAGTTCCGGAACGTTCCTGGTGCTCGCTACGAGTACGATCGACTCAGCATTGCAGTCAATCGCGACGGTCATCGTGTAGTGGGTCGCCGGTCGGCGAGCGCCAAGCCTTCGTGTTTTGGTCGTGCCGTGCATAACTGATTGATGACCAAATACTTCGCGTGCCTCACTTGAAGATTCGAAGAGGCATGAGGTATTCGCATCAGTGAGGCTGAGTTCCAAGGAGCGACAACAACCATTTGATGTCCGATCGAAGCGCAGGTCACTTCGGAAGGATCGACGCCAGATCTGTTTTGTCGAACATAGACACCAGCGCCGTTACCTTGCAATCGAGGGCCGCTGCGATTCGCAGCACCGTGGTGAGGCTCGGTACGGCGAACCCGTTCTCCATGTTACTGATGTAGGACTCCGTCAGTCCTGAGGCGATGGCGAGCGCGTTTTGGGTGATGCCGTACTTCTCGCGTAACTCGCGCAGGCGGCGGCCGAATACTTCGCCTTCCGGCTGGCGCACGCGAGTCATGGGCGCCGATTCCTCTTGCTTTTGCGCGGCGGCGAACTTATAGTATCGTACAAGTCAGCGAGGCGCCCAACCATGCTCGAACCCGACCTCATCTCCCGCATCCGGCACATCTTCCTACACCCACGGCCGCATGTCAGCATTTCGCAGGCTACGGCACTCCTCGGGTGGTCGCGGAGGCGGATGTCCGAGGCGATTGAGGCGGGGGAGGTGGAGTTGTGGGCGACGCCGGTGGGGAAGTGGTTTCCGCGGGCGGAGATGATGGCGAAGGCGCTGGAGATCTGGCCGATGCATGTCATCGAAGAGGCGCTCGGGGACGATGCGGACGGCATCCTGCCGCAGGCGATCCGAAGTGCGGAGCTGCGCGTCCGGCTGCCGCGGCATCACATCGACATGCTGGAGTATCGGGCGGAGCAGCGGGAGACCACCGTCAGCGGGGTGCTGGAGCGGGAGCTGGATGGCATCGCCAGCGCGCACATCGAGGAGTTGACGGCGGCGTTGCCGGGGTTCGCTGAGGCGATGGCTTGGCCGGGTTGATCCGCAGATGACGCAGATAGAGACAGATGGAGGACGGGTTTCAGCAACGTTGCGATGATGCGAAGCAACGTCGCGCTCTCGCGCAACAACGTCGCGCGGTCGCGCGGCAGCGTTGCGGTGACCCGCAGTAGACGTAGCGCCAAGGCGCAGCGTGTCGCGATGACGCGCAGCAGTGTTGCGCCGACGCGCGGCAGCGTTGCGGTGACGCGCAGCGGTGTTGCGCCGACGCGCAGCAGTGTTGCGGTGACGCGCAGCAGTGTTGCGCCGACGCGCAGCGGTGTTGCGGTGCCGCGCCGCCGTGTTGCGCTGCCGCGCGGCAGTGTTGCGGTAACGCGCAGCAACGTTGCGCCGGAGCGCAACGGGGGCGCGTAGCCTCGTGCGCCGCGTGCAGTCGCGGATCGAAGTCTCAGCGGGGAAAGCGGGCGCTGGAATACCGAGGCGCAGGAGCGAGTTGGAAGCGCTCGTTTTGGCGGCCGTCGGCGGTATGGGCGTGCTGGATAGCACATCAGTCCTGTACCGGCGCGGGAGTTGAGTTATCTCCTCCTGCCGCGGGCTCTCGAGGTGTGTACACGCCTCGGGTACACATCAACCGGAAGAATCGGCGCGTGGCCGAAACTTCCAGCCGGTGGCCGCTCGCACTTGTCGACAAGTCCGTGACGTCTCCTCCGGCCTGACAGCTCGCGTTAGGAGGATTTGTCATGAGTAATACCACCCCTGTTTCATCGAACCCTGATCCTGCCACTCTCTCTCCCGAGGCGGTCATCGAGCAGCTGCGCACGATGGAATCGCAGATCAATGAGGTCGCACCGTTGTCGAAAGAGCAGCGGGCGCTGGTCAAGCAGCGTCTCCGGATGCAGCCGGCGACGATCGTCGAGGCATCGATCAATGTCATGGGAGTGCTCGACAACGTATCGCAGGCGATCGGGCAGCCACTCGACGAAGTCCGCCAGCTGCAGGAGGACTCGATCCGCTGGGAGGCCGTGGCCGACCAGGCGCGTTCGTTCCTGAAAGGCATCGAGGGTGCAAACCTCAATCGCCGTCATCGGCTGGCGCTCATCGCCACGCAAGCGTACGCGATCGGATCACAGCTCGCGAAAGACCCCAACAAAGCAGTGCTCCTGCCGCAGGTGGAGGAGGTCAAGCGTCTGAAGAGCGTCGCACGCCGCAAGAAGGCTGCGCAGGCTCCGCCAACGCCAACGCCAACGCCCGCACCGCCGGCACCCGTGCCCGTCCCCGTCCCGTCCACCACTCCGAAAGCGTAGAGTAAGAAGGAAGTGAACCCGGGCGCGTCGCAGCGCGCCCGGGTTTCATGACGGTCATGAAAAACAACACCGCTAAGAACGAAAACGCATCCCAACGTGCCGTCGCGCTCGTACTGGAGGCAGTCGAGGTGATGCGGCGTACCAATGTGCCCCCGATTCGCCGCTGAACACGTTTCTGACGGCGGATATGCGGCGCGAATACCGCCGTGCCGCCAGGCGTCTGCGCGAGCAGAAGACGCAGCCGCGTTACAGAAATCTCCACTCCGCCGAGGAGCCTGCGGACATCTTTGAACGGACCGTTCAACGTATCGGAGAAAGGCGCGGGCTACATCATCGACCTTGAATCGCGAACGCTCGTGGAGACGACCGGCACGCATGTGGACGGAGTGATGATCGATGGTCCCAGGAGCGTGCTTCTCGCGGTTCACGACAAAACGATCCTGGAAGCCTTCGGCACCACCGGCCGGCTCTGGAAAACAGCCCCCATCAGCTCCGGAGGATTTCGAGAGCTCGCCATCACCGATACCAGCATCATCGGCGAAGCGCGCGACGCGTCCGCCGGGGGATGGATCGCGTTTTCGGTGGATCTCGTGACGGGGAGGTTCGTTTCGGGGAGGGGCTTGAAGATCCGGAACCGGAACATGGATCCGCAACCTGACCTTCGGCCACTACGATCGGCGCTTTGGCCGCGCTCGACACGTGCGCGACGCTGTCTTGCGAAGGCGAACATCGTGAGCGTCATGGACCTCGCCTGTTGGAGTCCGGACGCTCAGAAGCCAGGAGTCAGCTGCCTGCCGTCAAGGCGCGATCGCGCGCGGAAGGAGCGGGTCCGCGGCATGGGCAGCCTGCGCTCACGCCGCGGACTCTCGGTGCTACGCCGCGGATGCGAGCTGTTTCTTCACATCCACTTTGATCTGGCGCGGCTTCGCACCTTCTTTCTTCGGAAGGCGGACTTCGAGCAATCCCTTCGCGAAGGTGGCGGAGATCTTCTCGGCTTCGATGTTCGGCGGCAGCGTGAAGGAGCGGAGGAAGCTGCCGTACGAGCGTTCGACGCGGCGGTAGTCGTTCTCCTCGGTTTCCTTCTCCGCGTTGCGCTCGCCTTTGATCGTGAGCACGCCGCTTTCGAGCTCCACGTCGACGTCTTTCTCGTCGATGCCCGGGAGTTCGGCCTTGATCACGATGTCGTCTTTCGTCTCGACGACGTCGCATGTCGGCGACCAGTTGGCCAGCGCCGGCTCACCGTCCGCCGTCAGGCGCGACCAGAGACGGTCCATGCGGTTCCGGAGCAGGCTCAGTTCTTCGAAGGGATCCCAGCGTTCAAAACCCGTCATTAGTTTCATCACAAACCTCCTTGCGGCGTTGGAAATGGTCGCCCGCGGATTGCAACGTATGGCTTCCACCGGCCTTGGGCGATGTCATCGGTCACGCTCTCGCGTGTCGCGCTGGGCCATTCGTGTTTCAACCATCACAGAGTCGCGTGCGTCGAGTCACCCGGCGGACTTGAAGCGCGACGCATATTTCACGGCATGAGCTCCTCTCCGATTGATCGCCGCGTTGCGGAGCAGAGAGTTTGCGATGTCATCGCGGGCTTCCCTGATGCCGAGGATGTGTTGGAGCAGGCGGGGGTCGACTACTGGTTTGGGTTGGACGAGATCCTGGGCGCCGCCTGCGAGGCCGCTGATGCCGATCCGAATGACGTCGCCTCGCGGCTCGGAGCCTGCCGGCCGTGTGCGCAGGGCGACTCGCCGCCAGTCTCGCTGGCAGCGCTCCTGCGCGAATCGGATGCGCAGTGGAGGGAGCGGCTGGCGCCGGCGATCGCGAAGGCCGGTGCCATTGCCGCGTTGCGGCACCCGGCGCTATCGCGCCTGCTGCAGCAGTTGAAGAAACGCCTCGAAGTCCACACTGCGACGAGCCATTCGCTGTTGCCGGCGGCGGAGGCGATCGAGCGAGGGGAAGCGGGCGTGCTGGAGCAGAAGACGCTTCGAACGCTTCGGCTCGAACACCTCGAGCTGGCGCGGCTTGCACGCGACCTGCGCGCGTACGCCGATCGGTCCGACATCGATGACGCTGCCTTGACCGAAGCGCTCCGCGGCGTCATCCACGAAGTTCACCATCACCTCATGGTCGCCTACAACTTCATCCTGCCCCGGCTTGTGGCAGCGGCCGTAGCGCGGCCTGTGGCCTGTGAGCCCTGGTAGGAGGAGAACATGCCCAGCATCCTGACGTTGACCATGAATCCGGCCCTCGACGTGTTTCTCGAGACGCCGCGCCTCAAACCGAACGGAAAGCTGCGTTGCGCGAAGCCGGTCTACCTTGCCGGCGGCGGCGGGATCAACGTCAGCCGGGCCATTCGCCGGCTCCGCGGAAATTCGATCGCACTGTTTCCGGCAGGTGGCGCAGTCGGGAACCGCCTGATCGAACTGCTGGCGCGCGAGACGATCGCAATGAACGTCGTCCGAATCGCCGAGGAAACGCGCGAGAACGTGAACGTGATCGAGTCGGAAACCAGCCTCGAATACCGCTTCATCGTCCCCGGGCCGCAACTCGGGATCGAGGAGTGGAGGCAACTGCTTGCAGCCGTTCGCGCGGTTATGCCGCGTCCTGATTACCTCGTCGCCAGCGGCACGCTTCCGCCGGGAGCTCCGGTCGATTTCTACGCTCGCCTCGGCGCGCTCTGCAACGATCTCGGCATACGCCTCATCGTCGATACCTCCGGCGAGGCGCTCCGCCACACGGGAGGGAAGGGGACGTTTCTGATGAAGCCGAATGTCGGCGAGTTGATGGCAGCGGCCGGCGACGGCGAGGTATCCGACGCCGCCATTGCGAGCGCGGCGCAGTCGCTGGTCGATACCGGACGCAGTGAGGTGGTCGTGGTTTCGGCTGGCAGCGGGGGAGCCCTCGTCGCCGACCGTCACGGCACGCGGCGCATCGTCTCGCCGGTCGTGCCGATCGGCAGCCGCGTCGGCGCCGGCGACAGCATGGTGGCAGGAATCGCGGTGGCGCTGGCGAATGGATCGACGCTCGATGATGCCGTGATGTTCGGTGTGGCGGCAGGATCGGCGGCAGTCATGACGCACCATCACGAGCTTTGCCGGTTTGACGACACGATGCGGCTTTTCAATGAGTTGCGGCAGAGATACACGCCTGCCGCAAAGATCGCGTGACGGAGCACGCAGGGAGGACATGATGCGATCCCTCGAAATCAAACGAATCCTCGTTCCTACGGACCTGAGCCCGCAATCCATCGGCGCGCTTCAGTACGCGCGATTTTTCGCCGAGCGCTTTTCGGCGACG
This sequence comes from Acidobacteriota bacterium, assembly GCA_019247495.1. Taxonomy (GTDB): domain Bacteria; phylum Acidobacteriota; class Thermoanaerobaculia; order Gp7-AA8; family Gp7-AA8; genus JADGNZ01. The sequence continues at coordinate 61,682 of JAFAOU010000104.1, forward strand.
CTGACGTTACTGAACGTCGATCCGGTCGTCTTTCCCGTCGAAGATGCGGGCGCGAACATCCAGCTGTATGTCGCCACGCGGCCCGACCACATCGCCGCGTTGCGCGACAAGGTTCGCGTCTACGCCGATGCCGCTTTGCAGGGTTTTCCTTACTCGATCGCCGTGGACATCGGAGATCCGGTGTCCACCATCGTCGACACGGAGCAGGATCTGCCGGCGGATCTGGTCATCATGGCCACACACGGTCTCCGCGGCTGGCGCCGCTTGATCCTCGGCTCGGTCACCGAACGCGTGATCCGCGTCGGCGACTCGCCGGTGCTGAGCGTCAACCGGAATGAAGCGCGGCCTCGCACCAGCGATCCGATCCGCAAGATTCTCTGCCCGATCAATTTCAGCGACGTCGCTCGCGCATCGGTCGAATACGCATCGCAACTGGCTGCTGCGCTGGATGGCGAGTTGGTGGTCGTTTACGTCGTGGAAGAGGACGGCCGGGCGCAGACGCCGCCGCGCAACCACGATGTGCGGGGATGGATTCTTCCCGCCGTTCAGAATCGGTGCAGCTATCGGGAAATCGTCCTCCGCGGCGGTGCGGCTGAACGCGTGCTTGATTGTGCCGAAGACATCGGTGCCGATCTGATCGTGATCGGCGCGCAGCACAAGAAGTTTCGCGATGAGACCGTCATCGGCACGACCACCGAACGCCTGGTCCGTTTCGCGCACGTGCCGGTGCTCTCGGTGCCGCTTGGAATGGCCGCGAAAGAGCTGCAGCCGGAAGAAGTCCTGGCAGGCCGCGTGGGATAGCGCGCCGGACTTCGTCCACTACTCTCCGGCAGGCGTGCCGATGCTGCTTCGCTGCGGGTGCGGGCTGCGGCTCCATTCGATGAAGGAGGCGTCGTAGAGCGCGACGTCGCGGCCGAGATAGCGCAGTACGAAGTAATCGACCGACGCTTGCATGCCGGTGCGGCAATAGACGACGACAGAGGCATCCGCGGGTACGCCGGCATCGTCGTACAACGTCTGCAATTCGCCGCGGCCGCGGAAGACGGGCGCGACCGAGCTGGTGAGGTTCTGCTGCCACGGCACGTTCACCGCTCCTTCGATATGACCGCCGCGCTTGATGCCGGCGCCCGGCTCTTCGCCGCTGAACTGCTCCGGCGAGCGGGCGTCGACGATGGCCCATGAGCCGGTGCATAGCGGCAGACAGTCGACGAGGATCTCCATCGCCTTCAGGCGGACAATGGTCTCGACGCGCGGGCGTGCCTGAAAGTCGGACGGTTTGGCCACCTGCAGCGGCGTGTGGCCTTCGACGGCGCGATTTTCCGCGGTCCATTTTGCGAAGCCGCCGTCGAGCAGCGACGTCGAAGACCCGTGGCCGAGGTAGTCGAGAGTGAAGAAGGCGCGCGTGGCGGCGATGAGATCGCGGCTGTAGAGGATGATCCGGTCGCGGTCTCCGATGCCCGCGGCGGCGAACGTCCGTTCGAGTGCCGGAATCTCCGGCAACTCGTTCGGCGTGCCGCCGCGGTCGATCAGAAGATCGTTCAACGCGATGAAACGCGCGCCGGCGATGTGCTGCGCCTCGTACGAAGCGCGGTCGCCGATCTCGACGATGACCAGTCGTCGATCGGTACGGTGCGTCTGGAGCCAGTCAGTGCTGACGAGGAGTTGGGCATGCAGCGGTGCGGACAAAAAGAGAGCGATGAGCAGGCTGATTCTTCGCATGGATCCAACGTAAGCGCCTGCCGGCACCTGGCCCGCGTGGATGGTCACGCCTCAGAGTGATCCGAACCACTGCTGGGGAGAGGCAGGCTCAGAGGTTGTGAGGAAATGACGCGATTCGCCACGTGTATTCGGCCGCGCGCGAAGGCGCGCTCGCCAATCCTAGCCCCGCGCTCCGCGCGGGGTTTGGTATGCGCCGACGATGCAGCGGCCGCGGAGGCGGCCGCTGCAAGGTCTCTCGCGGCGCGAGCATTTTGTAGTGGCCGCCTTCGCGGCCACAATCTGCCTCCACGCTCGCTTCCCCGCGCAAAAGCGCGGGGCTAGGATTGGTGAGCGCGCCTTCGCGCGCCAAGGGGTTCGGTCGAGTTCTGACAGCCGGCCGTCCGCGGCGGCTCAGGATGTGACCGCCGCCTACGCTCTCTCCGCGTGACGATCCTCGGTACCGGCGCCGCGCTCCGGAAGGAACAGCATGGAGAACGACTCCGGAAGCTCGCGCCTCACCTTCAGAGGCTGTGAAGAAATCGAACGCGTTGATCTTCTCAGCCGTCCCGAGCCTCAACAGCACAGACATGAGTGTCTGTGCCACATTGGTCATGCTGTACTTGCGCAAATCGTATTACCGAGAAGCCGGTGTGGCACAGACACTCTTGTCTGTGCTTTTGCAAGATGCAGCGACTGCAGTTGGTTGCTAACCGCCTCCCGTACCGTTGCACATTTCTTCACAGCCGCTTTGCGCGGGCGCGGTTGATGCTCAGGTCAATGAGAGAATCGCGGTATGCATTTGGCCGATTTGTTGACGACGAGCGACGTGATGCTGCGGCTGCGAGCCCGTGACGTCAGCGGCGCGGCCGAACAACTGCTGCGGCGAAGTCTTCAGCGCCACGGCCTGGCCGCGAGTGACATCGACCGCCTCGTGCTTGCTGTCGATGAGAGGGAATGCGAGCTCTCGACAAACCTCGGGGCCATCGCCATTCCCCATGCCTGCGATGATCAGCTCGGATTCATCGCGGCCAGCATCGGCGTGAACGCGGAAGGCGTCATCTCCGGCTCGCCGGAGCCGCGAGTGGTGATCGCGTTCGTGTCGCCTGCGCTGGAACGAAAGAAACATCTCGCCTTGCTCGCGGAAATCGCGCAGCTCGCGCGCGACCGCGGCGCGATCGATGCGCTGACGGCAGCGACGAGCGCGGAAGATGTACTCGCCACGATCCGGAGCTACTGCAGCGAAAGACGGTCTGCATCCTCCTCGTAGGCGAAGAGATTGCCGAACCGCGCCCAGCGCACCATCGTGTCGAACATCACTTCGTAGTTCTCGCGCGGCAAGGCCATGATGATCATTTCTCGCACCACGTCGGCCTTCACCGCATGGTCAGCGTCGCGCGCGAGCAGGTCCCGGACGTCCTGAAAAAGGCGGAGCTTGAGGAGTTGCGTTTGCCAGATCGCCTTGCGTTCGTGCGTTTCTGAGCGAACGAACCGCCGTCCTTCCTCGGTGAGCACCACGTCCTGCTTCGGCGTATCGACGAAGTCCAGCATCTCCGCGGCCTTCGTAATCGCGATCATGTGGCCGAACTCGTGTTCCGTCTCGGCCGCCAGATCGAATATCTCGGCGCGGCTGCCGTGGGTATCGAGATACTCGAGCAGCCCGACGACTTCGGACGTCGTCGTTCGCGGCAGCGGCTCGATGCGCACCACACGCGCCGGCGCGCTGTGCGGAACGTCCGGCAACTCGCTGCCGGTGATGATCTCGTGAAGATAGTCGACCAACTCCTCCGCTTCCTTGGAACGTTGATCGCGCGGCCGTCTCAACGGATTCTGCACCACCGTGCGAACCCGCCCCGGATGGCTGCTGAGCACGATGATGCGGTCGGCCATGTACGCGACTTCCTTGATGTCGTGGCTGACCATCAGGATCGACGAGGGATTCTGGTCCTCCGGCGCCCACAGATCGATCACTTCGGCGCGCAGACCTTCAGCCGTGAGCGCGTCGACATGGCTGAACGGCTCGTCCATGAAGAGGATCTCAGGATTGATCGAGAGAGCGCGCGCGATGCCAAGGCGCTGCTTCATCCCGCCTGAGAGCTCGCGCGGATACGCTTCTTCGAAGCCGGCAAGACCGACCATTCGAATCGAGCGTTCCGCGCGCTCGTGGATGTCGGTTTCAGGAAGCCGCGCCGCATGAAGCACGATCTCGACGTTCTGCGAGACCGTCATCCATGGGTAGAGAGCGAAGCTCTGAAACACGATGCCGACTCCCGGCGTCAACCCATCCACCGGACGTCCTCGATAAAGCACTTCGCCCTCGGTGGGACGGATCAAGCCGGCGAGAATGCGAAGGATCGTCGACTTGCCGCATCCGGAAGGGCCGAGGAGTGCGACGACTTCCAGCGGCTTGATCGCGACGCTGATGTCTTCCAGGACGCGAAGCCTGGAGCCGTTGGGCATGACGAAGTCGTGCGAGACATCTCTGATCTCGCAGAGTGTTTCCGTTGTCCTGGCGGTGTCGGGCATCGTAGCAACGGTCATGACTCACCTCACTTGCTGAGCGAGAAGCGTTCTTCGGCGACGCGATAGAGACGGCGCCAGACGATTCGATTGAAGAGGACGACCGTGGCGGCCATGACCATCACGCTCGCCGCGAGATGCGGGAAGTCCGCGCGCTCGGCGGCGCCGCTGATCATTGCGCCGAGACCGTCGGTAGTCAGCACCTGGCCGCGGAACGTAACGAACTCGGCGACGATGCTCGCGTTCCACGCTCCGCCCGCTGCCGTCACCCATCCTGTCACGAGGAAGGGGAACACCGCCGGCAGATACAACGACTTGAAGCGCAGCCAGCGATCCAGCCGGTAACTATCGGCCGCTTCGCGCAGATCGGAGGGGATGGCCATCGCACCCGCGATCACGTTGAACAGGATGTACCACTGCGTGCCGAGAAGCATCAGCACGATACTTCCCCAACCGAGCGATACGCCGATGACTTTGAGTCCGGCGATGACGAGCGGAAAAAGCATCGGAGCCGGGAACGACGCCGCAACCTGCACCACAGGCTGCAGCACCCGCGACAGACGCGGCGAAAGTCCGATGGCCAGACCGGCCGGCAGCGCCCAGACCGTGCCGAACGCGGTGGAGAGAAGCACGCGCCCGAGCGTCCATCCGCACGCGCGAAGAATCGGGCCGAACTCGCGCAAGTGCAGCGGCCGAAGAACGGTCACGAGCCGCGATGCTCCGAAGAGCAGGCCGCCCATCAGCACCGTGAAGAGCACAATCGACACGACACGTGAAGACGATCGCTCCGGCGCGATCGCTGATGATGGGGCTCGCTCGTGCGCCGTCTTGCGGCCGCGGACTCGTTGATGAATCGAGCGCGCCAGTTTCGCAACCGCCTCGATGATTCGGGAACGTTGAAGCCAGTCGTAAAACCATGACGACGCGGACTGCTCTTCGGCGCTTTCCTCGACGCGGAATTTCTGCGACCAGACCACGACAGGGCGCCAGAGGAGTTGATCGAGGATGACGATCATCAGGATCATCGCGAAGATCGCCCAGAGCATCGCGCGCACGTCGCCTTTCGCCACCGCAACGCTCATGTACGAGCCGATGCCGGGAAGCCGGAAGTCTTTCGCGCCGAGAACGAAGGACTCGGTGATCATCAGGAAAAACCAGCCGCCGGCCATACTCATCATGCTGTTCCACACGAGGCCGATGGTGGAGAACGGCAACTCGACCCATTTGAGCCGCTGCCACCAGTCGAAGCGATACGTGGTCGCCGCTTCGATCTGATCTTTCGGAATCGACCGCAACGAGTGATAGAAGCTGAAGGTCATGTTCCACGCCTGACCGCTGAAGATCATGACGATGGACGCGAGCTCGAGGCCCACGTTGCTGCGCGGAAACAGCGCCACGAGCGCGAGCACCAGGCCGGGCATGAATCCGAGAACCGGAATGCTCTGAAGAATATCGAGCAGCGGCAGCAGTACGCGCTCGGCCAGTCGATCTTTCGCCGCCCAGTAACCGTAGGCCAGCGTGAACAGGAGCGACAGGGCGTACGCGATCAGACCTCGCGAGAGGGAGTAGAAGGCATAGATGGGAAGCGCCGATGGCGATAGATCGATGCGCACTTCCGGGCGGAACAAGCGCCACTCTCCGGCAAGCGAGAGCGCGCCGAATACGAGGCCGATCAGTCCTCCGAGGAGGAGAAGGTCGAACCATCCGGCGCGGCGGAATTCGCGGAGCAGAGCCGTCGCTTCGCCCCACACCTTCAGACCGGGCCGCGTCACATTTTGAGACTGAGGCATGGATACTCTCCTGCGTGTCAGGAGCAGTACGCGGGAAGCGAGTTGGAAAGGCTTCGCGCGTTCACTCCCGTTCGACGATGGATTCGTGAACGGGCGAACGGCATGTACGTTGTCTAGAGGCGAGCCGTTCGCCGCTGCACGAACCACTTGCTAGACGGTGGTTCCGTTCGGCTACTACTTCCGGAATCGCTCATGCAACGGCTCCTCTCGTTGATTTCGCTGTCGAGACCGGCGGCGCGGGCGATGCTACGCCGCGACCGATTGCGAGGCAACGAAAGATTTCGCAAAGTTCCGATTGAGATGATGCTTCCTCATGACCTTTAGAAACGCGACGGCGCCTTGCGCATCGCGGCGTCCAGACGGCCGTCGCGCTGGTAGATGTCGGGCGCGAAGTGCAGGGCGCCCGCTTCGTCGACGAAGGCGGTCCAGTAGAGGACGTGAACCGGCAGCGGCTTTTTGACCGGAACGGTCTTCTGAATGCCTCGCTGCGATTCCTGCACGATGCGCTCGCGCGGCCATTCGGGGCGGTCGCGCAACAGCCACTCCGCCAGCTCCACCGGTTTCTCGATGCGCATGCAGCCGTGACTGAATGTGCGCGTGCTCGCTTCGAACAGAGTCTTGGCCGGAGTGTCGTGCAGGTAGACGCCGTAGCGGTTCGGGATGTTGAACTTGATCAGCCCGAGCGAGTTCCAGGGGCCGGGCGTCTGCCGCAGTTTGCCGCCGCGCAGCACCTCGATGTGCTCGCCGGCGAGGTACCCCGGCGTGCGATGTTCCTTCGGCCACAACTCTTTGGCGGCGATGCTGTCCGGCACGTTCCAGTAAGGGCTGAGGATGACCTGCGTGATGTTGCCGCTGAAGATCGGCGTGCTCAGATAGTCCTTGCCGACAACGATCCGCATCGACATCACTTGACGGCCGTGCTCCGTCACCGCGAGGGTGAACGCCGGAATGTTGATGAGGGCGTGCGGATCGCCGAGGTTTGCCGGCAGCCAGCGCCACCGCTCGAGATTCAATTCGATCTGGCGGATGCGCGCGGCCGGTGTGATGTTTAGCTCCGCGCGCGTGCGGCGTCCGACGACGCCGTCGGGCTCGAGGCCGTGGAGCGATTGAAAGCGGCGCACGGCGCGATCGACAGCGGCGTCGAATTCGTAGCCGGGCTTCGGAAGGTCTCCGCTCGCAACGAGACGGTTGGCAAGTTGCGCGACCAGCGGGCCGCGGTCGCCGAGCCGGAGCGATTTCTTCGCGTCGACTTTCGGCCATCCGCCGGCATCGTCGATCCGTCGATACGCCGCGAGCCAGCGGCGCAGCGCCGCGTACTCCGGATGTGCGGGCGGCATGCGCGCGATGGTTGGCCGCACTTCGTGCAATTCGAGCGCGGTCTCCAGAGCGGCCACCAGATCGTTCGCGCGCGGAGTCAGGCACCACGTCGGCTCGATCGATTCCGGATCGACGCGGCCGGAGAGCAGGTGCGAAGCCAGCAGAAAGAACGCGTCCGTGAGCAGCAGATCGCGTTGCTCACCATCGGAGGCTCGTTCGATGGCAGCGAGATGGTAGTCGGCCGGATCGAGGCCATCGCTCTTCGCATCGCGAACTGCGGCCAGCAGGTCGTCGCGGTCGCGCGCACTCCACGCCGGCGCAAATTGCCGGCGGCTATAGAAGAGAGGAAGGGGACGCGACGCGCAGATCGGATCGCCGTCCACAATCACGACGCGCCCGCGGCTCAGCGCGTCGATCGCCGACCGGATCGTGACCGCGCCGTCCGCTGCCGCAACGTCGATCGCGGCCAGACTCAGCGCGAATGCGAGCGCGAATCGGAGCACGTGACGATGGTCCCCGATCGATGATCGCACTGCCGCCATCGAGCGCACAAAATGGCGTGACGATGGTCACGCCTTCACCTGTGATTCTCGTCATGCCGGCCGGTGACCTGCTGAACATCGCTCCGTGCCGCGGCCCGCTACGATCGCCTCAAATCTGGCGATAAGGGGATCAGGCAAATGGCTTTCGTCATCACTGACAACTGCATCAAAGACGCGCTGTGTGTGGATGCTTGTCCGGTCGACTGCATTCATCCGAGGATGGATGAGGCGTCGTTCGACGGGGCTACCCAGATGTACGTCGATCCCTCGGAGTGCATCGACTGCGGTGCGTGCATCCCGGCCTGCACCTCGGACGCGATCTTCGCGCTCGATGACCTGCCCGCGGACAAGGTGCAATTCATCGCCGCGAACGCCGCGCATTTCGCATAGGCATTCGAAGGGGAGCGCTGGCGTCCCGCCGGCTGGCCCGGCGGCGTCTCGCCGCCGAACCGGCAAACCCTCAAATTTCGCTGGTAACACAACACTTGCGCAAGCCTCACATTCGGCGGCGAGACGCCAGCGTTCCGCGGCACCGTGTGTGGTCCATCACGCGCGACTCATTCGCGCGTCACTGTCTCCGCGAGCGCGTAGAACGACCATGTACGGCGAAGGAGACTCCGATGATCGCACTCAATGAAGGAGTCCTCGATCGGACCATTCGCATCGTCATCGGCGGCATGCTGGTCCTGATCGCGATCACGATTCGCGGCGCCGGGTGGGCGTATCTCGGCCTGATCCCGCTGGTCACCGGCACGATCGGCTACTGCCCGCTCTACGCGCTGCTCGGCTGGAGCACGCACGACAAACTCGAGGTCACATCATGAATCCGAATCTCTTTGAACGCATCCTCGTCCCCACCGACATGAGCGCCTTCAGCGATCTCGCGCTTCGCTACGCTCTGCACTTCAACGAGCGGCTCGGCTCGAAGATCACGCTGCTGCATGCCGAGGAGATCTCGTGGCTCGCGGCCGACCATCCGATCGGCTACTACTTCGAGAACGTTCCCGAAGCCAAAGCCGCGTTGACGAAGCAGCTTCACGAATACGCGGCATCCCGCGTTCCGGCCGCGGTCCGCGCGACGACATTGTTCGAAGATGAAGCGCCCGAGTTGGCGATCCTCCGCATCGCCCGCGACATCAACGCAGATCTCATCGTCATGGGAACGCACGGACGCCGCGGCATCCGGCGCGCGATCCTCGGCTCGGTCACCGAGTACGTGCTGCGCGAGACCGACATCCCGGTCATTACGGTGAATCCGGCACTGTTTGCGCCGGATGGCACGGTGGGTATCCGCACGGTGCTCTGTCCGGTGAACTTCACCGCCATCGCCCGCGAGGCACTGGCGCAGGCCAGCGCCATCGCGGAGTCGTTCGCGGCGCAGCTCGTGGTCATGCATGTCTGCGAAGGGAGCGAGCCGCGGCTCTTCGCGGACGTTCAGAACCAGTTCGGCATCTGGGTCGACCCGCAGGTGCGCGCGAACACGCGCTACAAAGAGATCGTCGTCCACGGCCACGCCGCCGAGCAGGTGCTCGCGGTGGCCGATCAGATCGACGCGGACCTGGTCGTCATCGGCGCGCAGCACAAACGCTTCGCCGACGCCACGGTGATCGGATCGACGACGGAAAAGATCTCGCGCTTCGCGAAGCGGGCGGTGATGACGGTCATCCGGAAGCCGGTTGCGTCTCAGGCCACGGCGGCCGCGTAAGAGGGGATGACGAACGAGAACAACGATCCCCTTCCGATCTCGCTCGTCACCTCGACCGTTCCCTGGTGCGCTTCGACGAATCCTTTGACGATGGCCAGCCCGAGGCCGGCGCCGCCGCGGCGGCTGGAGCGAACCTGCCAGAAGCGGTCGAACAGATGCGGCAGCTCCGCGGCGGCGATCCCAGGACCCGTATCCGCGACGGAAAAGCGCGCTTTGTCGCGGTCGCCCTCGACGGTCAAACGGATCGTTCCGCGGTCGGTGACGCGCAACGCATTGCTGACGAGGTTCGAGAGGATCTGGATCAGGCGGTTGCGGTCAGCGTACAGCGGCGGGATGGCGCCGAAGGTTTCGACGTCGAAACGAAGTCCTTTCTCCGCCGCGGCCGATTCGAACATCCGGCGCATTTCCTCCATGACGTCCGCGGCCTCCACGCGCGTGCGCTCGACCGTGAATCCGCCGCTCTCGATGCGCGCCACATCGAGCAGGTCGTTGACCAGCGACTGCATCTGGCCGCAGGCGTTCAGGATCATCGACAGCAGCTCCTGCTGTTCCTGCCCCGCGCCCATTTGAAGGAGCGCCGCGCTGGTCTTGATGACGGTCAGCGGATTTCTCAGATCGTGCGCGACGATGGCCAGAACCTCGTCCCTCGAACGGATGCCTTTTTCCAGGCTTGCGATCGACTCCGCCTGCGCTGCCTCCGCCCGCACGTCCTGTAAAAAAGGAGTCGTCTCTTTTCGAATCGGAATGGTTGCCGCGATTGAGGACATGGCCCGCCGCCCTACGAAACGCAGGATCGACCGACGCGCGGCGCGCGTCAGTGAGCGCGGGGGTTCCAGCGCTGTGACAGGCCGCACAACCTGATGTACGTCACGGCGTCGTGATCTCGAGTTTCGACGCCGTCCTTGACCTGTACAAAATGTCCCAGACGGCGATGAACATCGCCGCGATGACCGGTCCGATCACCAGCCCGTTGATGCCGAACGTGGCAATGCCGCCGACGGTGGAGACCAGCACGACATAGTCCGGCATCCGCGCCTCTTTGCCCACCAGGATCGGACGCATGACGTTGTCGATCAGGCCGATGACGAAGACTCCCCATGCGATCAGGAGCAGTCCCTGCCACGTCGAGCCGGTCACGAGAAGGTAGATCGCGACCGGCAGCCAGACCACGGTCGCGCCGACCGCGGGGAGGAGCGAAAAGACGGCCATCACCGCCGCCCAAAGGATCGGAGCGCGAATGCCGAGGATCCAGAAGATCACTCCTCCCAACGCGCCCTGCATCATGGCCACGATGAGAGTGCCTTTCACCGTCGCACGGAGGACGGCGATGAATTCATCCGAGAGCTTGCTCAGGTGTTCGTCCCGGAGAGGGATGGCGGCCTTGATGCGGTCGGACAGCTCCTCGCCGTCGCGCAGGAGAAAAAACAGCAGATAGATCATGACCAGAAAGCCGGCCAGGAAATCGAGAGCGTTCTGGCCGATGGCGAAGGCCTGTGTTGCGAGAAAGCGGCTGCTGTTCGTCAGCGCGGCAGCCAGTCGATTCCGGATCAGCGCCAAATCCGTGAGGCCGAAGCGATCGAGAAGGCTGGTCATCCAGGCGGGCAACGCATCGAAGACGCGCTGAAAAAAGAGGCCGAAATCGAGTTGCCCCGTCTGTACGCGTTGATAGATCCCGGAAGCCTCGCGAACCAGCAGCGACGAAAGGATCGCCAGCGGCAGGATCACCATCACCAGGATGATCAACAGAGTCGCCAGTGCCGCGAGCGTGGGCCGCTGCCACAGCCGGCGCAGCAACCGCCGGTACAGCGGCATGAACAGAATCGCCAGCGCCGTCGCCCAGAACACCGCGCCATAGAACGGCCAGATGATCCACGCAAACAGGACCGAGACTCCGATCACCAGAGCCGTGAATACTTTCTCTTCGAGATTGGCCAATGCCCGCAATTATCTCCCCGAGGGGCGCCGGCGACCGTCACGCACAGGTGTGCTGTATGCCGCGGCACCCACCCCGCCGCGGACGCATCTTCTTCTCATCATGATGAAGGTTCGCGATGCAATGACTCCCGACCCGGCTACATGCGATCCGACGACAACGCTGCGGCTGGTGGCCATGTTGATGCTCGATCAGGACTGCGCCGCCGTCCCGATCGTCAGCAGCGGCAACGTCGTCGGACTCGTCACCGACCGCGACATCGCCTGCCGCGCCGTAGCGCAGGGGTGGAATGCCGCCGAGCTTCCCGCGGCGGCGGTCATGTCGTGCCCGCTCGTGGCCATCAATCCCGACGAGACGTTCGACGATGCCATCCAGGTGATGCGGGAAAACCGCGTCCACCATCTGCCGGTCGTCGACGACGACGGCCGCCTCGTCGGCATCATCGCGCAATCCGACCTCGGGCGGCGGATGACGAACCTCGAGCTCGGACAGCTCACGCGTGCGACGTCCATACGAGGAGCGCGCAAGTGGCCGTCTAAGCTCGTGCGCGCGGCCACGGCTCGAACGGACTGAGGAGGTATCAGATGAGATCAGCAGGTTCCCGATTTCTAACCACCGCCGCAACGCTCGCCACCGGCACAGCCGCGCTGGCCTACGTCGCGTATCGCAACGACATCGACGATGCGCGACGGCGAATCGAGACGGAAACGCAGAGCATCGGCTACGGAGACGGGTCGATCGAATTCGCGGAATCGGGAAACGGACCGGCTGTCCTTCTGATCCACGGCGCGGGCGGCGGATTCGATCAGGGGCTGGAGCTCGGACGCGCGTTCGTCGGCGACCGCTATCGCATCGTCGCGCCGTCGCGCTTCGGGTACCTCGGCACGCCGCTCCTCGCCGATTCCTCGCCCGAAGCACAGGCCGATGCGCACCTGCGGCTCCTCGACGCGCTGCAGCTCGACCGCGTTCCGGTGATCGGCGTTTCCGCCGGCGCGCCTTCGGCGATGCAACTTTGCCTGGCGCATCCCGAACGCTGCTCGGCGCTCGTGCTGGTCGTTCCGATGGCCTGGACGCCGCAGCGCGAAGCTGCCAGTGCGCCGTCGCCGTTCTTCGAGGCTGTCCTGAACGCGATCGCGGCGTCGGACGTTCTCTACTGGACCGCCACCAAGGTCGCCCGGATGACGCTCCTCAAAACGATCCTCGGCACTCCGGTCGAGAACTATCGCAACGCGACGGCGAACGAGCGCCGGGCCGTCGATCGGATGCTGCGCAGCATTCTCCCCATCAGCCGCCGCGCCGCGGGGATCTGGAATGACAGCGTCGTTTCGTCGAATCTGACGCGCTACCCGCTCGAAGACATTCGCGTTCCGACGCTGATCGTCAGCGCGGCGGATGATCTCTACGGCACCTACGAGAGCAGCTTCTACACCGCGGAGGAGATCGGCGGCGCCATGTTCGTCGGCTTCGCGACAGGCGGCCATCTATTGATCGGCCACCAGGAAGAAGTGCAGTCACAGATCCGGATGTTTCTGTTCGAAAGTGCTTTGAGCGAGCCGGGAACGGCGCAGGCGATTTGAGTCTCGCGCGTCGGCAGACCATCGCAGGTCTAGTTCGACTGGATCTCGCCGCAGCCGCGCATGGCGGCGTCGGCGTAGTACGGATTTGTGACCTCGCCTTGCGGCTGGAGCCACGAGTGCTTCGCCATGGAGCAGTAGACGATCTGCGGCTTCGGCTTCTCGCGGCTCGCGGTGCGGTACGCGATCATCGCGTCGGAGAGTTGCCCGAAGGCATGACGCGCTGTTTCCATGTCGGAGGCGCCGGCGACGTGTTTCGCGTCGCTCGCGACGCTCGGTTGATTCGATTCGTCGGCTGCCGCGGCAAGCTCGTTCGAACGTTTCTTCAATACCGCGGCATCGTTCGCGAGCAGTGCCTGCCGCACCGCCTCGTACTTCGGGAAGAGCGGCTCCGGCGTGGCGCGATGCGTGACGAACATCGCGACGGTCACGATCGCGGCGACAGCGATGCCGCTGCCGAACGCGAGACGGTGCCAGCGCCGCGGCACCATCGATTGCACCCGCTCCTCAGCGGGAAGCTCGCGCTGGCGCCATAGAAGATAGATCGCCGGGTACACCAGCAGCTCCATCAGGAACGACGTGAACAGACCGCCGATCATCGGCGTCGCGACGCGTCTCATCATGTCGGCGCCCGTGCCGGCCGACCACATGATCGGCACCAGGCCGAAGAACGCGCAGGCCACGGTCATCACCTTCGGCCGCACGCGCTGTACGGCCCCATGAAGAATGGCCGCGTTCAGCTCCTCGCGATTGCGCAGCAGTCCTTTCGCCTTCGCCTCGCCATGCGAGAGATCGAGATACAGCAGCATGAAGATCCCGGTCTCGGCGTCGAGGCCGAGCAAGGCGATGAGGCCGACCCACACGCCGATCGAGATGTTGTAGCCGAGCGCGTAGAGCAGCCACACCGCACCCACCGCGCTGAACGGCACGGCGAGAAGCACGATCGTCGTTTTCGTGAGCGACTTCGTGTTCATGTAGATGAGGCCGAACACGATGAAGAGCGTGAGCGGCAGAACGACTTTCATCCGCTCGCGCACCCGCGCCATCGCTTCGTACTGGCCGCTCCACGCGAGCAGATAGCCGGGCTTCAGTTTCAGTTGCGCGGCGACCGCGCGTTTCGCATCTTCGACGTAGCTGCCGATGTCGCGCTTCGCCGTGTCGATGTCGACATACACGTAGCCGGAGAGCTTGCCGTTCTCGTCGCGGATCATCGACGGTCCTTCGGCGAGCTTCACGGTGGCGAGCTGGCCGAGTGGAATCTGCGCGCCGCTCATTGTCGGCACGAGCGTGCGCGCGAGCTTGTCCACGTCGTCGCGCAGCTCGCGCGGATAGCGGATGTTCACCGGATACCGCTCGCGCCCTTCGATCGTCGTGGTGACGTTTTCGCCGCCGATCGCGGTCATGATCACGTCCTGCACGTCTTTGATCGTCAGGCCGTAGCGCGCGATCTGCTCGCGGTTGAGATCGAAGTCGACGAAGTAGCCGCCCGCCGTCCGCTCGCCGTACACGCTGCGTGTGCCGGGCACGCTTTGGAGGATGCCTTCCAGATGCTGCCCGATCTGCTCGATTTCCTTCAGATCGGAGCCGAATATTTTCACGCCGACGGGCGTGCGCACGCCGGTCGTCAGCATGTCGATGCGGTTCTTGATCGGCATGGTCCACGCGTTGGTCTGCCCCGGAAGCGTGAGCTTCGCATTCATGTCGTTGACGAGTTCGTCCCACGAGATGCGATCGGGCCAGAGCGGGCGGAAGATCGGCTGCACGAAGCCGGGCCAGTTCGAATAGAAGCGCGCTTTCGGGCGCCACTGATCGGCAGGCTTGAGAACGACGACCGTCTCCATCATCGAGAAGGGCGCAGGATCGGTGGACGTGTCGGCCCTGCCGGCCTTACCGAACACGCGCTCGACTTCGGGAATGGTCTTGAGCAGTTGGTCCTGCCGCTGTAGCAGCGCGGTGGCTTCGGTCACGGAGATGCCCGGCAGCGTCGTCGGCATGTAGAGAATCGCGCCTTCATTCAGCGGAGGCATGAACTCGTGGCCGAGCTTCTTGTATGCAGGGATCGTCGCGGCGACGATGAGAAGCGCAGTAGCGATGACGGTGCGCGGATGCTTCAACACCCATCGTGCGGGCGGTCCGTAGAGTTTGAACAGCACGCGGGAGATCGGGTGCTTCTCCTCGGGATACATTCGTCCGACGAGCACCGCGTTCGTCACGCGCTCGGCGCCGCGCGCGAAGGTGCGGCCGATCGCGGCGAGCAAGCCGCTGGCGTAGCGAACGCGCGAGCCGTCCTCACGCATCTCTCCCTGGCGGCGGCCGAAGCGGAACTCTTTCATGCGCGTGAACAGCAGCCGGATCGCCGGGTCGAGCGTCACGGCGAGAATCGCCGCGATGGCCATGGCGAAGTTCTTCGTAAACGCGAGCGGCCGGAACAGCCGCCCTTCCTGCGCCTCGAGCGCGAAGATCGGTATGAACGAGATCGCGATGACCATCAGCGAAAAGAAGCTCGGCCGCCCGACCTCCTGAATCGCGGTGATGAGCACTTCCTTGTAGTCGCCCTTCTTCCCCTCGGCTTCCCATACCTCCAACTTCTTATGCGCGTTCTCAACGACGACCACGGACGCGTCGACGAGCGCGCCGATCGCGACGGCGATGCCGCCGAGCGACATGATGTTGGCGTTGATCCCGAAGAGCTTCATCGGGATGAACGACAGGATCACCGCCGCGGGAATGGTGATGATCGGAATGATCGAGCTCGGGATGTGCCAGAGGAAGATGAGGATCACCAGCGAGACGATGATCATTTCGATGATCAGCTCGTGCTTGAGCGTATGAATCGAGTGCTCGATCAGCTCTGAGCGGTCGTATGTCGTGACGATCTGCACGCCCTCGGGCAGCGTCTTCTCGATGTCGGCGAGCTTCGCTTTGACCGCCTTGATGACGTTCAGCGCGTTCTCGCCGTGTCGCATGATCACGACGCCCGAGGCGACCTCGCCCTCTCCGTTCAGCTCCGCCACGCCGCGCCGCATTTCCGGGCCGAGCTGCACGTTCGCCACGTCGCGCAGGTACACCGGCGTCCCGCGGTCGTCCGTCCTGACGACGATCTGCTCCAGGTCGCCGATCTTCTTCACGTAGCCGCGCGCGCGGACCATGTACTCCGCGCCGCTCCACTCGACGAGCCGTCCGCCGACTTCGTTGTTCGATGAGCGCACCGCCTCCATCACCTGCATGAGCGGCACGCGATACGCGGCGAGCTTGTTCGGATCGACGGTGATCTGGTACTGGCGCACGAAGCCGCCGAGCGACGCCACTTCCGCAACGCCCGGCACGGACTGCAACTCGTAGCGGATATGCCAGTCCTGCAGCGACCGTAGATCAGCGAGCGAGTGTTTGCCGCTCTTGTCGACGAGCGCGTACTGGAAGACCCATCCGACGCCAGTCGCATCAGGACCGAGCTGCGTCTTCACGCCGGACGGCAACTGCGACTGCACTTTCGACAGGTACTCCAGCACGCGGCTGCGCGCCCAATACATGTCCGTTCCCTCGTCGAAGATGACGTAGACGTAGGAGTAGCCGAAGTCCGAGAAGCCGCGGACCGCCTTCACCTTCGGCGCGCCGAGGAGCGAGGTGATGATGGGGTAGGTAACCTGGTCCTCGATGATGTCGGGGCTGCGGTCCCACGTGGAATAGACGATGACCTGCGTATCGGAGAGATCGGGCAGCGCGTCGAGCGCAATGCGCTGCATCGACCACATCCCCGCGAACACGAGCGCCGCGACGATGGTCAGCGTGAGGAACTTGTTGGTTGCACAGACGCGAATCAGTTTTTCGATCATGGCGTGCTCCCGGCCTTACGAGCCGTGCTGATGGCCTCCCGGCCCGCTCATCTGCGCCAGCGCCGCTTTGAGCCGCGATTCGGAGTCGATGAGGAAATTCGCCTGCGTGGCGACCTTCTCTCCCGCCGTCACACCGCTGCGCACCTCGATGAAGTGCTCGTCCTTCACGCCCGTCGCGACTTCGCGCGGCTCGAACGTGCCGTCGTCCTTCACCATGAAGACCACGGAGCGCGTGCCGGTGTTGATGACGGCCGATTCGGGGACCACGGTGACGCTGCGCGACGGCTCCTGAATGACGACGTCGCCGAACATCTCCGGCTTGAGCGCGCCGTCGCGGTTGTCGATTTCGATGCGCACCTTCGCCGTGCGCGTCATCGGATCGATCGTCGGCGCGATGAACGTCACCGTGCCTTCGAACGTGCGGCCCGG
>JAFAOU010000189.1 GCA_019247495.1 Acidobacteriota bacterium
AGGGCCGCGTCGTCGCGAGGACCGATCAGCCATCGGTCACGGTGCCAACCTACGAGGATCTGTACAAGGAAACGCCGCTCGTCAAGAGCATCGTCGACGACGCCTCCCTCCCCATCTCCACGGGCGTGATGTCCCTCGGCGGAAAGCTCTATCACGCCGCGGTCGCCCCGGTCGGGACAGGCCAGAACAAGGTGCGCGTCGGATATCTCGTCAACGCATATCTGATTGACGACACCTTCGCCAATCGGATCCAGCAGTCGACAAACGCAGGCGTCATGTTCGGCAGCGCTGCGGCGCCGTCGTCGATCATCCGCTCCACGAACGCGCCGAGCTTCGGCATGCAGCAGATGACCGGCGTGGATCAGATTTTCACGACCGGCAAGACGATGCCGCCGTCGACGGCCGACATCGACGGCAGCAAGTACGTCATGACCGGCGAGCCGTTGCAGTCGGGCACGCAGACGGTCGGCGCGGCCATCTTCCTCCGTTCGCTCGACCGCGAGCTGGCTCCGTTCCGCGAAATCCAGAAGGCGCTGCTCATCGGAGGCGGCATCGCGCTGTTGCTCGCGTTCGTCTTCTCCTGGCTCATAGCCAAGCGCGTCACGCATCCGATCGAAGAGCTGGCCGGCATCGCCCAGGCCGTTACCGGCGGCGATTACACAGTCCACCCTCCCATCGACCGCAGCGATGAGGTCGGAATCCTCG
Organism: Acidobacteriota bacterium; assembly: GCA_019247495.1. GTDB lineage: Bacteria > Acidobacteriota > Thermoanaerobaculia > Gp7-AA8 > Gp7-AA8 > JADGNZ01. Next base: position 706 of record JAFAOU010000189.1, read on the forward strand.
GCCGTTCCTTCGCGAAGATGATCACCGCCCTTCGCGACAAGGCCGAGATCGAAGAGCTGTACGAGCAGATGGCCGCGCGTTCGCAGGAGCGCGAGGGCGCCGGCTCTCCGCGGCAGAACGAAGCCGCCAAACTCGATGAAGGGACGATCCTCGTCACCGACCTTCGCGAACTGCCCGCCACCGTCGGCGAGGGCGATGCCGCGAATGTCATCTCCGCCGTCAGCAAGGCCATGAAGCTGCAGGAGGCCGAGGTGGCGAGGCAGGACGGATTCGTCCGCGAGATCATCGGTCACCGTCTCGTCAGCGTCTTTCGCGGCGACCGCGGCATCCTCCACGCCATCCGCGCCGCCCGCGCCATCAACGAGGAACTCGACACGATGGGTCCGGGACACATGACCATCGGCGTCGGCATCGCCACGGGCGAATTCGTGACCGGTTCGGTCGACCTCGAAGGCGACAACGGCATCGCTATCGTCGGCAATGCGCCGCTGCTGGCCGAACTCTTCGCGTGGCACGCGCCGACCGGCTACGCCTACATTTCCTACGAAACCGCGCAGGCGGCAGGCGGCGAAATCATCTCGACTTCGACGCGCGAACAGGTGCAGCTCAAATGGCTTCCCAATCCGCTGCCGGTGGCCTCGCTGCCGCTGGTCAGCCTGACCCCGAACATGATGCGGACGATGGGGCAGACCTCCAGCTCCATGGCCACGATGCGAATCGGCGAGACGATGCCGGGCGCCACCGCGCCCGGACTCGCGGCCGCGCAGGAGCTGACGCCGGGTTCGACCTTCGCTAACCGCTACCGCATCGAGTCGATCATCGGCCGTGGAGGCATGGGCGTCGTCTACAAAGCTGTCGACGCGCAGCTCGATGAGACGGTCGCCATCAAGACGTTGCCAGGCGATGTCATGTCCCGCTCGCCGGAGGATCTGGAGCGCTTCAAACGCGAGATCCGTCTGGCCCGCAAGATCACGCACCGCAACGTCCTGCGTACGTACGACTACGGCGAAGCCGAGGGCGTCTACTTCATTTCGATGGAGTTCGTGCGCGGCTACACGCTGGCCGAGCTGCTCGAAGAAGCGCCGGCGCATCAGATGGTGCCGCGCGTGGGCATGGGTATCGCGCGCCAGATCTGCCGCGGACTGGAAGCGGCGCACGAGCAGGGCATCATCCACCGCGACATCAAGCCGCAGAACGTCCTCATCGATCACAAGGGCGAAGTGAAGCTGATGGACTTCGGCATCGCGCGCATGGCCGAGGCGCATGAGGGGATGACGCAGGCGGGGTTGATCGTCGGGACACCCCACTACATGAGTCCCGAACAGGTGCAGGGCAAACAACTCGACCCGCGCAGCGATGTCTATTCGATGGGCGTGATGCTGTACGAGATGCTGTCGGGACAGAAGCCGTTCACGTCGTCGTCGCTGACGGGCGTGCTGACCGCGCACATCACCGAAAACGCGCGGCCGCCGATCGAGTTGCGGCCGGAGATCGGACGCAGGGTCAACGACATCGTGATGCGTTGCCTGGCCAAGGATCCGAAAGCGCGCTACGGCAACGCCGGCGAACTGCTGCACGACCTTGACACGGTGCAGATGCAGCAGCGCTCCGCTGCGGCGTAGTCCGCGGCGCCTGGTCGTGCGACGATAGCGGACATGTCCGCACCGCTTTCTGCATCACTTCGCCGCGACCTCGGCGCCGTCGAGTCGTACGCAACGCTGCTCGGCATGCTGATCGGCGCCGGGATCTTCAAAGTCACCAGCGACGCATGGGAGCTGACGGGATCGAGCGTGATCCTCGGTTACCTCGTGCTTGCGCCCGCGATCCTGGCGACGTCGGTCGCGTACTCGGTCTTCCTCTCGACGCCGCTCGGCCGCGAGCCGGGCGGCGAGTACACGCACCTCTCGCGAACGTTCGGCGGCTACGGCCTCGCGTTCGTGGGCGTCTGGCTCAAGGTCATTTCGTACATCGGTGCGCTCGCATATCTGGCGCGCGCGCTGGCTGACTACCTGATCGAACTCTTCGGCGGCGCGATCCCGAAAAGCGCCGTGATGCCGCTGGCCGTCTCCAGTCTCCTTTTCTTTTACGTCGTCCACGTGGCCGGTGTGCGCTGGTTCGGCCGCATTCAGGTCTGGATGTGCATCTTCCTCGGCGTCTCCATCGTCGTTCTGGTGTTGCCGGGGATTTTCAACATCCATCTCGCCAACTACAAACCGTTCTTCACGCACGGCGCGGGAGGATTCGCGGCCGCGCTGCCGCTCATCTTCTTCGCCTACGCCGGGTTCGAGTCGCTCGCGCAGACAGCGGGGGAGGTGCGCGATTCGACGCAGCGCCTCCCGCGTATTTTTCTGCGCGGGATTCTGGCGACTACGGTCATCTACTTTTTGATGTCGGCGGTCGCCTTTGGCGTGTTGCCGGGCGCGGATCTGCGCCGGTCCGCGGCGCCGATGGCCGAGGCGGCCTCGCGCTATCTTCCGATCGGAGCTGCGTGGTTCGTCACGTTCGGCGCGGTGATGGCGCTGACGACCTCGGTCAACGCCACGATGCTCGTTCCTTCGCGCGTCGGAATCATGCTGGCCGAGGATGGCCTGGCGCCGCAGTTCATCGGAAGGATCGCGAAGAAGACAGGGACGCCGATCATCGGCCTGACACTGACGCTCATTGTCACGCTGCTGCTGCTCGTCAGCGGGCAGGTTTCGCTCGCGCTGAACATCGCCGTCTTCGCGCTGGTCGTTCTCTACTTCCTGCACAGCGTGGCGCTGCTGATGCTGCCGCGCGCGAATCCGTCGCTCTACGCCAGCGTCACGCTGCGCATGCCGCTGGCCGTGCAGCGAATCTCCGCCGTCGTTTCGTTACTGTTCATGGGAACGCTGATCGCCGTGCAACTGGCCGGCGACGTCAGCGTGCTGCGCCGCCTCTCGTTTCGCGAGCGCATCGAGCACGCATCGCTGACGACGATCGAGCTGGTGATCTTCTGGGGAGCGATCGGCGCGATCCTCTACCTGCTTGCGGCGCGGACGCGCCGCGCCGCCGCGTAGAAAAAAAAACGGGAGGGCCGAAGCCCTCCCGTTCTGGTGCAGAGACAGATGCGATTTAGAACGTAACGCGCAAACCGACGCGAGCCTGCCAGCGTGAGGCGTTGCTGGTAAAGCCGGAGAATTGGGTGCCGGGCGTGAGCGCGCCGGCCGTCTCCTCGCGGTAGACCGGCTTGCCCGATGTCGGGTCGATGCCCTGGAACCGGACCGGCGTGTAAGTCGAGAAGTTGACGAACTTCTCGATGCCCCAATCCTTATTCAACATGTTGAGCAGGTTCTGCACGTCGCCGGTGACCAGGAGGCGGGCCGAGTGGATCGCGGGCAAGCCGAGCTCGTAGTGGAAGTCCAGCCGGCGCTGCCACGGCGCTTCGAGGTTGTTGCGCTCGAGGATGGCCGACTTGTTGGGGTCGAGGCCAACTGAGTTGAGGAACGTCGAGAAGAGCGACGAGTCGAGCGGCGTGATGCCCGTGACGCCACACGGTCTGCCGGCAGCCGGAGCAGCAGTGCTGCCGTTGTTGAACGGGCAGAGGATGACGCCCGCAGCGCCGCCAGCGGGCACGAAGAGCAGGTCGTTGCTGCTGCTGTTGTCCTTATTCGGGTTGCCGTCGATCAGCAGCGAGTACGGGTTACCGGACTGCATCGCGTAGAAGAGACCGAACGAGTGGCTAAGCGGTCCGGTGGTGAAATCGTACGTCGCGGCCAGATTGAAGCGGTGCCGCACCTGGAAGAACGTCGGAGCCAGCTCGGGCTTGAAGATGTCGCCGCGGCTCGTCTGGAAGTTGAAGCCTGACGACGCGGTCGACGAACCGGCGTCCGCCGCGCTCTTCGCGTCCTGGTGGATGTAGTTCGCGTTCAGCGTGAGTTTGTTGAACGACTTGCTCAGCTGAACCGTCTCCATGATCTCGCGGCCGAGGTCCGTGTTCGAAACCAGGAACGTGTCGCTGACTTTGGTGCTGATGCGGCTGTACGTCGGCCGGCCGTCGAGCGGGCTGACGCCCGTCGGCTTCCAGTTCATGTTGTAGTAGAAAATATCTTCCTGCGTCTTGCTGTAGAGCAGCTCGGCAGTGCTGCGGATACCCCAGATGAGCTCGCGGTCGTAGCCGAGGGTGCTGCGAAGGATCCGCGGGAACTTGAAATCCGGATCGGTGAGCGAGATCTGCGGAGCCGCCGTGCCGGCCGCGAATGTGCGCGGCTGGGCGTTCGGATCGGCGATGAACGGCGTCGTGCAGCCCGGAGCGTTGCAGGCAAGGATCTGCGTTTCGACACCGGTGCCGCCGTAGCCGTTGGAGATCCAGACGTACGGTGCGCGGCCCTGGAAGATGCCGATGCCGCCGCGGAGCTGCTGTTTGCCGGTGCCGGTCGGATCCCAGTTGAAGCCGGCGCGTGGCTCCCACGTGATCGAGTCCTTCGGCTTGGACGAAGTCAGAAGTCCCAGCTCGGTCTGCACCAGCGGGTTGAGCGTCGGGGTGTCGGGGAAGCTCGGCTTGTCCGCGCGAAGACCAAACGTCAAGGTCAGGTTGCGCGGCAGGTGCCACTGATCGTTCACGTAGAGGCTGTACTGGCTGGCTTTGAACGCCGTCGGCCGTCTCGGGTCGCTACCGGTGGCGAAGCCGATGCTGTAGTTCGAAACGTTCCCGTTCATGAAGTCGGTGAGCGTTTTGAAATAGTAGTAGCCGTAGAAATCCTGGATGAACAGGTTCTTGAACTTGAACATCTCGTTGTGCGTGCCGACGACGATGTTGTGCGAACCCTTGGTGATCGTGAAGTCATCGGTAAACTCGACGACGTTCTGGTCCAGCGTGTTTGCGCCGGAGAACCGCTCCGTCCCGAACTGTACGGCGCCGGCGCGCGGGGCGCTGCCGCCGATTTCGACGGTCGGAAACAGAACCGGTGTGGTGCGTGCGTCCTTGATGAGCTGATGCGTGACGCGCGCTTCGTTGAAGTAGTTCGCTCCGAGGACGCTGTTGAGCTGCAGGACCGTCGAGTTCGTGTGGTCCTGAATGAAGTAGCGCGAGGTGTCGAAGTAAAACTGGGAGGACTTGCGGCTGTAGCTGGACGGCGCCGAAGGCTGCGAACCAAAAACGTAGTTGTGGCGCAGCGTGAGGTTGTTGCTGGCGCCAAGGTTGAAGTCAGCGCGGCCGAACAGGAGGTCGCTGTTTACCTGCGAGGTGATGTCCCCCGTGCCGCCCAGGTCGAGGTTGTACTTTGACTTCGCGTAGTCGATCACGTTCTGAAGGCCGGGGAGATTGCCGGTGCCGCTGCCGGTGTAAATCGATCCGCTGATGCCGAGCGGCGTCGCTTTACGGTTTTTCTCGCCGCTGATGAAGAAGAAGATCTTGTCGTGCACGATGGGACCGCCGAAGCGGCCGCCGTACTGCGTCTGGTTGAACGAAGCGACCGGTGTGTCATTCAGGCCGCGTCCGACGAAATTGTTGTTGCGCTTCGTTCCGAAAACGGAGCCGGAGAAGTCGTTCGTTCCCGAGCGCGTGACCGCGTTCACGCCGCCGCCGGTGAATCCACTCTGGCGCACGTCGTACGGCGAGATCACGAGCTGCAACTGCTGGATGGCGTCCAGCGAGATCGGCTGCGCGCCGGTCTGGCCGCCCGGCGTGCCGGTGACGCCCAGGCCGAACAGGTCGTTGTTGACCGCGCCGTCGATCTGAATGCTGTTGTACTTGTTGTTGCGGCCGGCCACGTTCAACGCCGTGCCGTTCGCGTCCGAGAGGTCGGTCGTGAAGTACGGGTTCGTACGCGCAAAGTCCTGCAGCGTCCGATTGACGGTCGGCAGCGCTTCGATCTGCCGCGTCGTCACTTCCGACGTGGATCCGGTGTGGTTGGGGTTGATGACCGGGTCGACGTTGGCGGTAACGGTGATGGCCTCGCTCACGCCGGCCATGCCGAGCGACAGCGGCACGTGAGCGGTTTCACCGAGGGCCACCTGAACGTTCTCGACCGTCACGGCCTTGAACCCTTCGAGGTTCGCGGTGACCCGATACGGTCCACCGACGCGCACGTTGGGAATGGTGTAGTAACCATTCGGTCCGCTGACCGTCGAATACCGTGTGCCGGTCGGTACGTGAATCGCTTCCACCGTCACACCAGGCAAGGCGGCGGCGTCCTGCTTTGCGGAGACGGTGCCGCCGATGTTACCGGTCGTCACCTGTCCATGCAGGATGGGTGCGAAAGCCCAGAGTGCCGCAATCAGCAGCAACGTCCGGCTCCGCGTAACGAAGTTAGTCATAGATCCTCCTGAAATTTTTTTAGACGCGTTAAAGAGACCCGTGAAGGTCTTGATTACTGGACGATTTGGTGAGGCGGAGCAAGCTCTCCCAACGCTCCCGGCACGGCTGGATACCTTACCACCGGCGACCCGACTTTGTATGCAAACGTTTTACGGTGCGCCGTGGTTCAGAAACTCTTCAGGAACGCGTCGTTCGACGGGAACTTCTGCAGCCGTTCCAAAAGCATCTTCATCGCGTTCAACGGATCGGTCCCCGCCAGCGCGCGCCGCAGCGTATGGGTCTTGGGCAACACGCTCGGAGGAAGAAGCTTCTCCTCTTTCCGCGTGCCGGTCTGGGCGATGTTGATGGCGGGGAAGATGCGCCGCTCGAACAAGCCGCGATCAAGCACGATCTCCGTATTGCCGGTTCCCTTGAACTCCTGGAAGATCACTTCGTCCATGCGCGAGCCGGTGTCGACCAGCGCCGTGGCGATGATCGTCAGCGATCCCCACTCCTCGGCGTTGCGCGCCGCGCCGAAGAAACGCCGCGGCTTCTCCATCGTGCGCGCGTCGATGCCGCCGGAGAGGATCTTTCCCGATCCGCGCTGCTCGTTGTTGTACGCGCGTGACATGCGCGTGATGGAGTCGCAGAGAATGACCACGTCCTGCTTCATCTCCACCAGACGCCGCGCGCGTTCGAGCACGACCTCGGCGATCTGAATGTGGTTCTCGGCGGTCTCGTCGGAGCTCGACGCGACCACTTCGCCCTTCGCAACGGAGCGGCGGAAGTCGGTGACTTCCTCCGGACGCTCATCGACGAGCAGAACGAACAGGATGACTTCCGGATGATTGAGGTTCAGGCCGTGCGCGATGTCTTTCAACAGAGTTGTCTTGCCTGCTTTCGGCGGCGCGACGATCAGGCAACGCTGCCCTTTGCCAAGCGGGGAGAGGAGATCGATGACTCGCGTGGTCAAACGCTCCGGCTCCGTCTCGAGCTTGAACATTTCGTTCGGATCGATCGAGATCAGTTCGGAGAAGGGGCGGCGCGACTCGCGATACTCCTCGAGTGCCATTCCTTCGACCTGCTCCAACCCGACGAACTCGATGTTGTTGCCGGCCCGCCGTGCGCTGCCCGCGAGCATCAACCCGGCCTGCAGGTGCAGCCGCTCGATTACCGGCCGCGGGACGATCGCGTCGCCGGGGGTCGGAACGTAGTTGTTCGCCGGCTGCACGAGGAGACCTGTGCCGTTTGGCTTGATCCAGAGGACGCCCGAGACCGGCGCGAGCTCGCCGGCCGGAAGATCGATCGGCGGCGCCTGCTGCATGTCGCCGGAGTAGCCTTGCGGCTTGCCTCCGCGGCGTCGGGAACGGCTGCGGCGCCGTCGGCCCGCACCTCCGCCCCCATCATTATTGAAGGGTTGTGAATCGCCTGGAAGGGCGACGTTGCCATTTGGCTGGCTCTGCGGTGCGACGTTGCCCGGATTCTCCCCGGGTGCGCCCGCTCGCCGTCTGCGCCGGCGGCGCTTACGCGGTTGTCGATTGTCTGGCGTCATGCGAACTCATATAAACAACGACCCTTGATGAAATTTGCTCGACCTTCGAGACTGGCCGGAAAGCCGACGATCAGGGCGGAGAAAACCGTTTCTCTGGAACGCCCGGCGTAGATGCCTTACTGAGATCGTCGCACGAAAGGTGCGGGAGGCAGTATGGGGAAGGTCTTTTCGAAATGCAAGTGGTGAAGAGTAAAGGGTGAAGAGTGAAGCGCGTCTGGACCGGATCCGACTTTCACTCTTCACCCTTCACTCTTCACCCTTTTTTACTCTTTGTGCCAGAATGTCACCTTCCCGTCACCTCGCATGAACCCGAACCTACATGCCTGAAAACATTCTCGTTGTCGAGTACGAGCCGCGCTATACCGACCGCGTGAAGCAGGCGCTGGCAGGCCAGCCCTTCGAGGCCTGGTTCGCCAAAGATGGCGAAGAAGCGCTGCGCGTCATCGACTCGAAGCAGCCTCGGCTCATCGTTCTTTCTTCCGTCGTACCGAAGGTCAGCACGTCGGATCTCATCCGCGCGATCCGCGGCCGCGAGTCGCTCCAGCGCACGCCGATTCTTCTCACCGTCTCCGGCTATCGCGGCGAAAGTCCTCGGGCCGACGCGGTTCGCCTCGGCGCGTCGGATATCCTTCCGAAACCATATTCCGAGGTTGAATTCCTCGGCAAAGTGCAGCAGATGCTGGGCGTGGCACGAGCCGGCTGGTCGCCTGTTCTGGACGGCGATTTCACCGTCCGCATGGCCACCGTTCCGGCGCCGGGCAATGGACAGCTCACATCCAACGAAATCTTCGGCGAGCTTCTGGACGATGACAGAAGCCCGTCAAACGCAGCGAGGAAACCGATGAGTCAGAAGGACGACGTCGACAAGATGCTGGCGGACACACTCGCCGGGATGATGCCGCAACCGAAACGACGGGACACAAAAGAAATACCGGCCCCGGCTCCCGTGCCGCCGCCCGCGGCCAATGCCCCAGCTAATGCCCCGCCGGCTCCCGCGCCCGCTCCGCCGAAGCCGCGTCCCAGCTCGCCCGCGCTCGATAAGCGTTTCCAGGACACGCTCTCCGGCCTCGAGAAAAACGCGCGTCGCGTCACGTCGCCTGGAAACGTTCCTACGCCCACCGTCGTCACGCCGATTCCCACTCCGCCGCCCGCCGCCCCTCGTCCCGTGCCGCCACCGGCCGCGCCCGATTCGAATGAGACGGTCCGTATGGCCATCCCGAGGCTCGAGCGGATGCCGGTCTCGCAACCGGTCTTTCCCGCAGCCGTTCCCGCGTCCCATCCCGAAGATGAGGAGCCGACTGACGGCGTCAAGTTCGGCCAGTACGTCCTGCTCGAAAAGATCGCCACCGGCGGAATGGCCGAGGTCTGGAAAGCGCGCATGCGCGGCGTCGAAGGATTTCAGAAGATCGTCGCCATCAAAAAAATCCTGCCGCATCTCTCCGACAACCAGGACTTCATCGAGATGTTCGTCGACGAAGCGAAGCTGGCCGCGCAGCTCAATCACAACAACATCATCCACATCTACGACCTCGGCAAAATCCAGAGCTCGTACTACATCGCCATGGAGTACATCGATGGGTACGACCTGAAGAACATCCTCAAGAAAGCACAGGAACGCGATCAGCCTCTCTCCGTCGAGATCGCGCTCTTCGTCGCTTCGAAAATTGCCGCGGCGCTCGATTACGCGCACCGCAAGCGCGACTTCGAAGACAAAGAGATGGGCCTTGTGCATCGCGACGTCTCTCCGCAGAACGTGCTGATCTCCGAGGAAGGGGACATCAAACTCTGCGACTTCGGCATCGCCAAGGCCGCGTCGAAGGCGTCGCACACGCAGGCCGGCGCACTCAAAGGCAAGCTGCAGTACATGTCGCCGGAGCAGGCCTGGGGACGCAACATCGACCGCCGCTCCGACATCTTCGCGCTGGCCACAGTGCTCTTCGAGATGCTCACCGCGCGCAAACTTTTCAGCGGCGACAACGAGCTGTCGATCCTCGAGCAGGTGCGCGAGGCACGCGTCACTCCGCCGTCGATGTACAACGACGAAGTCACGCCGCAGATCGACGCCATCGTTCTCAAGGCGCTGCAGAAGGATCCCGCCAATCGCTATCAGACCGCCGGCGAAATGCAGCGTGACCTCGACGCCGTGCTCTACAACTTCAAGCCGACGCCGACGAGCGCCGATCTCGCCATCTACATGCACCGCCTCGCCAGCAGCGTGGCCACGCCGTCGCACACGGTCGAGATGCATGCGCCCGAGCCGCCGCAGGCCGCGAATGAATTGAAGCCGCTAAAGCCGGCGCCCGTTGTTGCCGCGCCCGCGATCCCGACGTCCATGCCTGCCGCGATGCCTGTCGCTGCAGCGGCGGCACCTTCGAAACCGCCAGTCGTTCCGATCGCAATTGTGGCAGTGCTCCTCATCGGTGGTGCCATCGCCTGGTTCGCGATGCGCAAACCGAAGCCGGCGACGGTCGCTACCGCGAAGCCTGGCGTCGTGCAGACGCAGACGACCGCCACTTCGATCGCTGCAACGTCCACAACTCCCGCCCTCGGCACGACCGCGACGACGTCGACTGCGCCCGCCATCGATCCATCGAAAGTCAACGAAGAAGTGGCGAAGCGCATGGCCGCCGAAAAGGCGCGCCTCGCGGAACTCGCGCGCACGCAGAACCAGCAGACGACCACCGCGCGTCCTGTCGCCGCACCGCCGCCGCAACAGGTCGCAACGCAAACGGTTGCTCCTCCGCCCGTCGTCGAAAACCGTCCCGCCCCCGCGCCGCAGCCGCCGCCGGCTCCGGTCCCGCAACCGGTGGCCGAAACGCGTCCGGCGCCGCAGCCGGAAGCGCCGCGCACGCAGGTCGGCGATCTCGTTCCGAGCGGGACGCCGGGACTCACACCCGCGCACATGACCCACCAGGCCGCGGCAAACTATCCGCCCATCGCCCGCGTGCAGCACGTGCAGGGCAGCGTAATCGTCAGCGTCCTCGTCTCCGAGACCGGCCAGGTTCTCGATACCCGAGTCGTCAGCGGTCCGCAGGCCGTGCTCAACGAAGCGGCGCAGCAGAGTATCCGCCGCTCCACGTTTGCGCCGGGCGAAAAGGACGGCGTGCGCGTGAAGTCGTGGACGAACGTACGCGTCGACTTCAAGCTATAATCGCGCGCTCGTTCGCAATCAAATTCGGAGGAAAGAATGCCAGTCATCACCGATCAGCAGCGCAAGTTTTACGAGACGACGCTTCAGGTTACGAAGCAGGAAATCAGCGACCTGAAGGACCAGATCGAGGAAGAGCTGGCTAAGGTGAAGGACCGGATCGCCGAACTGCAGAACGCGATCAACGCCTCCAAGCAGATGTATGCCGCCGCCTGTTCCCGCCTCGGCATCAACAACGACATGGACGACGACGAAGCCGGCGAGTCGTAACCTTGAACATGTTCGATTCCAACCAACCGCGGCGCCATCGCCGCGGTTTTTGTTTGTTCCTGCTGCTCATGGCAGCTTGCTCGGCTCCCGAGCCCGCGTCCCAACGAACGCCGCATCGCATCGTCACGCTCGCCCCGAACGTCACGGAGATGGTCATCGCCCTCGGCGCCGCAGAGCGCATTGTTGGAACGGACGATTACTCCGCCGACGCCATGCCTGCAAAAAAGCTCCCGCGCGTCGGCGGACTGCAACCCAATCTCGAAAAAATCGTCGCCGTCCGCCCCGACCTCGTCATCGCCAACGCCGCCGGTCTCCCACCCACGCTCGCCCGATCGCTGGCGTCCGTACACATCCCGCTGCTGGTCGTGACCAACGAACGTCTCGCCGACATCGCCAAGTCAATGACGTCGATCGCCAACGCCCTCGGCATATCGAGCGCCGGCGCTGTCGCCAAACTAAACGCCAGCCTCGCCCGGCAACGCCGAACGCGATCTCACGCGCCGCGCCTGATGCTCGCCGTCTGGACCGACCCACTCTACGTAGCCGGCCGCAACACCTTCGCCGACGACCTCTTCACCCTCTGCGGCGCCACCAACGTGGTCGAAGTGAACGGCTGGCCGTCCTACTCCCTCGAATCCTTCGTCGCCCACCCGCCCGACATCCTCCTCTACCCCAACCACTCCGTCACCCCGGAAGCCGTCCGCGCCTTACTCACCCGCGCCGGCACAAAGAACGTACTCGCCATCGGCGTCGACGAAAACCTCTTCACTCGACCGGGACCAAGGGTGGGGGAGGCGGGGGGAATTTTGAATGGGATTTTGGATGGGCGGCGGTAGTCAACAACAAAAAGCCAGTGGCATGCCTCCTCGAGTGTTCTTACCGCGCACGTTGATCCCGCCACAGACGCTTTCAAAGCGTGTCTATGTCCTGTCGGGAGGTGTAGAAGGTATGACCGTTCTACTGGTTATTCTCGCGTTGCTCGCAGGATTAGGCGGCTTCACGTCACTTTCGCAGGCTACGATGGGTGTTGGTATCATTTGCGTCGGATGCCTGTTGGCGATTCTTGGTCGGATCGCACAAGCCGCTGAGCAGCATAAAGAGCTGAAGACTTTGCTCGAAAGAATCACATAATCCATTGGCAGTTATCCGAGGGGACGTTCCACCCGCGGAAGGGGTGTGCTGTGGGCGAAAATGAATATCTCGTCCGAATTGGGGACGCGGACTACCGCGCGGAGTCGGCGGAAGTTCTTCGTTCATGGGCGAGCACCGGGCGCATTTCAAGGGACGCCTACATATTCGAGCCCGGCGCTCAAAACTGGAGAACTGCTGCGGAGATTGATTTCCTGCGGGCGTACTTCGGACAGCACTTCCACATTTGTCGCGTGTGCGGATACGAAGGTACGCCGACGACGAGATCCAAGTTGAATGGGTGCGTCGCAATCACATTGCTCATACTGTTGATCGTTCCGGGGATTATTTACCTCGTCTGGGCAACCAGCACCGCGAGTGACCAGATATGTCCGAAGTGCGGCGGTGTGAACTCCATGATTCCATCATCGTCACCAGTAGCTGCGCAAATCATGAGGCCTGAATCACCGAAGGTTTCTGTGGCGCGTGAAGCCTTTTTATGCGCGAGCTGCGGCAAGTATTCCCCGGCGAAATTTGCGCACTGTCCGCATTGTGGTGTGCCGCAGTCCTGACGATCCGAAAAACACCTCGCGAATAGGTTCATGCAAAGGAAGCCTTACAATCCCACAATTTGACTAAGGTCGAATCGCTCGAACGAGAAGTTGAGCAGCTTGCGACCGAGGAGTTTGCCGCGTTCCGTGCATGGTTCATCGAGCACAATTGGCAGGCTTGGGATCGCGAGTTGGAGCAGGAATTTCGCGGACGGAGGACGGGATCATCATCACTGATGAGGCGCTGCTGAATACGAGCACGGCGAGACGACGGAATTCTTGAGTCACCGAACGGGAGTCGCCTCTGCCGGTTGTCTTGAAGCGCTGCTTCTGGAGACGTAGCGCTGGCGGCCCGCCGGCTATACCGCCGCCGAGCCGGCGACGCTACGTTGTCGCCGCCACGCTGTCTCGCAGTTTGACCAAGATCGCCGTCTCCGCCTCGGCGTGAAGTTTCCGCGCGCGGTCCCACGCAACATCTCCGCGCTGAAGGAGCGCGGCGCGGCGCGAGGCGTCCATTAACCCCGCCAAATTGATGCACACGTTCTGATACGCCCCCGCCGCCGCCGCCCGTCCCATTTGTGCGCCGACGCCGGCGTCGGACAGCGAGGCTTGCAGGCCGATGCGGCCGACTTCGATGCACAGTTCGATGACCTCGGGGCAGGACTCGAGGACGCCGAGGGGGACTTCGGTGGCGGCGATGGTGGCTTCGGTGATGGCGGCGTCGCGGGCGGACTGCTCCTCGGGGGTCGACTTCGGCATGCGCATGGCGTCGAGGAGTTGGTCGAAGGCGGCGGTGTCGGCATCGACGGCGGCGAGGAATTGGTTTTTGAGAGCTTGGGCGCGGATGGCGATGCGGTTGAGGTCAGGCTGTTTTGATTCGAAGCCTTTGCGCGTGTGGGAGAGGACGGCCACCATCGCGGCGAGTCCCGCGGCCATCGATGCGGCCAGCGCGGAGACGGAGCCGCCGCCGGGGGCAGGGGAGTCGCTCGATAGTTCGTCGATGAAATCGTTCACGCGCATCGACGCGAGGCGCGCGGGAGCGGCCAGGCGATATTCGATGACGCGTTCGCGCGGATCGAACGGTTTCAATTCCGACAATCCAAGCGTGCGGATGGCCGCGTGCATCAGCGCGGCCTCGGAGACGCCGGTCGGACGCCCCATGCGTTGTAAATAGTGGCGGCCGGCGGCGAGGAGGACGTCGCGCGGAACGAGTCCGACGATTTCCGAGCCGGTCACGCGCAGGCCGCGTTCGCGTGCTCGCTCGTCGCACGTATCGAAGACGACGTGCAGCGGTGCGACGTCGAGATCGGTCAGATTGATCGACACCTGCGCGCAGCCAAATTCGGGGATGACCCAGCCGACCGCTTTCACCGACTTGAGCAGCCCCGGCTCCCACACCGGCTCGCCCTGCGCGTCGAGGATCGGATTGCCGTCGTCGTCGCGCTTCATCCTGCCGCGTTCGCGAATGTCGAAGGCGACGCGCGTGGCCAAACGTTTGTCCAGCGTATTCAGGTTCACGTTGTAGGCGACGAGGAACTTGCGCGCGCCAATGACGATCGCACCGGTGCGCGGCACGAACTCGGCGGGGCCGAAGTCGGGCGTCCATTTCGGATCGGTCAGCTTGCGGGCGCAGCCTTCGTATTCGCCCTCGCGCACGTCGGCGAGATTGCGGCGGTGCGGCGCACTGCACGCGTATTCGTAGAGATAGACGGGGACGTTCAGCTCGCGTCCAACACGCTCGCCGAGGCGGCGTGCGAGTTCGACGCAGTCGTCCATCGTCACGCCCGCGACGGGGATGAACGGCACGACGTCGACCGCTCCGATGCGCGGATGCGCACCGCGATGCGTGCTCATGTCGATCAGCTCGACGCCCTTCTTGATCAGTTGGTAGGCACCTTCGAGCACGGCTTCGGGGCTTCCGACAAATGTGATTACGGTACGGTTCGTATCGGCTCCGGGATCGACGTTCAGCAGCGTGACGCCGTTCACGCTCGCCGCAGCCGCGGCCACCGCGTCATAAATCTCCGGCCGCCGCCCCTCGGAAATGTTCGGAACGCATTCAACGAGTTTCATGCGGCGCGAAGGCTATCGCAATTGGCTGTCATCCTGAGCCGCCGAAGGCGTCGTAGCCGAAGGCGGAGCGCCGCAGGACGGTCGAAGGACCCCCCAAGTGCTTGCATCGTTCGCACACTCCGCCGCCCAATCCCGGTTATCAGGAAGGGGGTCCTTCGACCGTCCTGCGGCGTTCCGCGCTTCGCGCTCCAACGCCTCCGGCGGCTCAGGATGACAGGGGTTCTTCTTCGCCGCTCTCCCGGACCGAGAGCCAGCTGCCGAGGTAGCCGGCGAGGGTGCCGCCGGCGAGGAGGGGGAGGAGCTTGCGCCAGGGAAGGAAGCCGTTGAAGAGGAAGCTCCAGAGCAGCGAGTAGTGGGGCGCGAGGAAGTGGCGGCCGGCAGCGAATGCGGCGAAGAGGAGTGCGATAGCGGCGACCGCGCCGATGAAGCCTTGCAGGATTCCTTCGATGAGGAATGGGCCGCGGATCATGCGTTCGGTTGCGCCGACGAGGCGCATGATGTCGATCTCTTCGCGATAGAGCAGCATCGTCAGGCGGATCACGTTTGCGATCGTGAACGCAGCGGCGATTGCGAGCACGCCGCCGGCGATGATGCCGGCCAGGTTCACGAGGTTGATGAGCTTCTTCAACTTCTCGACCCACTCCCAGTCGAACTGAACTTCGTCGATGCCGGGGATGGCGCGCAACTCCTTCGCCTGCTGCGCGAATGCGGGCGACTGCGCGACGGCCGGCGCGATCTCGCATTCGAACGATGCCGGAAAGGGATTCTCATCGAGCTGGCCGACGACGTCGGAGAGATTGGCGAAGTACTGGCGAAAGCGTGTCAGCGCGACTTCCTTCGAGACGAAACGGCGTCCCGCGAACTCGCCATGGGCGGCCAGCCAGCTGTCGACGGCGGCGATCTGCTGTGGTGTCGCGTCGGTGGTCAGATAAATGTTGACGCGCGATTTTCCGCCCGCCTGCGCCACGGCGCGTCCGAGGTTTTCGGCGACGAGGAGAAACGCTCCGACGATGAAGAGAGAGATCGCGATCATCGCCACGGCCACGAAGCTGGTGCGCTTCGAAACCCACATGCGGCGCGCTGCTTCGCGGAAAAAATAGGAGAAGGTCGTTTGCGGGAGCGCGTCGTCGCGGTGCGGCATCGCGGTCAGCCGCCGATTCCGAAGATCGACTCGACTCGCGGCGCGCGCTGCGGCACCGCCACTCTCTCGTCGGTGATGCGGCCGCGGTCGAGCGTGATCACGCGCCGTCCGCTCTGCTCGATCAGTTCGCGGTCATGCGTGGCGATCAGTACCGTCGAGCCGCGCATATTGGCCTCGGCGAAAATCTGCACAATCTCCTGCGTCAGATCGGGATCGAGATTGCCGGTCGGTTCGTCGGCCACGATCACCAGCGGCTCGTTGATCAGCGCGCGGGCGATGGCAATGCGCTGCTGTTCTCCTCCCGACAACTGCAGCGGATACGCATTCAGTTTGTGATGAAGGCTCACCGCGCGCAGCGCGCCGTACGCGCGCTTTTTGTGCTCGCGCGGCGGGATGCCGAGGACGGTGAGGATGAACGAGAGGTTCTCGAAGACCGTCATCCGCTCGATGAGCTTGAAATCCTGGAAGACCATGCCGATCTCGCGGCGGAAGAAGGGGAGCTGCGATCGCCGCATCGATTTCAAGTTGCGGCCGTTGACGACGACCTGTCCATCGCTCGGCTGGATCTGGCGGAGGATGAGTTTCAGCAGCGTCGATTTGCCCGCGCCGCTGGCGCCGGTGAGGAAAACAAATTCGCCTTTTTCGATGTGAAAGGTCACGTCATGAAGCGCCGTGGAGTACTGATCGAATCGCTTGGTGACGTGGTAGAAGTGAATCACGTGGATGGCATTTTAGCCTGTTGTCATCCCGAGCCGCCGGCGCCGCGTAACCAAATGCGCGAACAATGAAAGGGCGGCCGAGCGGCCGCCCTTTCGAATCACATGCTCCGCATCATCGGCCCGACAACAGCACGCCATCGACCGTTACGTCGACGACGGGTGTCACGCCCGGCGATCCAGCGATCGTGAACGTGTACGTCCCGAGCTGATTCTGATCCGCGGGAATGGTGCTGCGCAGTCTTCCGCCGCTGCGGACGACCGCCTGCACCAGCGGCGCGTAGCCCGGTCCGAAGTAGTTGCCGAAACGGTCGCGCGGCGTGACCGACAGTGTCCAAACGCCCGACGCGTCGCCCGTCAGTGTGATGGCGGTGGCGTGGGCGTCGGCGCGCGGCTTCACATCTTCTTCGAGCCGCTCTTGACGCGAGACGTGGCCGGTGAGCGGGATATCCCAATCGAGAATCGCCTCGAACACGTACGTGCCTGGAATGGAAGTTCCGCTAAACGACGCCGAGTAAATCCCTTTCCCCTCCTCGGCCAGCGGGATGACGGCGACTTCCTTCGGCGTCGTGCTGTCGATCAACGACTGTCCGAGCGCCGCGATCTTGTAGTCGTACGGCGTCTGGATGTCGCCGGCCGGCGTCACCGTGTTGCCGCCGGGCACCTTGGCGTGCGACGCGTGCAGGACGTTGCCCATGCCGTCGGGCTGCTGCAGAACGCGAAGCCGGATGGCGCCGGCGGGAAGACCGGTGAGCGGCTTGCCGTCCCAATCGACCAGTACTCTGATGCCGAGGTTGTCGCCGGTGACGGCGTGGAGATTGTCGAGCGAGAACTGATAATCGAGATGTTTCTCCAGGAACATCACGTTCAGCGTGTACGGCACGGCCTCGGCGCTCTTGAGGTCGCGCTTCACGCGCACACTCCAGGCACCTGTGCTGAACCCGCGAGCCATGTCAAACGCCTGGATGGAAGCCTGCGGCGTCTTCTTTGCCGACGTCGGGATGGCAGGAACGTTGAAGCCCGGCGGATAGACGTCCAGGTCGAGCATCTGCCGCGCGGGCGGCGGCCATTGCACGGAAACGAGAACGCGCTGCGGCGAGCGGTCGACGTTGAACGGCACGGCGGCGCTCGGACCTGCGCCGGTCAGCGTGTCGATCACGCCCGTGGCCATCGATGCCGTGTTGCCCTTGAGGATGGCCACCAGCGTCTTTCCAAAGAGATCGAAAATCGTGTTCGCGTTGATGGCCTGATACGAAATGCCGGAAGTCTCCAGCGAGATGTTCCGCATCAGCGTGTCGTCGACCTGCGCGGGCGTTCCGAAGGCGATGGTCTGGATGGGGACGAAGCGCTTGCGCAACTCCTGCGGCAGCCCGGCCACCGGAGCCAGGCCGAGAAACCCGGTACCGGTTGGTGCGATCAACGGCGCGGTGTTCTGCATGCCGTCGGTGATGAGGATGACGTTGAGATCATTCTTCGGATCGGCTTTCCACTGGCTCATGCCTTCGTTGATGCCGCCGCCGATGGAGGTGGAGCTACCCGGAACGAGCGAGTTGGCCTTGGTGATGATGGCGTCCCAGGCATTGGCCCCGCCGCGCTGCAGGAAAAAATTCGCCGGAGGATCGGCACCGACGAGCGTCTGTGGCTGCGCGGCGGAGTCGAAGAAAACCAGTCCCATCCGATCGCCCGACCACTCCGGGCCGCCGCCCGGAGGCGCATCGAGCAACTCCCACTGGCCAACGAAGTTCTGGACCGCCGTCTTGAGGATGTCGATCTTCTTCGGGCCGGCCTGCGCGCCCGGCGGAAGATCGTTCATGCTGCCCGACTTGTCGAGCACCAGCGCGACATCGAACGTGTTGCGGCCCTTGTAGATCGCGTCCAGCGCCGGCGCCACGCCGTCGTCGTTCGGAATCAGGCTGGCGGGAGTGTCGCCGGTGTGCTTCGTTGCCTGCGAGCACTCGGCGTTCGGCGCCGCCACGACGTACGTCGACATCCGGTACGCGACGATGTCCTGCGCGCCCGCGAAGCGCATATTGACGTTCTTCTCGGTTGCCCCAGCGCCGGCGCAGAAGTCGGCTCCGAAGTTCGATTTTGGTACGTAGGTGATGCGAACGTTGTTGCCGGTCAGCGCCTCGTACGTCACGGAGTCGCCGGCCACGGTGGCCGTGTCGCCGAGGTTGAGGGTGGTGCTGCCGACCACGAGCTGCGAGCCGGCCGGAGCGGCGCTCAACTCGAGGTTGATTCGAACCATGCCCGATTCCTGATTCGGGACGCCTCGGACGCCAATATTGAGGATCCACGCCTCGCTCGCCGCAGCCGTGGACGGCGACAGCAGAGAGACGACTCCAACAAGTACAGCGAGAGCGACTGACGCTCGTTTCATAGGGACTTCCTTTCTTCATTAAGAGAGAGACTGGAGGCGCTGGCCGAGAACCGGAAGCGCCGATTGCGCGAACGCCGTCCACAATCGGTCGCGAAGATGCGGCCTACCGTGTCGCAGGTCACAACCGGGGGCGGCGTCAGACCGTATCGACTTGTTAGCCGCGGGAGCCGATCGCCTCGATGCATGCACATAGGTCCGCGCCGTCGATGCCGTTCTCGCGAAGCGGCGAAAACAGAGTGCTGCTGTATACATCGACCCCATTTTGACGGTAAAATTGGGGTTGATGTATACACGTTTGCTGAAGACGCAACGATCATCCTTCTTTCTCTTTGGTCCCCGCGGGACGGGTAAGAGCACGTGGATCCGTTCACAATTTGAGGACGCGTTCACCGTCGACCTACTCGCCGCGGACGTCATGCTCCGCCATGAGCGCGATCCTTCAGGATTCCGGGCCGAGGTGCTCGCGCAACCGCGCAGCCGTTGGATCGTGCTCGACGAGGTGCAGCGCGTACCAAAGCTTCTCAATGAAGTTCACTACCTCATGGAAGAGAAGGGCTACAAGAAATTTGCCTTGACCGGCTCATCCTCGCGCAAACTGAAACGCGGTGCCGCGAATCTTCTGGCCGGCCGCGCCATCGTGAAGAAGTTCTTTCCGTTGACCGCGGCGGAAATGGATTTCTCTGTTCCGAGTAAGCAGCTTCTCCGCTTCGGAGCGATGCCGATGAGCGTGAATGCCCCGAACGACGCCGCGCGCGAGGATTACCTGCGCGCATACGTGACGACCTACCTCTCCGAAGAAATCAAAGCCGAGGCGCTGGTCAGGAACCTCGGCAGCTTCAGCCGATTTCTGGAGGTGGCGTCGCTGGCCGCCGGCCAGACCACAAACATCTCCGGAATCGCGCGCGACGCCGCCGTATCACGCGACGCTGTTCGTGGCTACTTCGACGTCCTGGTCGATACGCTCATCGGCAGTTGGCTTCCCGCTTACCGGCCGCGCGCCAAAGTGAAAGAGGTCGCACTGCCGAAGTTCTACTGGTTCGACCCCGGCGTTCTTCATGCCGCGGCCGGCGGCTTCGATCAACCGCTGCCCGGCGATTGGGATGGGGTCCTCCTCGAGCACTTGATCCATCACGAACTCCAGAGCCACATCCACTACAACAACATTAAAGGCTTCCTTGGATACTGGGCCACCCCCAGTGGCAGCGAAGTCGACTTCGTCTGGTGGCACGGCCGCAACGTCGTAGCGATCGAAGTCAAGAACCGACGCGAGTTCCGCCGCGAATGGAAAAAAGGCCTCGACGCCTTCCGCAGCGGGAGCGCGGCAAAGTCCTACATCGTCTACCGCGGCACGCGCGAACTGGAGATCGACGGCACGCGCGTCCTGCCGCTCGACACATTTCTGCGGCGCTTACACGCGGGGGGGATTGTGGGGTGAGTGCGGAAGCGAGCGTGTGGCCCGATTGAACGCGGAACCTCGGTTGTTTAGCCTTCGAGGCATTGTCGCAACCTGCGCAATCCCTCCGGCGGTGACCCGCCGTCGCGATGCCGCCGTAGCCGCGGACCAGGCCGGACGGGGCGGCCGGAGGTCAGTAGGTGCGAGGAAGTTGAAGCCGATGCCGCGTGTGGCGGCGCGGGCCGCGAGGTCTGGTTCGTGTTGGCGGCTGCGGGAACGGGAGGGTGGCGGTTAGGTGCATTCCGTTTACGGCGGAGATCGGCACAGGATGCACACCATCGGATAGCCGGGTTGTTCAGCGCCACAGTCGATCCGCGTTGGAGGAGGACGCTCGCGATGAGGTCGAACGCTGACGGCGACGTGGCGGGCGATCGATTCGCGCAGTCCCGATGTCCCGCCGGGTCGGCGCATTGCGATGTGGTGCTCGCTTTGTTGGCGCCATACCGGACGGCGGGCGACGACGCGCTCGGGTCCATTCTTTTTCGCCGTCTAATAAGCGATTAATCGCTCATAAGACACTCCCACTTTCCCTGCGCAAAATATTTCTCAAGTGCGGGGTAGCACGCGCTGCGCTTTCGTCACGCTAGAGGAGAGGGCGCCCTCCCGAATAACCGCCCGGCGCGTCGCCGGGTCACTCGCCGGAGGGCTTCATGCGTCGTGTCTCCAAAGCCGTTGCTGTCACTTCACTTCTTATTGCGCTCACAACCTCGAATATTTACGCGCTTCCGTCGAAAAGCGCCGCGCAGCCGACACTCGGATCAAAAATCGTCAAGATTATTCGACAGATTATTGGGCTGGATACAGGCGACATGTCGTGGCCGAAACCGTAGCTCTAGTTCGCCGATTCGTGAACGCTGTCTCGCAGGCCTTCAATTAATGCATGGACGGTGCGCACAGTTTCGACTGTGGCATCGTCCATGTCGATCGCATCGCGCAGACGAACAACGGCCGCAATTGCATTCTTATCCAGCCCTGCGGCGGCTAACTCATCAGCAACAGTTTGGATGAGAGAGCGTGCCTCTGAGTCATCACCACGTTCTACAAATACAGACGCGATATGCAGCGCGCATAGAGCGGCGTCTTCAACCATACCCGCGGCACGAAAAGCGCGTCGCGCGTTGTACAAACGCTCCAGGCCAGTTGCGATCTGGCCGCGTGCGATAAAGACTAAACCCGCTCCGCGCTCTGTCCGAGGAACTTCAGTAGTAAAGCCCAGGTCAGTGAATTTTGCTATGGCTTCCGAGAAGTGAATGTTTGCTGATACGAAGTCACTCAGCTGCGTTGCGCAATACCCGAGGTTGTTGTGGATGTGCGCTTGGATCTCGAGGTCGAGAGCATTCTTCAGAAGATCCTCGAAAACGAGCTTGGCTTCTGCGTAGCGCGCCGCTTCATAGAGTGCGCTTCCTTCGGCAAGAGCTGCTTGTTGGTAGCGTCGCGCGTCGCGATGGGCACGGAACACAATTTTGCATTCTGATAGGAAGGCGTGAGCTTCGTCGAAGCGTCCAATCTGTGCGAGTATCATCCCTTTTACCAGGTGCACTACAGCACGATCGTAGGTAAGAGTTTCAAAGTGCTGAAGAACCGATTCCGCCCGTTCGATCGATTGCAATGCTTCCTCATAACGTGAAACGTAGCGGAGCGCATTTGCCCGATCTCTCCATGCCGTCGATCGCAACTGTGCCATAACGATCGCTGGATAAGCGCTGGGGTGTAAGGACTCAGAGATCGAAGTCGCCATATTTGCAACAGCCAACGCGTCCATGCTGTTGCGATCAAGGCGCCGCCGCACTTCCTCGCTCATCTGTTCCAGTGCCGCGTTGTTGCGTAGATCCGGCATTTCGGCGAGGCGCGACCACTCCTCGGTGGGCGTATCTCTCAGATAGCGCGCCACGACGTCCGACGATTCATCGCGCTCGCGCTCCAGTTTTCCGGCGATCGACGTGAACTCGCGCTCGCGGTTGCGGCGGACGGCCGGATCGAACGGCACGACGTTCGCCGCGAAGCGCTGCCGGCAGGCGGGACATTCAGCGAGGTGGGCTACGTCGTCCGAGTGCGTCATTTGTCCTTGTCTTTCCTCGCGCGTAACCCGTCGAAGATTTCCTGGGCGCGCTGCAGGCACTTCGCCACCAGCTTCTGCATGTATTTCGACGTCACGCCTTGTTGCTCGGCGATCTCTTTGATCGAATAGCCTTCGAAATAGCGGAGACGGAGGATGTGCGCCCAGCGCGGCGGCATGCGATCGAGCACCTCTGCGAGGGCGATGTTATCCGGCAGATCGACGAGGACGTTGCGTAACCGTGGATCGGGACGCGTGGCCGCCACTTCCGTATCGAGTTGCTCGACGTTGCGCCCGTGCTTGCGCCAGTAATAGCGGCTGGCATTACAGATCGCGCCGATCAGCCAGTGATGCAGGTCGCGAACTTCGTCCGCATGCCTGAGATAGGAGAGAAAGACCTCGTGCGCCAGCCCTTCGGCGTCGACCGCGGGAACCTGAAACTTTCGTACGGCCAGCGACACGAGAAGTCCGCAATTCTCTTCATAAATACGGGCGAAAACATTCTCGTCGACAGGGCAAGGGAGCCTGGCCGGCTCCAGGTTCGCCGCCGGGTCATTAATCGCTTCAGGCGCCATGGGGGGCATTTCAAATGCCGATGGCGCCGGCTCGTCGGGAGACTTCGGATTTTCAGGAATGCCGATGACGATAACACGGGCCAACACAGACGGAAAGCGTCAGTGCGAACTCCGCGCTTCGTTACGACGTGTGCAAAATATTTCTCATCAGAGGGGTAGCAAAACCGGTACTCGCGTCACGCTTAGAAATGAGGGCGCCCTCCCGAAAAACACAGAACCGGCGTGTCGCCGGGCACATCCGGAGGGCTTATGCGTCGTGTATCCAAAGGTCTTGCTGCTGCATCGCTTATCGTCGTAATCACCGCCTCGAATGTCTATGCGCTGCCGTCGAAAAGCGGCTCACAGCCATCGACCGGTTCGAAGATCGTCAAAATCATCCGGCAGATCGTCGGATTGGATGATTGGTCGTGGCCGAAGCCGTAAGTCAGCTCGCGGGGGCCTCGTTGATCCCGAGGCTCTCCACAAAGGCGTGGACAGTGCGTACGGCTTCGGCCGTCGCACCGTCCGCGTCGAGTGACTGCCGCAGGCGGACGACGGCGTCAATCGCTCGTTGATCGAGCATGGCGGCCGAGAATTCACTGATGACTGTGGCCGCGAGCGCGCGCGCTTCCTCTGTTTCGCCGTGGCCGACCAGCGCTTCAATGAGACGAAGCGCGCTGAGTCCAGCCTCTTCCGGCATTTGCAGTTTCGTAAATGCAGCGCGCGCATCGCGAAGGCGGCTGCAGCCGAGATCGAATTGCCCCTTTTCAATGAGGAGAACGCCGGCGCCGCGCTCCGTGCGCGCGACTTCGGCGGTCAGTCCGAGATCGGTGAATTTCGCAATGGATTGCGAAAAATGAATATTGGCCTTCGTGTACTCGCCGAGTTTGACATAGCAATAGCCGAGGTTGTTATGGAGCCGCGCCTCAGTTTCGACGTCGCGGCTGCTGATCGCGACGGTGACCAGATCGCGGAAGATGCTTTCCGCTTCGGTGTAGCGCTCCTGGCGGCCGAGAAGGTTTCCGTAAACGAGGCCGGCCTGTAGAAAACGCGTGGAGTCGTTGACGTCGGCAAAGATCACGCTCGCGGCGCTGATGATCTGCTCCGCCTCGGCGAAATGGTCCATCTGCGCGAGGATCATCGCTTTGACGAGCCAGATGATGGCGCGGTCGTGCACGGCGCCCGGAAAGTCGCTCAGCCGCGACTCGGCGGTTTCGATGGCGTCGTACGCCTCGTCGAGACGGCCGAGGTAGCGAAGTGCGTTGGCGCGGTCGCGAAGCGCGGTGGAACGGATCTGTGCGATCACGAGCGGCGGGTAGTTGCTGGTGGGAATCGTCTCCGCGATTGCCGCGGCCAGATCGGCAACCGCCAGAGCCTGGGCCGGATCGCGTTCGAGACGTTTGCGCACCTCTTCGCTGATCTGCTCCAGTGCCGCGTTGTTGCGCAACGCCTTCGACTCCGCAAGCCGCGGCCACTCGGCCGGCGGCGTGTCCCGCAACTGGCGTGCGGCGATGTCCGCCGACTCGCCGCGTTCGTTCTCCAGCCGCGCAGCCGCGGCCGCGAAACTGAGGGCGCCTTCCCGGCGCCGCGTGGCATCGAACGGAACCACGTTCTCGGCGAATCGCTGACGACATGACGCGCAGTCGGCGAGGTGACCCAGATCGTCGGAATGCTTCATGTCTTCTTCCTCGCCGGAGCCGCGTTGTACATCTGCTCCGCCATGCGCAGACACTTGCCAACCAGTTTCTGCGTGTATTTCGCGGTCACGCCAAGGTCGTCGGCGATCTCGCGGATCGTGTAGCCGTCGTAGTAGCGCATGCGCAGGATTCGAGCGTATCGCGGAGGAAGCGCGTCCAGCACCTCGCGTACGGCAAGCTGTGACGGTAACAGATCGAAGATGTTGATGGAGTCCGGATCTGGCCGAAGCATGGCCAGTTCCTGATCGAGTTGGTCCGTTCGCCGGCCGTTCTGTCGCCAGAAATAGCGGCAGGCATGACAGATCGCGCCGATCAGCCACGGATGCAGTTGGCGAATCTCGTTCTTCCGTTTCAGGTACGAGAGAAACACCTCGTGCGCGAGCGCTTCGGCGTCAACCTCGGGGACCTGAAACTTGCGGACGGCAATCGCCACGAGCAGGCTGAGATTGCCCTCGTACAGCTCTCCGAACTCGAGGTCATCGACATCGCATGGCGGCGCGACTGGGACCTGGATCTCGTCAGATGGATGGAATGCCGGACCGGCGAACACGCCCGAAGGATAGAGCGAAAGAAGACGAAGTCAAAAGGAGAATGGCGAAGCGACGCGTATGCGCGACTGTTTCGCAAAAACCGTCGCGCATGCGAGTCACTTTGGCCTGTTTCGTATGATGCGGCGCGTGAATGATCCTCAATTCGTCATCGACCCGCGGCACTCCGGATTCGTCCGGCTCGACCTCGCGCAGCTGTTCGGAAACGCGCGGCGCGTTGTGCTGGAGATCGGGTCGGGGAAGGGACGTTTTCTGATCTCGGCCGCGACGTCGCAACCGGATGTGAACTTCATCGGCATCGAGAAGTCGCTGCACTACCACCGCGTGATTCGCGACCGCGTCGCGAAGCGCGGGCTGACGAACATCCGCCTCATCAACCACGACGCGTTCCTCGTCCTTCGCGACATGCTCCCCGACGCGTCGATCGATGAGATCCACGTCTACTTTCCCGACCCATGGCCGCGCAAGCGCGAACAGAAACGCCGCATCATCCGCGCCGAGGTGATGGTCGAGATGACGCGCGTACTGGTGCCCGGCGGCAGCGGCATCTACGTGACCGATCACCGCGACTACTACGAAGCCGCCGCCCCGGTGATCGAATCCTTCTTCCGCAGCGAACGCCGCATCCCGACCGCCGAGGATCTGCCGCGGACGAACTACGAGGCGAAGTTTCGGGAGGAGGGGAGGGAGATTTTCGAGGTGCGGTTTTGGAGGTAGCGAGAGGGAACGGTTTCACGCGGAGACGCGGAGGAGCGGAGAAACGCAGAGGAAGTCATTCGAGATTTTCGTCCGAGAGGACGATCGTGCCTTTCGTCATGATCAGGCCGAGCTTGAATCTTCGCAGGAAGTCCATGCCGACGAGCACGTCGAGTGAGCCGGGCGTGAGACTTACGACGCCAAGGACGGTCGTTCCTCCGAATGTGGTGTGCGCGAGCGCTGTCAACGATGTGCCGCGGGTGCCGTCGGCGAGCACATACGAAGATGTGCCTTCGAGCGGGAGCTTCAGCGAGAACGCGTGCTGCATCGGAAGCTGAATGAAGCCCGAAAGCCGGTGTCGATGATCGCCTCGAACTCAAGTCCCGGCGGATCGTGAGCGACCCCGCACAGGTGAAACTTGAGGCACGGGTTACCGAGACTGTCGAAGTGGCCGGCCCCAGAAGTCATGGCGAGTGAGACCGAAGCTGACGCGGAACGCCCCTCGCGCACCGATGCGAATCAGATGAAAGATTCCGTTCGGCGCTGCGTCGCGAGCCTGCTGAAGCGCCTGTTCCGGGTACGCCGCGACGTATCCAACTCCGCTGGTCACGTCGACGGCGATGAAGTGGCCGTGTCGCCCCGGCTCGAGTTGAGCTTTGTATCGCTCCTCGTAAATCTTTTCACCAGCGTCAGCGATCTTCTCCGGTGAGTCGAGTACTTGCAGATCGATCGACATTGCGTTCGAAAACCCTAACACAGAGGTAGGTTCGGCATGAGCAATTTTCCGTGGAGGCGCAGAGAAAAAGTGGTGCTTCCGTTCATCTTCCCTCCGCTTGCTTCGCTTCTCCGCGATCCCCGCGTGAAACGTAACCCTTCCGAACTCGCGCGACAGTTACAATCCATCCCGTGCGAATCCTCGGCATCGATCCCGGCTCAGTTACTACAGGTTTCGGAGTGATCGAGCAGGTCAAAGGGCGTCTCGCGCTGATCGAGCAGGGAACCATCGGCACGATTCGCGGGTCTGAGCTGGCCGATCGGCTTTGCCGGATTCATGACGAGTTGGTCGGCGTGATCAAGCGCTGTGCGCCCGAGGCAGTCGCGGTCGAGGCACCGTTCGGTGGGCAGAATGTGAAGAGCCTCATTCAGCTTGCACATGCGCGCGGGGTAATCCTGCTCGCGGCGCGGGCTTCGAAGCTCGACGTCTTCGAGTACTCGCCGCGCAGCGTCAAGAGCGCGGTCGTTGGGTATGGCGCCGCGGAAAAGGAACAGGTCGCGAAGATGGTGCGCATGTTGTTGCCGGGTTGCGCGAACCTGGTCATGTCGACCGATGCCTCCGACGCGCTGGCCGTCGCCATCTGTCACGCGCACAACGCGGGCACCGCCGAGAGGTTGCGGATCGCTCGATGAGCTCTTCGCTTCCCCAGGAAGAGACGGTCGAGGCGAACGTCCAGGCGGGCATTCCGCGCGGACGTTTTCAACGAACCTTCAGCGCGCTGCGGTATCGCGACTTCCGGCTGCTCTGGTTCGGCGCGTTTGCGTCGACGACCGGGACGTTCATGCAAACGCTCGCGCAGGGGTGGCTCGTCTACACGATGACCGGCTCGGCGCTGCTCCTCGGCGTGGACGGATTCCTCTCCACCGGTCCGATGCTGCTCTTCTCGCTCTTCGGCGGCGTCATCGCCGACCGGATGGAGCGCCGCAAGATCATGATGCTGTCGCAGGTACTGCAGGGAAGCTTCGCCCTGATTCTCGCGGCGCTCATCTACTTTCACACGGTCAAGATCTGGCACATCTTCATCCTCTCGTTCTTGACCGGCAGCGCGCAGTCGATCAGCGGACCGGCTTACGCGTCGCTGCTGCCACTGCTGGTCAAGCGCGAGGACATGGCCAACGCCGTGGCGATGAACTCGATGCAGTTCAACCTCGCGCGCGTGATCGGACCGGCGCTCGGCGGCGTCGTGTTCGGACTGTGGGGCGCGACCGCGTGCTTCGGCATCAACGGTCTGTCGTTCGGCTTCGTGATCATCGCGCTGACGATGATCAGGATGCCGCCGCTGCAGGCCGGCGCAACGTCGGCGTCAATGATGGCGCAGATGAAAGAGGGCTTCGCGTTCGTGGCCTCGAAACGATCGCTGCTCCTGCTGACGTTTCTGTCGTTCGCCGGCACGTTCCTCGGCATGCCGCTCTTCACGATGATGCCGGTCGTCGCCAAGAGCATTTTCAAACTCGGGCCCCAGGGTTTGTCGGTGCTCCAGGCCGACTACGGCATCGGCTCCGTCCTCGGCGCGCTATTCGTCGCAGGCAGCAGCCACGCCGCGAAGAAGGGACGCCTCGCGCTGGCGCTGCAACTCGTTTTCGCCGCGACGCTGATCGCGTTTGGAATCTCGCGCCACCTCACCGCCAGCCTGGTCGTAGCGTTCATTGCCGGCGCCGCGATCGTCGGAGTCGTCTCGCTCTACAGCTCCCTCGTGCAGCTCTCGACCGGCGACGCCATGCGTGGCCGGGTGATGTCGATCTTCATGCTCGCCTTCCGCGGCGGAATGCCGCTCGGCAATCTGATGGCGGGCTTCGTGGCACAGAGGTGGTCGATCAGCACCGCGCTGGAAGTAAACGGAATCGCGCTCGCGGTGGTGGCGCTCGTGTTCATCATTAAGGGGACGGATCTCGATGCGGGGCTGGCGTAGAAGCGAATGTTGAATGTTCAATGTTGAATGTTGAATGTTGAATGTTGAATGGAACACCGGACTCCGGTCACCCGTCTCCTCATTCAACATTGAACATTAGACATTCAACATTCAACATTTGCTTTTCAAACTCGCGACCGTCACCGCCGGCTGAACCTCGATATAGAATCCCGGCCCGCGTCATGCACCGCATGACGTCGAAAACCTGATGGCAAGAACAAAAGAACAGGCTTCTGCGACGATTGACCCGGCGGCTGCGTGCGCGCCGGAGTGGACTGACATCCTCCGCCAGATGATTCTCATCCGCCGCTTCGAGGAAGCGACGGAGCGCGAGTTCCGGAAGGGCAAGATCGGTGGATACCTCCACGTCTACAGCGGACAGGAGGCGGTGGCCAGCGGGATCATCACGGCGCTGCAGAAGGGCGACGCTCTTTTCACCGGCTATCGCGATCATGCCCACGCCATCGCCCTCGGATCCGAGCCGCGGCGCGTGATGGCGGAGCTGTTCGGAAAAGCCACCGGCATTTCCAAGGGCAAGGGCGGCTCGATGCATCTGTTCGACGTCGAGCATGGCTTCTACGGCGGCTACGGAATCGTCGGCGGCCATCTCACGCTCGCAGCCGGCGCCGCGTATGCGCAGCGGTATCGCGGGACGGATCACATCACCGTCTGCTACTTCGGTGACGGCGCGATGAACATCGGCTCGTTCCACGAGGCCATGAACATGGCCGGGTTGTGGGGCAAGTCGGGCATGTGTCCGATCCTCTTCATCATCGAGAACAACGGCTACGCGATGGGCACCTCGGTGGAACGCCATTCGGCGCTGACCGATCTCTCGCAACGCGTGCGCGCCTACAACATCCCGACGGAAAAAGTGGATGGGCAGGACATCTTCGCCGTCCGTGGCGTTGCCGATCGCGTCGTTCGTCAGATTCGGGAGACCGGCAAGCCGTACTGCATCGAGGCGATCACGTACCGCTTTTCCGGCCACGGCGCAGCGGACATCCTCCAGCCGTATCGCAGCAAGGACGAAGTCGAAGAGCATCGCCACCGCGATCCGATCGGCATCCTCCGCAATCGCCTCGGCGAGATCTGCGGACTGACTGATGACGATGTGAAAGAGATCGAGGATTGGGCGTCGAAGGAAGTCGCCGCCGCCGTTCAGTTTGCGGAAGAAAGCCCGCAGCCCGAAGCGGAAGAACTTTGGCGCGACATCGTGGCCGAGCACGGACCCACGCGGGAGAACGAGTAACGCGATGTCGGAAAAAAGTTACCGCGACGCAATCCGTGACGCGATGATGGAAGAGATGGACCGCGACGCCAACGTCCTCATCATGGGCGAGGACATCGGCGTTTACGAGGGCACCTTCCGCATCACCGCCGGCATGCTGAAAAAGTACGGCCCGAAGCGCGTGATCGACACGCCGATCGCCGAGGCGGGCATGGCGGGAACGGCAGTTGGGATGGCCATGCTGG
The DNA here is from genome assembly GCA_019247495.1 of Acidobacteriota bacterium. Classification (GTDB taxonomy): domain Bacteria; phylum Acidobacteriota; class Thermoanaerobaculia; order Gp7-AA8; family Gp7-AA8; genus JADGNZ01. The sequence goes on from JAFAOU010000189.1 coordinate 31,085, forward strand.
GTCTGCGGCCGATCGTGGAGATGATGACCATGAACTTCGCCATCGTCGCCGCGGACCAGATCCTCAATCACGCTGCGAAGGTGCGCTACTTCTCCGGCGGCCAGGTCGATGTGCCGATGGTCATCCGCGGACCGCAAGGTGCGGGTGTCCAGCTTTCCGCGCAGCACTCGCAGACATTCGAGTCGTTCTACGCGCACTTCCCGGGATTGAAAGTCGTCGCCCCCGCCACGCCGGCGGACGCGAAGGGATTGTTGAAGACGTCGATCCGCGGACGCGATCCGGTCATCTTCCTCGAGAGCGCCGCGCTGTACGGCATGAAGGGCGAAGTGCCCGACGACGCCGACTTCACCGTTCCCTTCGGCGTCTCGCGCATCGCGCGAGAGGGGAGCGACGTCACCATCGTTTCGTACAGCCGCATGCTGCAGATGTCGTTGATCGCTGCCGAAAAACTGGCCGAGGAAGGCATCGAGTGCGAAGTCATCGACCTCCGCACGCTGCGTCCACTCGATCTCGATCCCGCGTACGAA
>JAFAOU010000203.1 GCA_019247495.1 Acidobacteriota bacterium
ACCCCGTAGCCGCGGCCGCCTGTCACGATGCCGAGTCCCGCGTTGATGAGGCCCGCGAGCTGGCCGCTGTCGAAGGCCTGATGGAAATTGCGCTGCTTCCACAACTCCTCGCGCGCCCACGACGCTTCGAACATCGCCTCGTACTCGCCGAGCTGCGACGATGAGTAATCCTCATTCAACAGCGCATGGAACGCCGTCTCCGCCGCCATCGCGCCTGATTTGATGCCGAGGTGAATGCCTTTGAGGCGAGCGCCATTGAGGTAGCCGGCGGAATCGCCCGCGATCAGGAATCCCTCGCCGAACATGCGCGGCATCGAAAAATATCCCCCCTCGGGAATCGCTTTCGCGCCGGCGCTGATCATCTTGCCGCCTTCCAGCAGCGTCCGGATCGACGGATGCGTCTTGTAGCGCTGGAACTCGTGATGCGGATCGAGCGTCGGGTTCTTGTAGTCGAGACCGACTACGAGTCCGATGTCGATGATGCGGTCCTTCATGCCGTAGATGAAACCGCCGCCGAACGTATCGCCGTCGAGCGGCCAGCCGAGCGTGTGGATGACGCGCCCCGCTTCGAAGCGATCGTCGGGAAGCTGCCACAGCTCCTTCACGCCGACCGAATAGACCTGCGGATGTTTGCCCGCGTACAGATCGAACATCGCCGCGAGTTGTTTCGTCAGCGTGCCGCGCGGCCCTTCCGCGAGGATGGTGATCTTCGCGCGGATGTCCACGCCGGGTTCGAAGTTCGCCTTCGGTTGTCCGTTTTTGTCGATGCCTTTATCGCCGGTGCGAACGCCGACCACGCGTCCGTTCTCGACCAGCACGCGCGCCGCCGCAAACTCCGCGAAGAGATCGACGCCCATGTCTCCGACGATCGGCGCCATCCAGCGAACGAATTCGCCGAGCGAGACCACGTAGTTGCCATGGTTCTGCAGCGGCGGCGGCATGATCGGCGCGGCGACCTTCATCTTCTCGAAGAGGTACCAGAACGCGTCGTCTGTGACCGGCGACTCGATCGGGCAGCCGCGGTCCAGCCAGTCCGGCATCAACTCGGCGATTCCGCGCGGGTCCATGACCGCACCGGAGATGCCGTGCGAACCGATCTCCTTCCCCTTCTCCAGGAGCGCGACCGAGAGATCGAGCTTCTTCTCACTCGATTCGTTGTGCGCCTTCACCATCTCCGCGAGACGGTATGCGGCAGCCAGTCCGGCAGGCCCCGCGCCGACGATGACGACATCGACGTCGAGAGTGTCGCGCTCGATGCCGGGAAGTTCAGCCATGCATGCTCCTTGAGGTGCGCAAAGTCGCGCGGATTGTATGTGATGGGGAGTGGGAAGCGCGTAGTGCAGACGTCCCGTCTGCATCCGCCGGGCGTCCTCGCCCGGCGGTGGTTCTTGTGAGGCTTGCGCAGCTGTCAGATAAACCGCGGAAACCGCCGGCGGGCGAGACGCCGCGCCGGATGCAGACGGGACGTCCGCACTACGCGCGCCCCACCCCTGCTATTCTTGTCTCCCTCTCGATGCTTCAATACTCCATCCCACTCCTGCTCCTCTTCGTCTGCTGCGCGGTGACTTCGTTCATCACGACCGCCGCGGTGAAGCGGATCGCTGAGGAAGTCGGAGCGATCGATCATCCCAACGAGAGAAAGCAGCACCTCGAATCGACGCCGCGGATGGGCGGGCTGGCGATCATCTTCGGCTTCGGTTTTCCGCTGATGCTCCTCGCCGCGAACGCGCATGCGGCCGGCCTCGTGTCGAAGAACCTCACCTATCTCTTTGCCGTCCTGGCCAGCGGCTCCCTCATCGTCGGACTCGGCGTCTACGACGATCTCCTCGGCTCCGACGCTCCGAAAAAGTTCCTCGTCCAGACTGTGGCCGCGGTCATCTTGGTCAGCTTCGGATTTCATTTTTCCGAGGTGTCCATCGCCGGAGCGACCATCCAGCTCGGCATCCTCGGATCGCTCGTTTCGGTCATCTGGATCGTCGGCGTCATCAACGCCGTCAACTTCATCGACGGGATCGACTCGCTGGCGACGCTCGTCGCGATCACGATCGCCGTCGCCTTCGGCGTCATCGCAATCATCCGCGCCGACGTCTTCTCGATCGTCATCATGACCGCGCTGGCGGGGAGCCTGATCGGCTTCTACCGCTGGAACCGGCCGCCCGCGAAAATTTTCATGGGCGACAGCGGCAGTCTGTTCATCGGATTACTGCTCGCAGCCTGCTCGATCGCGCGCCCGATCAAATCGCCGACCGCGCTCATCATCGGCGGACCGATGCTCGCGCTCGCGCTGCCCGTACTCGACACGCTCATCGTCATGAAGCAGCGCTTCGTCAGCGAAGCCTCCCTCGGCGCGCGCATCGTGCGCATGTTCAACGCCGACCGCCGCCACTTCCACCACATCCTCGTCGAGAAGTACGGCAGCATCGGCAAGGCCATCCTCTCGATCTGGTTCATCACGCTGCTCTTCGCGATTTCAGCCGTCCTGACCGTCATCGATGCAATGAAAATCGCCGGCTACTCGATCGGCGTTGCCGGCCTGGTGGTCATGGTCTTCTTCCGCTACTGGTTCCGTCGCGGGGACGTGCGCCCGGCCGCCGTCGAACGGCAGGCCTGACCGGCGATGTGCGGGATCGCGGCGTTGTTCGCGTATGGGTCCGCCGCCGCGCCCGTGGACGCGGCCGAGATCGAGTCGATCACGGAGTGGATGCGCCCGCGCGGGCCTGACGCCGGCGGCACCTGGATCTCGCCCGACGCCCGCGTCGCCCTCGGCTCGCGCCGCCTTGCCATCATCGACCTGTCCGACGAAGGGACGCAGCCGATGACCGACGTCGACGGAGAGCTGCGCATCGTCTTCAACGGCGAGATCTACAACTATCGCGAACTGCGTGCGCGTCTTCAGCGTCTCGGTGCGCGGTTTCATTCGACGACGGATACCGAGGTGCTGCTGCAGCTGTACCGGCACGATGGGGCGGCGATGGTCGAGCTGCTGCGAGGCATGTTCTCGTTCGCCATCTGGGACCCGCGCGAACGGCGCATGTTCGTTGCGCGCGATCCGTACGGCATCAAGCCGCTGTACATCGCCGACGACGGGGAGACGTTCCGCGCGGCGTCCACGGTGAAAGCGCTCCTCGCCGGCGGCCGCATCTCGCGCGAACACGATCCCGCCGGCGTGGCCGGTTTCTGGCTGATGGGAAGCGTCCCCGAGCCGCACACGATTTTCAAATCGATTCGCGCCGTCGAAGCGGGGACGTCGTTCTTCGTGAACGAGCGCGGCGTCGAAAGCGCGCGACGCTACTACTCGATCGCCGGCATCCTCGGCCGCGGCGTTCACGACGAAGCGGCGGCGCGGCTTGTGCAACCGAACGTCCTGTTGCGCGAGCTCGTCACCGACTCGCTGCGCCACCATCTCATCGCGGACGTTCCGGTCGGCGCGTTTCTCTCCTCCGGCATCGACTCCTCGGCGCTCGTGTCGCTGGCGACGGAAGCTGTGAACGAACCGCCGCGCACGGTCACGCTGCGTTTCGAAGAGTTTGCGGGCGCGGCCTTCGACGAAGCTCCGCTCGCGGAACGTTTCGCCCGCGAAATCGGATCCGACCACGTCACGCGACTCGTCACGCGCGACGAATTCATGGCCGACATGCCGAAGCTTTTCGACGCCATGGACCAGCCCACCATCGACGGTACGAACACGTGGTTCGTCAGCAAGGCCGCGGCCGAGCGTGGCCTCAAAGTGGCGATCTCCGGGCTGGGCGGCGATGAGCTGTTCGGCAGTTATCCGTCATTTGCCGCGCTCCCGCGCATCGTCTCCGCCGCACGTCTGCCGTTCGCCGCGTCTGTGGCCGCGCGGATCGGCCGCAGCCCGAAAGCGAAAGCGGCCGCGCAGTACGGCGCAACGTGGGAAGGCGCCTACCTGCTGAAACGCGGACTCTTTCTTCCCGACGATCTCCCGTCGCTGATGGGCGTGGAAGCCGCGCGCGAAGGTCTCGAGCAACTCGGAATTCTCAAACACATCGCGGGCACCATCGATCCCGATCCCGGCACGCCCTTCGGCCGCGTGGCCGCGCTGGAAGCCTCGCTCTACATGCGCAACCAGCTCCTGCGCGACACCGACTGGGCCAGCATGGCGCACTCGCTCGAAGTGCGCACGCCACTCGTCGACGCGACCCTGCTCCGCCAGATCGCGCCGCTGCTGATGGTGGAGAAGAGCCGTTGCAAACAGCACTTCGCCGAGAGTCCGCCAACCCAACTGCCCGATTGGCTCAGCAAGCGGCGCAAGACCGGTTTCAGCGTTCCGCTCGCCGAATGGATGCAACTTCCACCGGACGGCACATCGACACGCATGCGCAGTTGGGCGCGCCGGGTCATGGAGCAGTGGGCGTGAGGATCCTGCACATCGGCACCGACTCCTTCGGCGGCTACGGCGGCATCGCGCTGTACAACCGCGAGCTGATCGCGGCGATGGCATCGCACCCGGAGGTCGATGAAGTCGTAGTGATTCCGCGCATCATCGTGGGCGAGTGCGAGCCGCTCCCGAAAAAAGTCACCTTCGTTTCGGCCGCCGCCCGCGGCCGTCTCGCGTTTCTTCGCGCGGTGCGCGGAGCCGGAAGCGGCTTCGATCTCGTCGTTTGTGCGCACGTGAATCTGCTCCCGGTGGCGCGCCTCGTCACTAAGCATCCGCTGTTGATGCTCTACGGCATCGAGGCCTGGAAACCGTTGCGCGATCCGATCTCAAATCGACTGCTGCGCGGCGTCCGCGGCGTCATCTCGATCAGCGACATCACTCGCGAACGGTTCACCGGCTGGTCCCACTACGACGGTCCGTCGCAACTCCTGCCGAATTCAATTCGCGCGGAGTGGTACGGCATCCGTCCGAAAAACCTTGCTCTCGCCGCGCGCTACAAGCTCGAAGGCAAACGCGTGCTCATGACCCTTGGCCGCGTCGTGGCCGCGGAGCGTTATAAAGGATTCGACGAAGTCCTCGAAGTCCTTCCCCATCTCGATGCAGACGTTTCGTACATCATCGCCGGCGGCGGCAACGACGTCCCGCGCCTGCAGCGCAAAGCGATCAACCTCGGCGTCGCCGATCGCGTCATCTTCACCGGCCTCTTCCCCGAGGAGGAGAAAGCGGATCTCTACAACCTCGCCGATGTGTATGTGATGCCGAGCCGCGGCGAAGGCTTCGGCTTCGTCTTCCTCGAAGCACTCGCCTGCGGCGTTCCGGTAATCGCCAGCCGTCTCGATGGCGGATGCGAAGCCGTCCTCGGAGGCCAACTCGGACAGCTCGTCGATCCCACAAACCCCGCCGAGATCCGCCTCGCCATCATCGACGCGCTCGCATCCGCAAAGCGCATCCCCGAGGGCCTCGCCTACTTCAGCTACGAAAACTTCGAACGCCGCACACACGCCATCATCGACGGGCTTGCGTAGAGCATGGCGCGCCAACCATCGGTAGCGCCGCGTTAAACTCCCCTCCCTTGCACACCATCATCAAGCCCCGACGTGGGCTCGCCCAACTCGATCTGGCTGAGGTCTGGGAGTATCGGGAGCTCCTTGGGTACCTGGCCTGGCGGGACATCGTCGTTCGATACAAGCAGACCAGCATCGGGATCCTGTGGGCGTTCATCCGGCCGTTTTTGACGATGGTCATCTTCACGGTCGTGTTCGGGCGGATCGCGAAGCTGCCTTCGGAAGGGGTGCCCTACGCGGTCTTCACGTTCATCGCGCTGCTGCCGTGGCAATTCTTTGCGACGGCGTTCGCGGAGACGGCCATGTCGGTCGTCGGCAACGGCTACATGATCACGAAGATCTACTTCCCTCGATTGATCCTGCCGCTGGCCTCGATCGCGGTGGGTATCGTCGACTTCATGGTCTCGTTCGTGATCCTTCTTCTGATCATGATCTGGTATCGCACGCCGGTTTCCGTGCATGCGTGGGCGCTGCCGCTCTTCTTTCTGCTCTGCGTCGTCTTCACGATCGGACTCGGCCTCTTCACGGCGGCGCTGTACGTGCGCTATCGCGACATGCGGCATCTCATCCCGTTTCTCACGCAGTTCGGACTGTACGTTTCGCCGGTCGCGTACAGCACGACCTCGGTGTCGCCGAAGTGGCGATTTCTTTTCTCGCTCAATCCGATGACGGCGGTGATCGACGGCTTCCGCTGGTCGCTGCTGGGCACGACGCCGCTCTACGTTCCCGGCATCATCGCGGGGACCGCGACGTCGATCGTGCTGCTCGTGGTCGCGCTCTACTACTTCAAAGCGACCGAGCGGATTTTCGCGGACGTGATGTGATGAACGAAGCCGTCATTGGACAAGGCATCGGCAAGACCTACCGCCTCGGCGAGCAGGGGACGGCGTACACGCTGTTGCGCGAGCGCATTTTCGAGACGGCGAAGGCTGTGTTCCGCAAACGCGACGCGGCGCCGTCGCGCGAGCCGTTCTGGGCGCTGAAAGATGTTTCGTTCTCGATTGGCCATGCGGAAGTGGTCGGCCTTGTCGGAAAAAACGGCGCGGGCAAGTCGACGCTCCTGAAAATACTGAGCCGAATCACCGAGCCGACCGAGGGACGCATCGATCTGTATGGCCGCGTGTCGAGCCTCCTCGAAGTGGGCATCGGCTTCCACCCGGAGTTGAGTGGACGCGACAACATCTTCCTCAACGGCGCAATCCTCGGCATGTCGCGCAACGAGATCCGGCGGAAGTTCGACGAGATCGTCGAGTTCGCGGAAATCGCGAAGTTCCTCGACACACCGGTCAAGCGTTACTCCTCGGGGATGTACGTCCGGCTGGCGTTCGCCGTGGCCGCGCACCTCGAGCCGGACATCCTCATCGTCGACGAGGTGCTGGCCGTCGGCGACTCCGCGTTCCAGCAGAAATGTCTCGGCAAGATGCGCGATATCCGCGCCGAGGGACGGACGGTGATCGTAGTCAGCCACAACATGGCCACGGTTTCGTCGCTCTGTCAGAAAGTAATCTGGCTGGCGAACGGGCAGGTGAAAGCGGCCGGCGATGCGCAGGACATCATCCGCAAGTATTTGTCCGAGGGCGTGGAGAACGATTTTGTGTGGACGCCGCGCCACGGGATTCTCAGCGCGTTCGAGTATCGATCGGTTTCCGTCGCCAGCGCCGATCCCGCCAGCAGCGAAGGGTTCCCGGCCAACGCGGCGATCGACGTCTTCTTCGACATCAACATCCACGACAAGTTTCCCGCAAGCCGTATTGAGATGCACCTGCTGAACGACAACGGCGAAGTGCTGCTGACGTCGACCAGCGCCGACGACACCGGCCAGATGAATCACGAGTGGGCGCTCGGCCCGCAACGCTTCCGCTGCCGAATCCCGCCGAACCTCCTGATGCCCGGCCGCTACTTCGTCACGATCACGGAGCCGTACGGCGGCCACTACATCCCGCGCGAAAACGTGCTGACGTTCACGGTGACGGAGGAGGGGAGCGTGGCAGCACGCGATCAACGACAGGGAAAAATTGCGCCGCTTCTGCAGTGGACAAAGAACAAAGCGTGATCACGCTCGGCGTTCTCCGCCTCTCCGGGTACTCCGCGTGACCGTTATCCCTTGATCACCCGGAACAGACGCCCAGCGACACGACGCGGCGCATGAAGCAACACACGCATTCGCACGGCCAGGCGCGGCCCAATGACCCGCGCCTTGAATGCCGGATTCCGCGGCGACGGCCATTCGCGCCAGGCGCGGGCGATGGCGAGCTTCGCACCGCCCCACGACTGGCGCGCCATCGCGTTCGTGGCCAGGAACCAGTAGAGATCCGCACGTAATCGCGGCGTCGTCGCGGCGGGCTCAAAGTACGCGGCGTCGAAGCGTTCGAGGATTCGGGCGAAGAGCTCGTCTTTTTCGCGCTGGTAACGCGTTTCCGTCTGGCTTCCCGCTTCGGCGTGCTGCCGGAATTGCGCGAGGACGTCGGGGATGAGATGGATCGGATTCCGCTCGGCGAGGCGCAGCCACATCTCCAGGTCCTGCGTCGTTCGATTCGATTCGTTGAAAAGGCCGGCGTCGATGAGCGCGGCGCGATCGATCATCAATCCACAACCGTAGATCCAGGAGCTCAGAACCTCGCGGCCGGTGCGGACGATACTGAGATGCTCGCGAAATTCGCTGGTGACACGGCCATGCTCGTCGATGATCTCGAAGTTGCACCCGACGATGCGCGCCTCCGGATTCCGATCGAGGAACGCAAGCTGCGTGGAGACTTTCTCCGGCAGATGACGGTCGTCGTGACTCAGCCAGCAGAACCAGCGGCCGCGCATCTCGGCGATGCCTCGGTTGAGCGCTGAGGAGACGCCACCGTTCTCTTTTTCGATGTAGCGGATGCGATCGCCGTACGAGCGCGCGATCTCCGCCGTGGCGCCGCCGTCGCGCGAACCATCATTGACGACGATGACTTCGACCTCGCTGCTGGTCTGCGCGAGCGCGCTGTCGATGGCCTCGCGCATGTAATTCGCGCCGTTGTAGACCGGGATGATGATGGAGACGCGCGGCATCAGCGACACAATCAGATTGAATAGCTCAGCACGATTTTCGCCACCGTTTGCGACACGTTCGGAGCGAGGTACTCGGCCGGCGGCATCCAAGGCGACTTCGCGAGCGCGAGCGAAACGCCGCGTTCGATCGCGGCGCCGTCGCCGCCGGTGAGAATGTTGCTGCCGCACTCGATCGTCTCGGCGCGTTCGGTGACATCGCGCAACGTCACGTTCGGAACGCCGAAGATGCAGCATTCCTCCTGCACCGTTCCGCTGTCGCTCAGCACGCACGCGGCCTCGGTCTCCAGCCGCACGAAATCGAAGAAGCCGAGCGGTTTCATCACCCGAATGTGCGCGCCGAGGGCGATACCGAAATGCTCGAGACGGTCGAGCGTGCGCGGATGGAGACTGATCAGCATTGGCAGTCGGTGAAGGGAAGCGACGCGATCAAGCGCCGTAACGAATCCGCGCAGCCGTTGCTCTTCGTCGACGTTTTCCGCGCGGTGCAACGTGGCCAGGAAGAAGCCTTTCGGCGCGAGATTCAGACGCTCCATCACATCGGACGCATCGATCTGCGGCTTATAGAACTGCAGCACCTCGAAGATCGGATTGCCGGTAACGGCGATGTGCTGCCGCTCGAATCCTTCACGCAGCAGGTTCTCTTTGCTGCGATGCGTGTACGGCATCAGGACGTCGCTGCAGTTGTCGATGATGCGGCGGTTGATCTCCTCGGGGACGCGATCGTCGAAGCAGCGGTTGCCGGCCTCCATGTGAAAAACGGGGATGCCGAGGCGCGCCGCGCTGATCGCGGCGAGTCCGCTGTTCGTATCGCCGAGGATGACGATGCGATCGGGACGGGCGCGGGAGAAAAATTCGTATGACTTCTCGATCACCTGCGCGGCTTGCGCACCGAACGAGCTCGCCTCGATGCCGAGGTGGACGTCGGGTTGCCGGACCTGCAGCTCGCGAAAGAAGACGTCGCTGAGATTCTCGTCGTAATTCTGGCCGGTGTGCACGAGTGTGTGTTCGGCATGTTGATCGAGCAGCGGGATGACGCGGCTGAGGCGGATGATCTCCGGACGCGTGCCGAGCCAGGTGACGACTTTCATCGCGTGGCCGCCATGAACGGCGCCAGCGCTTCGCGTAGCGCGTCGCCTTCCAGGTTGACGGCCGAGGACGAGTACTCGGTCGTCAGCGAGGGCGTGAACGGCTGCTTGTCGCGAAGCTCCGGCAGCATCGGCAGGATGACGTAGTAGTCGCCGCGGCTGATCGTACGGTGGCACTCCTCCTCGGAGACCATGATCTCGTGCGTCTTCTCGCCGGGGCGGACGCCGGTGACGTCGATGCGAATCGCGCGGCCGTCGATGAGCGTCGACGCGACGTCGACGATGCGCGCCGCAGCCACGCGCGGAACGTAGGTCTCGCCCTGCCGCGCGCCTTCGAGGGCTGCGAAAACCGTTTCGACGGCGCGATCGAGCGAAAGCAGAAAGCGCGTCATGTCCTCGGTCGTGATCGTGACCGGTCCGCCGTTCGCGATCTGTTCGACGAACAGCGGAACGACCGAGCCGCGCGATGCGATGACGTTGCCGTAGCGAACGCAGACGAATCGCGTCGACGGAACCTCGAGATTGGCCTCGGCGAAGATCCGTTCCATCAGCGCCTTGGTCATGCCCATGACGTTGACCGGCTTGCACGCTTTGTCAGTGGAGATGCCGACCACGGTTTCGACGCGCGCGCCACTTTCGCGGATGGCGCGAACCAGATTCGCGGCGCCCATGACGTTGGTCTGCACCGCTTCGACCGGGAAGTACTCGCACGACGGCACCTGCTTGAGCGCCGCGGCGTTGATGACGACGTCGGTGTGCTCGATGGCAGCGCGAATTGCAGCGTAGTCGCGGACGTCGCCGATGCGAAAGCTGAGAAGCTGCTGCGAGTTCGTGTAGATCACTTCGTCGGTCGCCGCTGGCCGGTTGAGAAACGACAGGCGCATGTCGTTTTGCTTCGCTTCGTCGCGCGAGAAGACGGTGATGCCGGCGGGCCGGCCCACGTCACCGCGCAACAGCGCGCGCACAACCTTGCCGCCGAGAGACCCGGTGCCGCCCGTAACCAGCACCCGTTTTCCGTCGAGGATCATTCCGTTCTCCAGCGCTCGTAGCGCGGCGATTCCGCCGCCAGCGCGCCAATCATTTCAGGCCAATCCGGCGGCCGGAGGCCGGTCGCGGCTTGAAAGCGTGTTGGGTCGAGGCTGCGGTCGATGACGAAACTGTCGTCCGGCGCGATCGTCACTCCGGCTTCCGTCGCTGCATTCAACATCATGAGGAGATCGTACTTGCTGATGGGCGCGCCCGCCACGTGATACAGACCGTGCATGCCGGGATGCTGCTCGATGACGTCGGCCAGAATGCGCGCCAGCACCGCCGTCGTGACACCGGAAAAGATCGCGTTCGTGAAGCCGCGCACGGAACCGCCGCGGTTTGACAGGAACCATTCGACGAGGCCGTTCGAGGTCCGCAGCTCGCGTCCGATGATCGACGTACGAATCGTCAGCGCGCCATCGACGACTTCGCCGAGGAGTTTGGAGCGGCCGTAGAGATCGGCGGCGTCCGGAACATCATCCTCGGCGTAATGCCCTCGCGTTCCGGCGAAGACACAATCCGTCGAGATGTGAATCATCCGCGCTCCCGCCTCGACACACGCGCGGGCGACGATGTGCGGGAAGAGCGCGTTCAGCGTGATCGACGCAATCGGATCGTGCGCTGCCAGGAGTTGCTTCACGACGCCGATGCAGTTGACGACAACGTCGGGCCTTATCTCCCCGATCAACCGCGCGACATCGTCGAAGTTCGTGGCATCGAACCCATCGATGACGCGTTCATCGTCGAACAGCGGCAACGGCAGGCGCGTGCGCATCGCGGCGAGGCAATCGAACCGATCCCGAAAAACCTCCCACACCTTGTGCCCGAGCATCCCGCCCGCGCCGAGAATCAGTACACGCATTGAAGGTAAGGATACGTGCTTCTCATTCATACCCCGCGCGCGGCGACGTGATCACCCCGCGCTTTCCGGGAGTCAGCGTTTCAGTACGCGGCGTTGCTGCGGGGAGAGGTCACGCGGCACAAGCACGATGTCGAGCATGCGCGAATCGAGAGACGGCGGCGTGCTCGTCACCTCACCATCCCGAGAGAGATACTCAACCCGATAATTGACTGAATCCGCGAACGCAGCGATGTCGCTCTCCGTCGTTCCGTTGGACTGCGTGTACTCGCGGTGAAACTCGGCATAGACGAGGGGACGCTGCGTCTTCAGCAAGTTTTCGGCGCCTCGGAGCGCAAACAGCTCCGCCCCTTCGATATCGATCTTCAGGAAGGTGACCCGACCGAGGCCCCGCTCGCTCACGATCGCGTCGAGAGTCTTCATCGGCACGACGATGTTCGACGACGTTCCTCTCACTTCTGGACCGGACCATGAGACCGGACGGGCGTTCGCGATCGTGCCGCTTTCCAGCGGCGCCAGGCTAAGAACGCCGTCACGATCGCCAACCGCCACCGCCAGCGGCACGATGACGTCATGGAGACGGTTCGCCTCGATCGAGGCAGTGAGAAACTCCAGATTCTGAGCCAGCGGCTCGATGGCCAGAGCTTGCCCGCCACGACGCCTCAAAACGCCGGCGGCCAGGAAGCAAAACACGCCGATGTTGGCGCCGACGTCGATCAGTACAGCGCCATCCTCATCGACCGCGCGAATCAGCAACGACGCCAGCGCTGCCTCGTACGTCCGGAAGTAGTAGAGAACGTCGTATCCACCATGCCAGCGAAGATCGACCTTCATCCGGAAGCCGTTCGGCAGGGTGGCCCATGCGACCTGATTCCGGTCATTGGTCATGAGGTGCTGCGCGACGATGCGGGCAATGGCAAGACGGCCGCGGAATGGCGGGAGAGCGTGCCAGAAGTCGAGCCAGCGATCGCGAATCATGACGTTGCGTACCCACTCGCGCAAACGGCGTTCATGCTACTCCGGCTCCGCACGTTGCGACGTCGCGGTGCGAGCTTTCTGCCTGAGCCGGGCGATGCGCTCCTCCGCGGGCACGCGTGCCAGCTCGGCGTAAAGCTTCAGAGCCGGGGCCTCGTTGACCTGCAGCTTCTCCGCTTGCGGAGCATGCCAGAGGTGGACGATCGGCAGAAAGCCGAACGCGGTGGCCCGACGCGTGCTCGCGCGCTCCCAGAATTCGACGTCCTCGCCGCCCCATCCGATGAATGCCTCGTCGAATCCGCCGATGGCGTCATACGCCTCGCGTGTCACGGCAACGCTGCCGCCGTGCAGGTTCTGAATGACAATCTCAGTCCGTTCGTCGAGCCGCAGTTGCCCCTCGTGTAGTACGCGAGCCGTATCGTTCTCGGTCAGATAGAAGATGAACCGCTTCAGATCGATCGCTTCCCATCCGGCATTCGCATGGGCGACGACTTCGGCGGCGTAACGCATCGGTACGAGCATGTCGTTGTCGTGCAGGATGAGGATGCGTCCCCGCGCGGCGGCAGCTCCGGCGTTGAACGTGGCGGCGCGGTTGTACGGATGTCCTTGATTCACCGGCTGGTGCAGGTAGCGGACCCACTCGGGCAACGAATTCTCCACCTCTCGCCCATGCGACTGCTCGATGACGATGCATTCGACGCGTACTCCGCTCTGCGCCGCGATCGAACGCAGGGTCATCAGTAATTGCGGCAAACGTGCAAGTCCACGATGGCCGATCAGAAAAGTCACCTCGGGATTCACATCGTCCGCGGGCGAATCGGCGGATGCGATCGGCCATTCTTTCAGCGCAGCGCGCAGCAATCGAACGTCCGCACGCGGCACGAAGCGGCAGTAATCGACCGGCGACGTCCACTGCCATTCGCACCGCACGCCGCGGCCGGAAGGGGCGACGGTGATGGTCTCGCTGCGATTCTTCATCCGCTCCCATCGCCCGCGCACGGCGCGCTCAAAGCGCAAACCGTCGTGCGCGAGCGCGCCAAGGAATTGTCGCAACGGCATCGAGGGATTCTAACTGCGCTCATAGGACTGCCTGCCACTGCCGCATGCAGTTCTTCCAAGAGCTAGCGTTTCCGAAGGGCCGATTCGAAAACGCTCCACTCGCCGCGCCGAACCTCGCGCCATGACGGCGACGTGACGCTGCCGCGCACGACGAGGTAGTCCGCCTCGGCAGCGGCGCGCTGGCGTGCGGCCTCATCGCCGGCGATGAAGGCGTTCCAGACCGGCACGCGGCCGGTCACGCGCGAACTGCTGATCAGCACCTCGTTCGTGAAGACCGTCGGCAGCCAGACGCGGCGCTCGCCTACCATCATCGGGTAGAGCACTTCCTGAGTTCGCAGACCCTGCGGATCGATGACAACAGCCTGCCGCGGCGTGTGATCGCGAATCCAGACCAGTGCGTCGTGATAATCCGCCGGCATCGCGTAGGCGTGCGCGGCAGGACGCGTGGCGCGATACCACGGAAACTGCAGAACGAATGCGGCCGTCTGGATCAGGCCGAGCGCGATCACGATCGTCGCCGCGGCAACGCGCCAGCGCGCGATCCCGCCGCCGAAAAGCCGCTCCAGCGCGGCCGGCAGAATCGGCGCGAAGGCGATCGCGACCAGCGATCCGGTCTTCATCGAAAAATCGATCATCGAACCGGCGCTTCCCGTCGTGTAGAGCATCGTCGGGACGGCGATCGAGACGGCGATCAGTACGTGGAAGATGCTCAGGCTCCGCCGTCCCGCCAGCAGCACGATCACCCATAGCGGCGCGAGCCCGAACAGAACCATCCGGAAGAACTGGCCGCGATCGAACCCGATGGCGATGTGGCGCGAACCGCCGCTGGTGAGCACGCCGATGGCGAAGAAGATTGCCACGGCCGCCGCGCCGCTCAGCGCCGCCAGGCCCAGCGCGACGATGGGGCGCCGCACGCGGCCGAGGAGCGTCCACATCATCAATGTCAACGCGAGCGGGAAAACGAGCGTGACGCTGTAGCCGATCGCCACCGCCAGCGCGGCCACGCCGAAGAGCGCATCACCGATTTTCCCCTCGCCGTTCCAGCGGTCGAGCGCGATCGCGACGAAAAGGGCAAGCACGAGCGCGAAGGTGTTGTTGCCGAAAATCAGCATGCTCGTCAGCGGCGAAAGCAGCAGGTGATTGCGAGTCGGCAGCGCGAACCAGCCGATCGGAAACCGCGTCGCCGCCGCCTGGTAAAAGTAGGTCGTAAACGGCGCGAACACGACCACCGCCGCCGCACCGGACGCGAATCGCTCGGATACTTCCTCGTTGAACCAACGCGCCGCGGTGACGATCGTGTGGAAGAGCAGCGCCGCCATCAGCAGGTTCGTGAGGATGAGCGCGTTCGCACTCGGCATCGTCACTCCGAGAAAGTCCGACAGCAGCGCCGGAAGCGTGAAGTAGAGCCAGTGGTAGCTGAAGATTCCGCCGCCGGCGACGTACGACTGCGGAAGCATCGGCGAGGCGCGCAACGCGGAAACGACCGATGCAAGATTGCCGAAATCGACCGCGAGCAGGCCGTAGTAACGGACTTCGTTTCCGGCGCGCACTTCGAATCCGAGCCAGACCATCGCGAAGAGCAGCGGCAGAACGACGAGTACGGGAATGACCAGTCGCCGCACCGCCGGCCGCAACTCGTCGAACAAAGTCCCGGGCGCGGCGAACCGCATCGCAACCAGCGTCAACACAATCGACGCGGCGAGATCGAACGGCAGCGTCATCGGCGAAAGCCGCCGCACGAAGTACCAGGGCACGGCGAGCAGCACGACGATGATCGCCGCGGCGATGATGCGCAGATCAGGTGGCATCATCCGCACGAACGGCGCGCGGCTGACGATGACGAATGCCGGCAGCAGAAAAAACAGCGCGAAGACGACGAACACGCCCGCCGCGGCCGGCCCGCCGCCGACGAAAAGCAGTACTGCAACGATGACCGCGGCGACGATCGTTTTCGTCACGATCGCCACGCCATTATGGTTTCGATCACGCGGTCCTGATCCGCGGTGCTGAGAGTGTTGTAGAACGGCAGGCGCAGCAGCCGCTCGCTCACGCTTTCCGTCACCGGACATTGCCCCGCGCGGCCGCCGAAACGCGCGCCCATCTCCGAGTCATTCAGCGGCAGGTAATGAAACACGGCGGTGATCTGCCGCGCCCGTAAGTGCGCGATCATCGACTGCCTCGCGTCGAGATCCGGAAAGAGCAGATAGAACATGTGGTACGGCTGCCGGCAATGCTCCGGAACAACCGGCATGCGCACTCCGTGCTGTTCGCACCACGGCGCAAGCGCCTCGGCGTATCGCTCCCAGATACGCTGCCGCTTCGATTGGATGTGCTCCGCCATCTCCAGCTGGCCGAGGAGGTACGCGGCGAGCATGTCGGACGGGAGGTAACTCGAACCGACGTCGACCCACGTGTACTTGTCGACCTGCCCGCGAAAGAAGCGGCTTCGATTGGTCCCCTTTTCGCGAATGATCTCGGCCCGCTCGATCAGCGCCGGATCGTTGAGCACGAGCGCGCCGCCCTCGCCGCAGTTGATGTTCTTCGTCTCGTGAAAACTCTGCGTGGCCATGCGTCCGAACGTGCCCAGCAACCGCCCTCGGTACGTGCCGAAGAGACCGTGCGCGTTGTCTTCCACGATCTCCAGTCCATGCCGCTGCGCGATGTCCACGATCGCATCCATCTCGCAGCCGACGCCGGCGTAGTGAACCGGCGCGATGGCGCGCGTACGCGGCGTAACCAGCGTCTCGATCTGCCGCTCGTCGATGTTCAGCGTGTCCGGACGAATGTCAGCGAAGACCGGCTTCGCGCCACGCAGAACGAAGGCGTTGACTCCCGAGACAAACGTGAACGACGGCACGATGACCTCATCGCCCTCCTTGAGATCCAGCAGGATGGCCGCCATCTCGAGGGCATGCGTGCAGGAGGTGGTAAGAAGGACTCGCACCCTGCCGCCGAAAACAGCCTCGAGGTTCATGCTGGCTTGCTTGGTAAACCCGCCGTCGCCGGAGATGTGACCCTTGTCGATCGACTGGCGCACGTACTCGAGCTCGTGCCCTTCGACGCCTGGGCGGTTGAATGGGATGGACGCGCTCACCCCGTGAGAATACCTGTTTCGCTCGCCGGAAATGACGGCGGTCTCCGCTAGACTGCGGCAACGCCTGATGGATTCGCGAACACATCTCCTGTCTGCCGAACCGAAGGCGAGCGTTCATTTCCCCAACCTGAATGCGTTGCGTTTCATCGCAGCATCCGCGGTAATCGTCCATCACATCGAGCTGGCCAAGAGCGTGTTTGGGCTGCCGAACATCGCGGACCTCCCGGCAATCCCAGCGATCGGACCCCTCGGCGTGGTGCTGTTCTTCGTCCTGAGCGGCTTCCTGATCACCTATCTTCTGTTCGTTGAGAAAAGCACCACCGGCCGGATTTCGGCCGGCCGTTTCTATATACGGCGGATTTTGCGGATATGGCCGTTGTATTACCTCGTCGTCACCCTTGGCCTGTTTGTGCTTCCCCGTATTGCTTCACTCCATCCGTTTGCGGGACGCATCAGCGGAGATTTCATTGCGAGCATAGTGATGATGTACGGCTTTCTGCCGAACGTCGCGCTCGTTCTTTACCCGCCGATCCCGCTGATCTCGCAAGCATGGTCGGTCGGTTCTGAGGAACAGTTCTATCTGATCTGGCCGTGGATCATCCGGCGCAGCCGGGGAACGTACCGCCCTTTAATTGCAACCATCGCAATCTACGGGGTGCTACTTGTAATCATGTTCTTCGCCCGAAGGTGGTTCAACTCCACACTGGTCCGAGCGCTGGCAGGCCTCCTCGGCACGCTCTCAATCGACTGTATGGCAATCGGCGGGATCGCAGCGGTAGCCTATCTGCGGCGCGAGCGGTTTCTATCGATTGTCTTCGATCGGCGGCTGCAGTTGGTTGTTTACGTCGTTTTGCTGGTCATGCTCGCGAAAGGATTTACGCTTCCGGATCGTCTGCACTACCACATTTACGCTCCGCTTTTCGCGTTTGTGATTCTGAATCTTGCCTGCAACGAGCGCACAATCATTTCTCTCGAAGCTGCGCCTTTGAATTATCTCGGAAAGATCTCTTACGGCCTCTACATGTACCACGGGTTCGCGATTGCTATTACATTCAAAGTGTTGTCGCTATGGCATATGGAGAGAGCAGTCGTCTTGCAGTACGTTGGAACCTTTGCGACGACCATTGTGGCCGCGGCGATTTCCTACCACGCGATCGAGTATCCGATTCTCAGGAAGAAATACGCGTTTTCGAGTGTGGTGAGCGGCGACATCGCATCGGAAGCCGCGAACCCGACTTAGGGGGCTATCCGAGAAGAGTACCCGCACCTCCCCAGATGTAGCGCGGCGCGTCAGGCCCGGTCATGAAGATGAGGTCGAGTACCGAGACGAACGGATCGAATGGCGGATGGAGTTGCGGATACTCGGGATAGTCGTAGGTCATCCACTCCAGCGTGATGCCGGCGTCATCGAACTGCTGCGGCTCGATGTAGTCGCGGGCCGCGGGCCCGCTCAGGTAGTGCGTGGCGCCAAGCTCGCGCAGGATTCCGATCAGCCGTTCCGTTTTGGTTCCGGTGGCGCGCAGTTGCGATGAGCGGACGAAGCGGGTTCGTTGAATGCCGAGCCGCGCTGCGATTTCAATCGTTGTCGCGATCGTGAAATCGGCCAGCAACCGCGGCGGATCAGCGTAAAAGCCGCCAATCCAATCGTCGTCAAAGTACGGCGCGGCGGCATACGAGCGGCGAAGCGTCTCGAAATGCTCGCGTGGCCACGCGTTGCCGATCGGCACGATCGCGTTGATGGGAATCTTCGCGCTGACGATGCCGCGCTGCGGAACCGGAATCGTGAGCCACGCCGCTCCCCTCTCGGTTTTGATGCGGTTGCGGTTCCGCCAGCCGTTCTTGTCGTACTGCACGTCGTCGTAGAAGACGAAAACATCAGCGCGATGGATGAGATCGAAGTAGCCGCGCCATGGAATGTAGGACGGCTGAAGAATGACGCATCTCATCCGCGCAGCCCGAATCGCTCGAGGGCGGGCGAGACCGGCAACGTGCCGTAGCGAGCATCACGGATTACGACGCGCCCTTGGCCATCGTGCTCGACGCGTCCCTCTCCATACCAAGCGATCACCTGCAGGTACATCGGCTCGAGCAGCTCGTAAACGCGGCGGCCGTAGTCATCGGGCATCTCGCCGGGAATCGTACCGACGACAGCCTGGGCCACGATCGGACCGGCATCGACTTCATCGACTACCTCGTGAATCGTTGCGCCGCCGAAACGCGCTCCCGATGCCAGAGTGCGTCGCATCCCGTGCATTCCAGCGAACGCCGGAAGCAGCGCAGGGTGAACGTTGATGATCCGTCCGGCGTAATGCCGGACCAGCGGCGGCGGCAGCACGCGATCGAACGTCAGCGCAATCAAATCGAGACCGGCATCGATGAGCAGCGCCGTCAGATCGCGATCAAACGCCGGACGATCGGAAGGGTCGAGGCGAACGCAGCGAACTCCATGGCCTGATGCAAACGTATCGAGATCGGGCGCTGCCTTTCTTTCGAGGATGAGCAAGGCTGGATCGACGAGCGCTGCGTCTATCTGCTCGACGGCAGCGCGAAACAGAGAACCATTGCCGGAGACGCAAAATCCGACGCGCAACCTGCTCACGATCGTGCGAGCCGCGTGGTTTGGCGGTCGTGGACAAGCACGGCGGCCGAAACGCCGTTACCGAGGATTGGAGCGGTTGGACGCATAGAGAGATTTCATCTTACACGTGCGAAGAATCCGGCGGCTCCGTCGTTTCTTTGATCACGTATGCGGGCTGCTCGACCGTGCGGTTGAAGATGCGCGCCAGATACTCGCCGATGATTCCGAGCGCGAAAAGCTGCGCGCCGGAGAAGATGGCGATTGCCGACGCCAGGAATGGAAAACCGGGGACGCTCGCGCCGGTGATCAGATACCGGCCGACGACGTACGCCAGAACGGTCAATCCGAACAGCGTGAAGACGAAACCGACCGAGCTGGCGAGCCGGAGCGGCGCCGTGCTGAAACCCGTAAGAATGAGCATGGCTTGATTGAATAGTTTCCCCGGCGTGTAGTTGGATCGTCCGATCGTCCGCGGCAGGTGCTCGCATTTGACGGACGAAAACTTTGTCGTCCCCCATGACAGCAGCACATCGATGAGCACTTGCGGGCTGCTGTAGGTCTGAAAGGCTCCCCGCAACTCGGTGCGGAACGCCCTGAAGGCGGTGATGTCGACGAGGTCGTCGATGCGCATTGCGTATGCGAACGCGCGCTTCGTGAATCGGGAGAAGAAGTTCCTCCAAAGACCGTGAGGAAGCGAAACCGGCGTGCCGTAAACGACATCTTCACCGGACGCCAGCTTTGCCAGCAGCTTCGGGATCTCCTCGGGTTGATGCTGAAGATCATCATCCATGGTGACGATGACGCTGTAGCGCGCCGCGCGGACGCCGGCGAGGAGGGCGTTGTGCTGGCCGAAGTTGCGCATCATGCGGATGCCGCACACTTGCGGGTAGCGGGCGGCCAGATCGCGGACCACTTCCCAGCTACGGTCGCGGCTTCCGTCGTTGATGAGGAGGATCTCCCACTCTCCGGCCAAAGATGGCAGTACCGTATGCAGGCGCTCCACCAGCGGCGTCAGCGACTGTTCGCTGTTGTAGACCGGTACGACCACGGAGAGGCCGGCGCGGAGGTCGCTGGTACTTGTCGATTTCATCGGATCGGGGTCGCTGGCATCTTACACGCCGAGTCATCGTGCGGTTGCGTCGAGCGCATTGCGTATCAACAGGGGGTCGAGGCCGCTGATCTCGCCCGCTTCCTCCCAGCGCGCCTCCTGATTGGCGCGAAGAACGGATGCATCGACGTCATGCGGATAGACGACGCGTCGACGATAGACGACGATTCGTCCCACCCTGACGGGGAGGCGCCTTTCACCCAGCCAGAACGCGGCGTAGCGCCGGATGACGCGCGACCCTTCAGCCGCCGCCTCTCCCGACATCGTCGCAGTCCAGATCCAATTCGAGTAGACACGACCATAGAGAGCCGGACCGGTAAGCCCGCTGGCGCTCGTATATGGCAAGACGATGCGTCCATCTCTCCCCTCGAAGACCAACATCGTCGGCCGAGGCTCGGTAAAGTGGCCGTCGAGATAGACATCATGGGAGCGCACACCCAGCAGCGACAACGCGCGGATTGTCATCACGGCGGCACGCCCTCCTATCCGTGACCCCGCCAGCGGCGGAACGCGCATCGCAAGGATCAACGCTGCGATCACCCACACGCCGAGGAGCCAGGACACCGCGCGAGATCCAGCATCGGCCGGCGCGGCACTCCGACTTTCCTCAGCTCCATAGAACTTCCCGGGGATGAGCGGAAGATAAAGCGCGATCATCCCCATGCTGAACAGTGGCAGCGGAAAGAGATACGCGATTCCGAGGTGCATCGCGATGCCGGCAACGGCGAGGGGGATACGGGCCCGCCGAAACCAGATCGTCATCGGAAAGAGAACCTCGAAGATCATCGCTCCGTACGACATCCCCTTCCATAGCCATGGGATCGGCGGCAGAGGAGGAATCCTGGCGCAGGCGAAAACCTCGGCCACCGGAGTCCAGATCGCCAGTCCGTGCCGCCACATGGGCGAACTGAGCTTCCACAAGAACGAGTCGGCGTAGGTGATTGCAAGGAGAACGGCGAAGGCAGCGAAGCAGACGGCATTCACGGGTGCCGGCGGTGCTTTGCCGGCACGGCGAGCGCGCCAGGCATCGAACGAAAGAGTGCGTTCGGAGGGAATGAGTGCAAGCAGCATCGCGCCTGGGATGTAGATCGTGTCGGCGTGATATCCAAAGTGCCGGAGCCGGATCAGGATGCCGAAGACAGCAAGCGTCAGCAGCAGGTTCAGTGCGGCGGCGATCCGGGTCGCCACTCCGCCCATCAACGCCAACAGGATCAACAGCCACAAACCAAGGATCAGCCGAATGTCGAAGCGGGCGGGCGCGATAAACGGAACATCATCGAAGACGAGATGCCGGAATCGAATCAGTTGCAAAACTTCACACAACAACGTGAAGGCAAAGGCGATACGAAAAACCGCGAGCGGCCGGGCGTCCCTGCCATCGCCTGAAGACATCACCGAATGATGCGAGGCGGTTGACGCAAATGCAACGGCCGCAGCGCAGGCCGTGTGCGAGCGCCGTATCATGCGCTCTTCCAATGAATACTCTTGATCCTGTCCTGCGTCCTTTGCTGGCGTATTACCAGACGATCCTCGCTTCGCACGGGGCGACTCCGCTCGGCGTCGGATGGAACTCGGTGAAAGCACAGCAGCTTCGGTTCGGGAAGCTGTGCAGCGTTCTTGAAGGTGAAGCGAACGTCTCGGTGATCGACTACGGCTGCGGCTACGGAGCACTGCTCCCCTACCTTCGCGCGCGCCCTGGCGATCTCGATTACTGGGGCTACGACATGTGCGGCGCGATGATCGAAGCGGCGAAGGTGGAGTTCGGTAATGAGCCGGGAACGCACTTCACGACCGATCGGGCGGAACTGCCGCGCGCCGATTACTGCATCGCCAGCGGCATCTTCAGCTTCAAGCTGGAGGCTGATCCCGGCGCATGGCGCGATTACATGCTGGCCACGATCGACGACATGGCCAGCCTTGCCAAATGCGGCATCGCGTTCAATGCACTGACGTCGTATTCGGATCCGGATAAGAAGCGGGACGATCTCTACTACGCCGATCCGCTCGAGATCTTCGACTACTGCAAGCGCCACGTGTCGCGCGACGTGGCACTACTGCACGACTACAAGCTCTTCGACTTCACCATCGTCGTCAGAATGAGCTGAAATCCAGCCCCAATCACCCGTTGTAGCGGGCATCCGTCGGCTTGGAGCGGCCGAGGAGCTTCCGCACGCGCGGACCGATCCGCGCGCGGCGGCGGATCGATTGCAGCCAGGTTTCGTCGATCCCGATGCGCCGCCGGTAGTTGTGCCGCAGATCGGTGGCGAAGCGCTCGGTCAGCGTAAGACGTTCGCGCAGGGAACCTGCGCCGTCGATGCGCCCGGCGAAGCGGTGATAGGCCTTGTCCAGAAACTGCTGGTAGTGCCAGAGAACTGCCTCTTCCGGCGCGATTCCCTTGACTGTCATGCGATCCCAATTCTGCACCGGATAGTTGTAGGCGAACGAGAGCTCGCGCATCCGATCGAATCGTGACGTGGCTACAGCGCTCAAGAGATTGTTTTCGCGCAGATACGATGCCGCCGGAGGAGAAAAATCATCATCCAGCATCCGCAGCATGGCGTCGCGCCACTGTACGGCGATGTGCGCGTCGCGGCGAAGGGCGATGACGCCGCTGTTCCAAGTGCCGCGTACGCGCTCACCCGTCAGCGTGGTCGTGACGAATGGACGGGCTGTAGCGCCGGTAAGCTCATAAAGCCGCATCCAGTACTCCTCGAATGGATCGTCGGGACCTGACGAGGCGGTGGTTTTTGTGCTGTCCGCGACTAGCGCGATGTCTTCTCCCTCGCCGAGTTGAAAGGCGGATGGCTCACGCCAGATCAAGATGTCCGTGTCAAGAAAGGTGACGAACTCCGTGGCTGCGGTCTCCTCAGCATGCGCCAACGCGAGCGGCTTGTTGGCCAGAGCGTACTCGGCGTGCGCGGCATTGAGAGGTTCTTCGATCAGGCGGACCTCAAAGTGCTCGAGCATCTCGCGACACCACGGCGCCACGATCCGGCCAGGACGCGGAGCGTAAGCCCAGATCGCTGCGCCGGCCATCGCACCCATGTTGCGGCGCATCGTGTGAAACAACGTCGCTGCCTTGTATTCGAGGCGGTGCGCTCCCGGCTCGACGCAGACAACGAATGTGATCATGACGCCATTCTATGTCGCTATCCTTGACAGATGACCGGACCACTGGTGTCGACGATCATCCCCGTATTCAACCGTCCGGCCATGCTGCGCGAAGCGGTGGCGAGTGTCTTGGATCAGACCTACGGGCCGGTCGAGGTGATCATCGTCGACGACTCGTCGACTGACCACACACCGCTGGTCATCGCGGAACTGGGGGCACGTCATCCGGAAGTGCGTTCGATTCGCGTGACGAACGGCGGGCCTGGGCTGGCGCGTGAGGCTGGGCGTGGTATCGCTCGAGGCGAGTTCATCCAGTATCTCGACAGCGACGACCTCCTGCTACCGCGCAAGTTCGAGTTCCAGATTCACGCGTTCGAAAACCAGCCGGAGTGTGGGGTGGCCTACGGCATCACGCGCTACCGCGATGGCGAGGGAAGGGAGATCGCTTGCACGTGGAAAGAGGCGAACCAGGTACAGAAGACGATCTTTCCCTCCTTTCTCGTGGCGCGATGGTGGGAAACGTCGACGCCGCTGTATCGAACGTCTGTCTGCGATGCGGCAGGGCCGTGGACGGCGCTTCGTCTCGAGGAAGACTGGGAGTACGACTGCCGCGTCGGTGCTCTCGGCGTTCGGCTGGCGTACGTCGATGAGGTCGTGGCGGAACATCGCGATCACTCCGACGGGCGGCTCTCGCGGGGCAGCGGGGCCGATCCCGCGCGGCTACGCGACCGGGCTGCCGCGCACGAGCTGATCGCCTCGCATGCGCGGCGGGCCGGCGTTCCGAATGACGCGCCGGAGTTTCAGCGCTTCGCGCGAGAGCTTTTTCATCTCGCGCGGCAGTGCGGGGCCTCAGGATTGTCCGGCGAGGCGAAACGGCTGCTCACGCTCGCGCGCGCCATCTCGCCGTCGGCCGACATGCGCATTTATCAAGTGGCCGCGCGCGTGGTCGGATGGCGGAACGCCGGACGAGCCGCGTCCTGGATCGAACGGCGATGACCGCGATCTCCGTGGTGATGGGCGTCTACAACGCCGCCGCAACGCTCGCGGCGACGATTGACAGCCTCCTTGCGCAGACGGAGCCCGATTTCGAATGCATCGTCGTGGACGATGGCT
Source organism: Acidobacteriota bacterium (assembly GCA_019247495.1). Taxonomy (GTDB): domain Bacteria; phylum Acidobacteriota; class Thermoanaerobaculia; order Gp7-AA8; family Gp7-AA8; genus JADGNZ01. Next base: position 24,520 of record JAFAOU010000203.1, read on the forward strand.
CGACGGACGCCACGGCAGCGATCCTCGCAGAGTACGCGGCGCGCGACTCGCGCATCCGCGTTATCCGGCAGGAGAATGCGGGGCTGACGCGCGCGCTCATTGCGGGCTGCACGGTGGCGCGAGGCGTCTACATTGCGAGGCAGGACGCGGGCGATTTGTCCGACCCGAGGCGATTCGAGCTGCAGAAACGGGCACTCGCCGCCGACACGGCGATCGCGTTCGTCTCCGCCGCAACCCAATATGCCGGGCCCGAACTGGAACCGCTTTACATCCTCCGCAGCACCGGCGCGGCGATTGCGCCGGCGTTTGTGCTTTCGCACGACGCGCGAAATCGACTCGCAGATGGTCCGACACATCACGGATCGGTCATGTTCCGGCGCGACGCCTACGAGCGGGCCGGCGGCTATCGGCCGGCGTTTTATTACGGGCAGGATTTTGACCTCTGGTATCGGCTCGCCGAAATCGGAAAATTTCAGATCCTCGGCGAGGTTCTTTACACGGCACGCATCACGCCAGACAGCATCACCGGCGGCGCGCGCCAGCAGCAGGAACGGCTGGGACGCCTCTCGCGAGCCGCGCTTGAGGCGCGTGAGCGCGGAGAGCCGGAGGATTCGATTCTTCAGGCTGCGGCGCGCATCCGTCCGGTGCGGTCGCGGGCCTGGTGCCGGGAGGCGCGAGGCCTCTATTTCATCGGAGAGGCATTGCGCCGCAATGGCGACCGGCGCGGACGGAAGTACCTTCGCATCGCGATTGCGCGCTGTCCGCTGTTGCTGCCGGCCTGGGTCCGGCTGATCCAGGCGCTGCTATCCTGACCGGCGATGCCGCCGATCGCCCTGGTGAATCGGATCCACCAATGGCTTAGACGCTCGCGTCTTTTCAGCTGTTCCGTGCTGCAGGGTCGCAACCAGTGCCGCGACCTTCACGGCATCGGCGAGGAGCAACTGGCTCGGCGCATCGCTATGACGCTGCCGAACCTTCGGAAGGGCTGATGTCTGCACCGATCGTGTTTCTCTGCGCCGAAGACGAGCTGGATAAGGAGCGGCGCGGATATGCGCGGGCGTTCGGCCGCATCGCACCGGTCATCTTTGTTCCTCCGTCCGAGAACTGGCAGGTCCGCGCAGATGGTTCGCCGCAGTTGCTTCTGAACCCTGACGGCAGGCCGTGGTTGCCCGCCGGCATCGAGCGCTCCGCCGCGCCGACCGCGATCTTTCACATCGATACCTACGTCGCGCTCGAACGCCGTGTGCGATGGTCGGCGTTATACGACTACACGTTCGTATTTCACCCGGGATTCGAGGCTGCGTTCGAAGCGGCGGGCATCGAGGGGGTTCGGCTGCTTCCGCACGCTGCGGAACGGGATCTATTCGACGGCGCCGGGACCGAGCGTGATTTTGACGTTGGATGGGTGGGCCGCAAGAGCCGCTCGATCTACGGGACGCGCGACCACGTTCTGGCGGCGCTGACGGAGCGTTTCGTCATGAACGATGCGAGCCGCTTCTACACGCCGGAGGAAATGGCTGAAATCTACCGGCGATCGAAGATCGTCGTGAACATCAGCCGCGACGATCATCCGTCGGACGCGAACATGCGTTGTTTCGAAGCCATGGCTGCCGGCGCGCTACTCATGACCGGTATACCCTCCGAACTGACGCTCCTTGGCTTCGAGGAAAACGTTCACTTTGCCGGTTACCGCAACGCGGAGGAGATTCCCGACCTCGTCGCAAGTTGGCTGGCGCGCGACGCTGCACGGACTGCGATCGCACAACGCGCGCGGGATCTGGTGCTCCGGGAGCATACGTACGATACACGCGTAGCGACGATCCTCGACGCCGTCCGTTCCGGCGCGCAGGCGCCGGCGCGCGCATGGCCGCGCGATAAAGTTGCCGCGAGGCGATTCGAGTACTACGTCGAGGCAGCAGATGTTGCGCGCAGCGTTCGCGAGTTTCGCGAGATCACTGCCGCATCGCCGCTTTCCGCCGCTCGCAATGCTGTCCGGTTCGCGCGGCTGGGCGCGAAGGTGATCAAGCGGAAACTGCGCTGATGATGCGAATCCTTTTCATGGCCGACGTGCCGCACAACCCGCATTCCGGCGCTGCCGGCACTGAGGTGCAGACGATTGAGGCGTTGCGCGCGCTCGGCCACGAGGTCGACGCGATCTGGTCCGATAGCCTTGGACGCCGCATTCGGCACGGCAACCTTCACCTCCTGCTGGAACTGCCGGGGACATACGCGTGCGCCGCGGCGCGTGCCATTCGCGAAAAACGATACGACGTAGTCCACGTCAATCAGCCTCACGGATTTCGCGCCGCGCGAATCGTCCATCGCCTCTCGCCAGGAACAGCTTTCATTCATCGGTCGCATGGCTTCGAACTGAACGTTGAACACACGTTGCGTCCGTGGCGGACGATGTACGGAACCGACGAACGAAGCGTCGTCCGGAGGATTTCGTCGCGCCTGATCGGTTCACTGCTGGATCGGCATGGACGCGCGATTGCGGCCCGGGCGGACGGACATATCGTCTCGTCCTCGCGGGATGCGGACTTTCTCCGCAATCGCCTTGGCGTTGCCGCGGAGAAGATTGCGGTGATCCCTCAGGCGGCTCCTCTGTCGTACACGCGCATCCCCGCGCCGCCGATGGCCCCAGAGCGCCTCGTCCGCGTGCTGCACGTAGCGCAGTTCGCGTTCTTCAAAGCGCCGATGATTACTGCAGAAGCGATGAACCGGCTGGCCGCAGCCGATCCCAATCTGCGCTTCACCTGGGTGTGCGATCGCAGCAGCGAAGCAGCCATCCGCGCGCTGCTGAGGGCCGAGACAAACGAACAGATGACCGTCGTGCCGTGGACGACGCAGGACGCGCTCCGCGACATTTACGACGCGCACGGCATCTTTCTCTTTCCCTCGTTCTTCGAAGGATTCGGTAAGGCGTTTCTCGAGGCGATGAGCCGCGGGTTGTGCGTCGTCGCAAGCGATGTTGGCGGCATGCACGACGTTATCGAGAGCGGGAAAAACGGGATGCTCGTTCCGCCCGGCGACGCGAACGCACTCGCCGATGAGGCGCTCGCCATCGTTCGCGATCCTGCTCGCTCGGCGATCATCAGCGCCGCCGCGGCGCAGACGGCGCGTGCGTATACGTGGGAGCGCGTGGCGCGCGAAACGGCCGCTTTTTATCAGTCGCGCCTGAACGCTATGCGAAGATGACGCGAGGTGAAACGCCGCCGCATCGCCATCGTCGCGTCGCACGTGATCCAGTATCAGGATCCGTTTTTTCGCTTGCTCGCAGCCGATCCGGAAATCGATCTCACGGTGCTGTATTTGTCCGATGCCGGCGTGCGCACGTATCGCGACGCCGACATGGGGACGGCGCTGAAGTGGGACGTCGAGCTGCTGACCGGCTATCAACACAAGTTTCTGCGCAACCTCGTGCACGACAGCAATCGCGGATGGACACGCCACATCAATCCCGGCATCGTCCCCGCGCTACTGCGCGAGCCGTACGAGATGGTGATCTTCATGCTCGGCTGGGGGTCCGTCAGCGCGCTCCTCGGCATCGCCGCGTGTTGGTGGGCCGGCATCCAATTTTTTCTTTACGGCGACAGCAGCTTCCCGCCGCCGGAGACAACGACGCGCGCCCGGATTCGTGCGCGGCTGCTGCGAATGCTGTTTCGCGGTGCGAGCGGCTTCATGACCTCTGGTGCGTTGAACGCTGACTACTACCGCCACTATGGTGCGAATCCCGAGCACTTTTTTCTGCTTCCGTGGGCCGTCGACAACGAACGGTTCGCGGAGGCGAGCCGCTTCGCGCCAGGCGAGCGCGACGCGATGCGCGCGAAGATAGGCGTCCGCCCGGAGCAAACCCTCTTCGTTTTTTCGGCCAAACTGGTTGCTCGGAAGGATCCGATGACGCTGCTCCGCGCGTTCGAGCAGCTTCCCAATCGGAATCGCGCCGCAGTGCTTTTCCTCGGCGATGGACTGCTCCGCGAACCGCTCGAAGCATTCGCGCGCGAGCACGGCCTCGGCGACGTTCACTTCGCCGGCTTCGTCAATCAGAGCGAGCTGCCGAAGTACTACGGGATGTCGGATGTCTTCGTGCTGCCGTCGACCTACGAACCGCGCGGTGCAGTCATCAATGAAGCGATGGCGTGCGGACTCCCGGTGATCGTAACGGACCGTTGCGGATCGATCGGCGACATCGTGCTCGAAGGGGAGAACGCGTTCGTCTATCCGGCCGGCGAGGCTGAGTCGCTATCCGCATCGATGGCGAAACTGATCGCCGATCCATCGCTGCGGCGGCGAATGGCGCAACGATCGCGCGAAATCATCGGCACCTGGACGTTCGCGCGCGGCGTGGAGGGCGTGAAGGCGGCGCTGGCGTTTGTGGCGAGGGCACGCACGTGATCACCGTCGCGATTCCGACGTACAACCGCGGCGCGATCGTGGCGGAAACCGTTCGGCGGCTCTTCGAGCTCGATCCGCCGCCGGAGGCGATTATCGTCGTCGATCAGAGCGTCGAGGAGAACAAGGCGCTCGCCGCGTGGCACGCCGAGGGACGCATGCAGCTCATTCGTCTGGAGAAGCCGTCCATTCCTCGTGCGATGAATAAAGCGCTGCTTGCTGCCACGACGCCAGTCGTACTGTTCGTCGACGATGACGTCGAGCCTGCCGCGGGGCTCATCGGCGCGCACGAGCGTGCGCATGCCGACGACGCGATCTGGGCAGTTGTCGGACAAATCCTGCAGCCAGGTGAAACGCCGCAGCATCACGACCAGCCGCAGGATGATCTCGAGTTTCACTTCAACCACGACACAGGCCGCTTCGTCACGAACGTGATGGCGGGAAATCTTTCGGTGAAACGCGAGCACGCCATCAACGCCGGCGGCTTCGACGAGAATTACACTGGCGTCGCCTACCGATTCGAAACCGACTTCGCGCTGCGGCTGGTTGCCGCCGGCGGCAGGATCTGGTTTTCGCCGGAGGCCGGATTGCGCCATCTGAAACTGAGCAGCGGAGGATTGCGCTCGTACGGCGATCACCGCAGCAGTCCGTCTCCTGCACACTCGTCCGGCGATTACTACTTCGCGATTCATCATCGACCGCCGCTGTTTCGCTACGCGTTGCGGCGTCTGCGGCGGAATGTCGTTACGCGCTATCACCTCGCGCATCCGTGGACGATTCCGACGAAGCTGATCGGCGAGCTGCGGGGATGGGTGCTGGCCCGCCGTCTGGCGCGCGGCGGGCGGCGCCTGATCGCCAGAAATGGGCCGCGAGCCGATCACGTTCCCACCGGCACAGCGCGATGACCGTCCCAATTCTCTTCGCCGCCTTCATGCTCATGTCGATGAGCTTCACGCTCGTCGACTGGCGCCGCGGATGGCTGATGGCCATCCTGTGCGGGGTTCTTCAGGATCCCGCGCGCAAGCTGACTGCCGGAACGCCGGTGATCATGTCGATCAGCATCGTGGCGATCTACGTGGCCGTCCTTTTCGCAGGGCAGGCAGTGCTGCAGAGGGAGGGACGCGAGTTCTCGCGCCGTTTCTCAAGTCTTTTCGGCACGCTGATTTTCTTTTTCATCTTTCTTTTTCTCGCCGCGATCAATGGGCTGTTCACCTTCGGGATCGATCAGTGGAAGGCGCCGGCGATGAGCTTTTTTCTCTACCTGGCGCCGATGCCCGCGGTAATCATCGGCTACGCGTTTCTGCAGCGCGAAGAGCAACTTTACGACGTTTTCAAGTTCTATTCGGTCGTGACTGCGATTGCCATGATCGGAACGCCGCTCGAATATTTTCGCGTCCCCTGGCGCGCGCTCGGGACAGTAGCCCTTAGTGAAAACATCCGCTTCATCACGGGGTTCAACATCCGGATGCTCTCCGGGCTCTATCGCGGGCCGGACATCATGGGATGGCACGCCGCACTTCTCACGATGATCGGCATCATCATGACTGTGCGGCGGCGATCGTTTCGAAGCTCGTGGATCTGGATGCTTGTCACCGGCTGGGGGTTTCTGAACTGCATGATCAGCGGACGGCGCAAAGCCATCTACATGATCGTCGTTTTCGTCGTGGCATTCCTCTGGCGCTACTTCCGTCAGTTGTCGTTCGCGCAGGCGGTTTCGTTCGGACTGCTCGGAATCGTGGTGATCTTCGTGATCACCAGGATTTCGCAGGATGAGGAATCGAGCGTGTACACCCGAGGCGCGTACACCACGCAAGAAGAGATATGGGATCGGCTCGAAGGAGGACTTGGCGTCACGATCGAGCAAGCGGGCATCATGGGCGCCGGCCTTGGGACCGCAACGCAAGGGGTCTATCACGTCCTTCGCGAGGACAGTGCCACCACGCTCGGATGGCAGGAGGGCGGCCTCGGAAAACTGGCCATCGAGCTGGGCGTGCCGGGGCTTCTTTCGGTAGCGTTGCTCGGGCTGACGATGATCCTGACGATGGTGAAGATCTCCGGCCACCCCGACGTTCCCGGCTCGTCCCAACTGGCGCGCGCGGCTCTGTTCGGCATCATTGCGTCGAATGTCGTCGAGTTCATGGTTTCTGCGCAGGCCTACTCCGATCCGGTCCTTACGCTTCTGACGGCGTTCTTCATCGGCTGCATGTTTGCAACCGCTGCTCTCGACGACAGGCTGGCGGCGGAGAAGGCTGTGACTGTGGCAGCGGCTCCATCCACCGCGCGATTGACGGCACCGGTCATCGCGTAGCACCGTAGCGCGTGCGCCTCCTTCACGTCGTTCCAACCTACCTGCCCGCGACGCGTTACGGCGGTCCGATCTACGCGGTTCACGGCTTATGCCGTGCGCTTGTGCGGCGCGGGCACCAGGTCGACGTCTTCACGACGAATGTCGACGGCGCGCACAACTCGGATGTCCCTACCGGCGTGGCCGTGAACATGGATGGCGTTTCCGTCCACTATTTTCCTTCGACACTACGGCGGCTTTACGTCTCGCCGCAAATGCGTGCCGCTCTCGCGAAATCGGTTGGCCAGTACGACGCGGTACACCTCCACTCCATCTTCCTCTGGCCGACGTATGCGGCCGCCCGCGCCGCGCGGAAGGAAGGAGTCGCCTACGTCGTGTCGCCACGCGGCATGCTCGTTCCCGAGTTGGTCGCGCAGAAAAGCCGGTTCGCGAAGATGTTGTGGATCCGCGCCATCGAGCGCCGCACGTTCGCGCAGGCGGCGGCGATTCATTTCACCGCGAACAGCGAGCGGGACGACGCGCGGCGAATGTCGATGCCCATCCCTGATTCGTTCGTCGTGCCGAACGGCATCGATCTTCCGCAGATCACGACCACGGCGCGCTTACCCGGCACGCTGCTGTGTCTCGGCAGAATCAACTGGAAGAAGGGACTCGATCGCGTGATCGATGCGATGCCGCACCTCCACGGCGCGCACGTCATCATCGCCGGCAACGATGAGGAAGAGTTGACGCCGAAATTGCGCGCGCAGGCGGAACGCAATGGTGTCGCCGACAGGATCGAGTTCCGCGGTCCTGTGAGCGGCGAAGCGAAAGAAGTGTTGCTGCAAACGTCGACCGCGCTCGTCCTACCGTCGCATTCCGAAAACTTCGGCAACGTCGTGCTCGAGGCGATGGCGGCGGCCATGCCGGTGATCGTCTCACCCGAGGTCGGACTGGCAAACGATGTGGCGCAGTCGGGAGCAGGTCTCGTCACCAGCAGCGCGCCGGAATCGCTGGCCGAAGCGATCCGAAAGGTACTCGGCGACAGCGCATTGCGCGCCGAAATGGGAAGGCGCGGACGTCAACTCGTCGAAGAACAATTCACTTGGGACCACGTCGCGGAGCTGATGGAAGCACAGTACGAACGGATCAGTGGACGAGCGCGCGCAACGCCTCTCTGAACATCGGCATGTCCTCGACGGCCGAGAGCGTGACCGACAGCAGACCGACGATCCAGATCACCCGTCGATCCGAGGGGAGCCACGGACGCAGCGCGACGAGGAGCATCGGGATCACCGGGGCGAGATACCGCGGATACTCCCCTTCGATCCACCAGGCGGGGAAGAAGAGAAAGGACGCGGCGTAGAGGCTGGCGAAGATCCACTCGACCGGCACCGTCCGCATCGATTCGCGCATCTCGCGCCGCCAGAACGCGGCGATGACCCCGGCGAGCGAGAACGTCATCCATACCAACGTCTTTGCAAGGTTTTTCGCGGTGAGCTGATGCTCGCCGTGATGCTCTGCATATGTCATGAAGATGGTCACGAAAGGGATGAAGGTGCGATCGTGACCTAGCCCCATGCTCTGGTACCAGGTGAAGTTCCCGAACGACTGTCCGAACAGCAGATGGACGAGCCCGAGGTAAGCGCCGCCTGCGACGAGACTGACTGCGATTGCGAGCGCCAGGGCGCCAAAGCGGCGGCGGCGCAGAAGGACCACGCCCAGAGCAATGAGCGCGAAGATGCCCAGGGGGCGAACCACCGTGGCCAGCGCGCCGAAGATTGCGGCCAGCGTCCATCGATCCTTACGCGCTGCAACGAGACAGGCGAAGATCAACGCGACAAAAAGAGGCTCGGCGCCGCCGAGCAGCGAGCGCTGAATCCAATCCAGATTGATGACAGCGAACCACGCCGCCGCCCAGGCACCCCACAATTCGCCGGCCAGATAGATCGCCACCAGCGACGCGATGATCGAGACGATCGGCAGCGCATTCATGTCCGAGGTGTGGAGCAGCGCAGCCACAGGAGCGGCGAGCAGCGGATACCCGAGGAAGTGCCGCGCGACCAACTCCGGCGCCGGCTGGCCGCGGAGGGCCGCGGATTCCCCGGCGTACGAGGGGTTGTCGCCGCAATGCAGCACGCGCGACGGATAACTGTCGAAGACCACGATCAGCAGCGCGAACCACGCGTACGAGACGAGCACGATGGCGGCGAGATCGCGTCGGCTGAACTCTCTGCTCACGCCGTCAGTGTCGCATACGCGCTGATACCATGCCCTCTCGATGCTCGACCTCATCACGCCGCTGATCCTGACGCGCGACGAGGAGGCGAACATCGGCCGGACGCTGGCGCAGTTGGCGTGGGCGCGCGAGGTCGTGATCGTGGACAGCATGAGCGCCGATGACACGGTCACCATCGCCCGGCGCTTCGCGAACGTTCGCGTCATTCCTCGGGCGTTCGATTCGCACGACCGGCAATGGAGCTTCGGCGTCGAGCAGGTGAGGACGCCGTGGGTCCTCACGCTTGATGCGGACTACTTCGTCCCCGAGGCGTTCGTGCGCGAGATGGCGTCGCTCGATCCGCCGCCGGACCTGGCAGGATACGAAGCGGCATTCGTCTACGCGATCAATGGACGGCCGCTCCGGTCGGCGCTTTATCCGCCGCGCGCCGTCCTGCTGCGGCGCGGCGCGTTCGAGATCTGGCAGGACGGCCACACACAACGCGTCCGCGTTCACGGCCGGCTCGAGCGGCTACGCACGACCCTCATCCACGATGACCGCAAAGACCTCCGCCGCTTCATCGAACGGCAACGCAAGTACATGCGCCAGGAGGCGAAGAAAGTTCGCGCCGCATCGTGGCGCACACTTCCGATGCAGGGCCGCATTCGCAAGCTGCGCGTCGTCGCACCGTTCGCGACGCTGTTCTACACGTTGATCGCAAAGCGCGCGCTTCTCGACGGGCGCGCCGGCTGGCGGTACGCGTTCGAACGCTTCCTGGCCGAGGGGATGCTGTCGATCGAGTTGTTCCGGAGAAGCCGTTGAGGTCGCGCGTTCGCAGGCTCCTCGCGAATCTGGTCCGCATGCCGCTTCGGCTGATGCCTGCGGAGTCGGTCGTGCGGATTCGCTCGGGCGAGTTGCAAGGTTGGCGCTGGATCGCCGGTTCGAGCACGAACGGATGCTGGCTTGGGACGTACGAGCGGAACATGCAGCAGCTCTTTCGAGAACGCATCCGGCCGGGCGCGACGGTGTTCGACGTAGGCGCCAACGTAGGCTTTTTCACGCTTCTCGCGTCGAAGCTGGCCGGCGATTCAGGACGGGTCTACGCATTCGAGCCGCTGCCGCGGAATCTCGATTTTCTCGATCGCCATCTACGGATCAACGAGATCGCGAACGTTCACGTGAAGGCGCTGGCGATTGCCGCGGCGAGCGGAGAAGCGCATTTCCGAATCGCGCAGCATGCGTCGATGGGAGGCCTGGCCGAGGGCGGCGATCTTCACGTGGTCACGGCATCGCTCGATGATCTGATCGCCAGCGGATACGTCACGCGCCCCGATTTCATCAAGATGGATATCGAAGGCGCCGAGAGCGATGCGCTTCGCGGCGCGAAAGAGTTGCTCGCCGGCAGAGCGCTGACGATCGCGCTGTCGACGCATGGGTGGCAGCAACACGAAGCCTGTTGGACGACGCTGACCGAAGCGGGATTCAAGCTCGAGCTTTTGAAGGACGGCGCCGACGACGGCGACTACCTCATCCTCGCCACGAAGTGACTACTGCCGGCGAATCATCACGTCGCCCATCACCAGCAGATCCATCTTCGTGCGCAGGAAACAGTCGAGCGCCTGCGCGGGAGTGTTGACCACCGGCTCGTTTTCGTTGAACGACGTGTTCAGCACGAGCGGGACTCCGGTGGCGTCGCGGAACGCTTCGATGAGGTGGTAGTAGCGGGCGTTCTGCTGTTCGTCGACCGATTGCAATCGCCCCGATCCATTCACGTGCGTCACCGCCGGGATTTGCGCGCGCTTCTCTTCGCGGATCTGATAGACCTGCAGCATGAACGGCACGTCGTAGTCGGTTTCGAACCACTCGCCGACCGCATCGCGCAGCACCGAGGGAGCGAACGGCCGGAAGGACTCCCGGCGCTTGATCTTCTGATTGAGGATGTTCTTCATGTCGGCGCGGCGCGGATCGCAGACGATCGACCGATTGCCGAGCGCGCGCGGCCCCCACTCCATCCGCCCCTGAAACCAGCCGACCACGTTGCCATCCGCGATCTGCGCCGCGGTACGGCGGCAAAGATCGCGCTCGTCCGTCACGCGCTCGATCGTGCAGTTCGCGGCATCGAGGTCGGCTCGGCGTGCGGCGATCGACTCATCGATGGCGACGTCGTCGTACTCCGGCCCCCAGTATGCATGCGTCATCACGAACGACTTCGTGTTGCCGAGGATCTCGTTCCAGACCCAGTAGGCCGCGCCGATCGCACCGCCGGCGTCGCCCGCCGCGGCCTGAATGTAGAGGTCCTTGTACGGCGAGCGGTCGAAGACGAGTCCGTTCGCGACGCTGTTGTACGCGCAGCCGCCGGCGAGGCAGAAGCGCGGATTTTTCGTCTTCTCGTACAGCGCG
>JAFAOU010000211.1 GCA_019247495.1 Acidobacteriota bacterium
ATGAATTCGGAGGGGCTGTCGTTCCCGCACGTGTTGCAGATGACGGAGAGCAGCTTCCCGTTCGCTCCGAATTCGAATAGATACGTCGGCGTCTCACACTCGAGGCAGATGAGGTACTCCGGCTCTTCCATGGAGGCGAAGAATACACGCTGCGCTACTCATTGCGCGCTTCCTGCTCTTGCACGCTGCTGATCGACGGTTGGATGTAGTGCGTCTGATTCGTTTCGTTGTCGACCACCGCGGCGTAGACGTACGTATCCGGCGCGCTTGTTTCGACGAGCACTGTGAAGTCGTCGCCCTTCGCGATCATCGGGAAGAGCGACTGCACCGAGGTGTGGACGAGCGCGTTTGCGGAGACGCGGTACCGCGTGACGGCCACGTTGCGGCCGGCGCGTTGCAGTGCGAGCGTGAACGCGGCCTCGTGATCGCCGAGGTTGGCGAGGCCGATGTTGGTGCGGAACGAGTCGCTGAAGGAGAGGCCGTTGAGCGCGCGCAACGGAAAGTATGTCGCGCTGTAGGTGACCGCGATCGGCTCCGGGCGCGTGATTCCCGCCTCGTGAATGCCATAAACATTCGCCAGCACGCGTACGGAACGCGAGCTATCGATCGTGGTGATCTTCAGCGGCGAGAGCACCTCGGTCATCCCGAACGTGGACGCCACAATGTCGCTGAAATGCTGCACGGCGCCGGGAGCGATCGTGACGAGAATGAACGGCTGATCGGGCGCCGTTGGCAGCGTCAACATCACGCTGGCCTCGGAACGCGAGTCGTTGAAGAGATCGACGTCCGTTTTCCAGCGGACGTTGTTCATGCCGAGCACGCTGCCAACGATCGGCACCAGCACGCTCACATTCGGCGCGTCGGCGGCCTCGGCGGCCGCCGCGCCGAGGAGCACGAGAATCGCTGTCAGCACGCGCGTCATGTCGTTCGTGGGACGAAGCCCGATCGTCGCACGTTTCACGCGAAGCGCGGACGGACAAGCCGCCGCGCCACGACCATCAGTTTCTGAACACGGCTTAGCGAGAGCCGCTTCCGAAGAACGATGAGTGGGTTGGAGCGCAGTTTCGCGAGGACGGTCGCGTAGACGCCGCCCATCAACAACGTGGGAAAACGTGCATCAAACGACAGCTCCCTAACCAGCGGCTCGGCGGCCTTGAAGTACGACATCGCCCGTTCAATCTGGAACTCGATCAGCTTGCGCATCGCATCGTCTTCACGGCGGTCGAAGAGGTCGCGCTCCGTAACGCCGAAACGCAGAAGCTCCTCCTGCGGCAGGTAGATGCGCTCGCGATCGAGATCGTCACCCACGTCGCGGGTGACGTTCGTCAACTGCAGCGCCGTGGCCAGATTGCGGCCGTAGCCGATCGCGGCGGGGGTGCGGTAGCCGTAGATCGCCAGCGAGATATCGGAGATCGAGGACGCGACCAGCTCGCAGTATCCGAGGAGCTCGGCAAAGGTTTCGTAGCGCGTCTTTGTCATGTCCTGACGGCAGCCGTCGATGAGCGCGACGAATGCGCTTTTCGGAATCGCGAAATGCTGCAAGGCGTCGGCGAGAGCGAGCGTGATGGGATGCGTCGGATTGCCGGCGTATGTTGCGTCCAGTTCGCGCTGCCAGGCATCGAGACGATCGAGCACGGATTGCGCCGAGTCGCTTGGTTCATCCGCGATGTCGTCCGCCCAGCGGCACCATGCGTACGCCGCGTAGACGGCGCGGCGTTTCACGCGCGGCAGGAATCGAAATCCGACCGAAAAGTTCGCCCCGTAGCGATGGGCGATGTCGCGGCAGAACGCGTATGCCCCCTCCACCGTTGGCGACACCGGCATCGGCAGCGCGTCGGAGGTCATCGCTTTTGCACCGGCCCAAGCGGCGGAACCTGGAGATGGGTATCGCGCGAACGGCACCAGTGCGGACCCGGTTTGTGCTGGCAGCGGCCCTCATGTTTCCAGACGCGGCGCACTACCGGCGACAGCAGCGACTTCCACCATGTCGTGCGATGCCAGCCACTCAGATAATGATGAAAGTCTTTCGCGCGCGACGCCTGCCGGACGAACATCGACAGTCCGAAATTGCCTCCGCTCTCGTAGAGGAATCGATTGACGAGACTGGTCTGCTGCTTCGCGCCCAACTCCGACCTCCACAGCTCGTCGTAGTCGCGATCCTCGATGATGCTGCGCGCTGCAAGCGAACCGCTGGTGAGCGCGTAGCGGATGCCGAGGCCGAAGAGGTAATCCTGAAATCCCGCGGCCTCGCCGACGAACCGCGCGCCATTCGACGTCGCGGCGTGTTTGAGATGGAAGTTCATGTACGAGTAGCCGGTGCGCGCGTCCGCCGGTACATCGAAATGATGCAGCCGCTGCGCCGCCGCTAGCGAGTGATCGAAATACGAATCGATCTGCTTGAAATCCGCCACGATCGCGCAGCCGAATGTGGCCACGCCGTCGAGGATGAAGAGATACGAATAGCCGCCGGGGGAGAGCTTGTGATTGAAGTAGACGTCGATGCGTTCGCGGGTGTCGGGTGTCGGGTGTCGGGTGTCGGAGCTTTGTTGATCGCGATCACTGCTCCGAGTCCCGACCCCCGACTCCCGAGGTCCTACGTGCCACGTCATCTCCTTCGCCAAGCCGTCCGGCGATGCTGGGCCGGTCGCCACGATGTCCGCCTGATCAGGCGCCAATCTGCTGTTGAAAATCACCGTCGCGCCCGCACGTTGCGCCTGCGCGAGGAGGCCGCGGTCGAGCGTCCTCTCCTCGGCGCCGCGGTGGATGAACCAGCCGTACGGTTGCTTGCTGCGGATCACGCGCGCGGCATTCTTGTGATCGTAAAACGTGGCCCAGTCGGCGGCGCGGAAGTAGAAATTGCGCTCGATGCCGAGGCGGTCGAGGAAGGCGGGGACGGACTCGGACTCGGAGGCGCCTTCGATGATTTGCAGATCGCCGATGAAGCGCGTTCCGACATCGCCTTTGGCCTCGTGAACCTCGACCTCGCGGCCGGCGCGCGCGAGGATGATGGCCGCGGCGAGACCGGACGGTCCGGCGCCTGCGATCCGTATAAGTCCACGATTCGGCACGGTCGCGGTATGGTACCGCGCCGTTTCGGCGCGAATTCCGCAGTAGGCTTCGCGCCCGTTATCGATGACCGCCGAAACCACGCCACCTGAAGTGCCCGCAAAAGCGAAGCCGCGCGCTGCCGGTTTCGCCGTGCTCGTCGCCGCCGGAATCCTGCTCAGCCGCATCGCGGGACTCATTCGCGTCCGCGTCTTCGCGCACTACCTCGGCAACTCGCCGGCCGCGGGCGCGTACAACGCCGGCCTCAAGATCCCGAACTTCCTGCAGAACCTTTTCGGGGAAGGCGTTCTCTCCGCATCGTTCATACCCGTCTACGCGCGGCTGATCGCCGAGGATGACGATGAGATGGCAGGGCGCGTCGCGGGCGTGATCCTCTCGCTCCTCGGCGTGGTCGTCATGGCCATCGTGACGGTCTGCGTCTTCCTCACCCCATGGATCATCGACCTCATCGCGCCCGGTTTTCAGGGGGATGTCCGACTGCTGACGATCCGCGTCGTGCAGATTCTTTTTCCGGCAACCGGCCTGCTCGTCTTCTCCGCGTGGTGCCTCGGCGTCCTGAACAGCCATCACAAATTTTTCGTCTCGTACGTCGCGCCAGTGGTGTGGAACGCAGCCATGATCGCGACACTCGTTTTCTTCGGCACGCGGACATCGCAGAGCGGGCTCGTGATCGCGCTGGCGTGGGGAACCGTCGTCGGAAGCGCGCTGCAGTTCGGGATTCAGATTCCGTTCGTTCTGAAGTACGCGCCGCGAATCAGACTTTCGTTGCAGACGTCACTGCCGCACGTTCGCACCGTCATTCGCAGCTTCGGCCCGGTCGTCATCAGCCGCGGCGTCGTGCAACTGAGTGGGTACGTCGATCAGATCATCGCCAGCTGGTTGGGCACCGCCGCTGTGGCCGGTTTGTCATACGCACAGACGATCTACTTCCTGCCAATCAGCCTTTTCGGGATGTCGGTGGCTGCGGCGGAGTTGCCGCAGATGTCGGGCGCGATCGGGACCGCAGACGAGATCAACACCGCACTGCGCATGCGCCTCGAACGGGGATTGCGGCAGATCGCATTCTTCGTCGTGCCGACGGTTACCGCGTTCATTTTCATTGGACGCGTGCTGGTCGCCGCCCTCTACCAATCCGGCCAGTTCCGCACGGATGACACGCTGTACGTCTGGTACATCCTGATCGGCTCGACGTTCGGCCTGCTTGCGGTGACGCTCGGCAGGCTCTACTCCTCCGCCTTCTACGCTTTACGCGATCCGAAAACGCCGCTGCGTTTCGCAATGGTGCGCGTCACACTGACCGCCGTCCTCGGCTTGCTCTTTGCCTTTCCGCTGCGGCCTTACATCATCGATCTGATCGCCCTGCTGCACATGCCGCTGCCGAATCTCCCGGAAGGATCGAAGCTCCTCGGCGTAATTGGATTGACCGCCTCGGCAGGCATGGCAGGCTGGATCGAATTCGCCCTGCTCCGCCGCGCGCTGGCCCGCCGCATCGGGAGTGTCAAACTCGCGCCGTCATTCCTCGCACGACTCTGGATTTCGGGACTGGTTGCCGCGGTCGCGGGAGTCGCCTGCCATTTCTATCTCGCGCCGCTGATCACTCCGCATCTCCCCTTCCGCCACATCAGCGAAGCGATCCTGGTCGCCGGCGCATTCGGAGTCGTCTACTTCGCCACCGCGATCCTCCTCGGCATCAACGAAGCCCGCGCGACGCTGAAACGGTTCACGCGGCGCTAGGACTTCGCAGCAGTTTCGAGTTGCTCGACAGCGGATGCTGAAGCCTCTTCCCGACCCATTTTTTTCATGAGCCGATTCGATGTCCACGAATTTCGAGGCGTCGTGATAAATCTCAATCCCCATCGGCCGTCCCAACTTGTCGAAGTCGATGACGAAGCCGTCGAAGATCAGATTCATGGTATTCGGCGTCCCGGAAATCAATGGCTAACGCATCGGAGTCTTTCGAGTAGGTAATGTTCATAGCCGCCTCTTCTTGTAGTTATGGTCCCAGTGCTGTCTCAATGGTCTCACGGTCCTTTCTCGCGAACGTATGTCGCCGTCACGGCGTCATGAAGATGTCCCACCACTTGTCGATCGTCTGCGCCAACGCGCCGCGGGCAACAGCGTTGTTTGGCTGCCAGCTGTACGTCACCGGCGCGCCTTCAATCGACGATGCGTTTGCGTAACCGGCCATGAGGCCGATGCTGTTCGCAACGACGACATAACCGCGCGCTGCGGGCGGGATGTCAGCGTCATCGCTGAACGAGGTCGCCGTGGTCATCGCCGCCTGCGCGTCTGCGTCTTTGCCGAGCGCGCGAACGAGCCAGGTGGCGAGATCGGCACGCGTGACGTTCGCGCCTGGAAGAAATGCACTGCCAGTGGCCATCACCGGCCCGCTCTGCATGAAGGTGTCGCGCATCGGACCGCCGGCGCTGGTCACGGCCTGAACATACGGAGCGAGAGATGCCGGGACGTCGGTGAAGCCGATCGGATTGATCAAGCTCTGACGAATCCAGCAGTCGGAGGCAAGCATCACTGCCATCTCACCGCGGGTGACGTTCGCATCCGGCTGGAACGCGGTCGAAGTCCTGCTGTCCATCAGACGAAGGGTGATGGCCTTGCGAATGTAGGAGGCGTACGGAGATCCCGCCGTATCGTCGATACCGGAGAAGGTGCCGTAGTAGTTCGTGACCGAGAGATGGAGCGTGTCGGGAACGCCGACGCCGACCGTGCCGGTCGACTGCCCTTTGAGACCGTAGATCGTAGTGAACCAATCGCCCGCTGCCGGAGCGGCGAAGCCGAGGGCAGCCTGCAGTCCGTAAACCGCGGCGAGGAGGTTCGATCCCGTCGAGGTCTGCGTGCCGCTCGGATCGGTGACCGCGAGGTTGAAGGTATTGGCCGTATTGTCCCAGGTCAGGAAGACATCGCTCTCCACGCCGCTCCCGCCGATCGTGTAGTGATGCACGGCCGGGCCGGCCGACGGATCAAAAGCCTGGTCCCACGACTCGTTGCTGCTGGTGCCGCTGAAACCGGCGTGGTAATTCTGGTCGAGCACGACGCCGTAAATCTTGGACGGATTCTTGACCGCATCCAGGCCCGCCAGGACGTTGAGGTACCCGGCACCGACCTGGTGCAGGCCGTAACCGGCCATCGGCGTAGCCGTTGCCTCGATCGTCGACCTGATCGCGTCGGGCGTGAGCGCGGGATTCGCTTCGAGCAGCAGCGCGCAGGCACCGGCGACGTGCGGCGTGGCCATCGACGTTCCGTCCATGCATGCGTACCAGACGGTTTCGGAGACCGAAAGACCCGTGCATTGCCCGGCCTGTCCGAGCGGGGTGGCATTGGCTTTTGTCGAAACGATGGCAACTCCCGGAGCGGTGATGGTGGGGTGGTAGAGCGGATCGCCCGGAATGCCGCGTGACGAGAAGCTGGCCAGACGTCCCTGCTTGTCCGCGGCGGCGACGCCGATGACCCACGGCGCGTCGGCGTACGGATTCATCGTGTTGTTGCCGGAACCTTCGTTGCCGGCGGCGAAAACGACGGTGATGCCGCGATCGTGCAAAACCTTCGAGGCAACGCTCACGGGATCTTCCGGATCGAACGGGCCACTCGTGCCCCAGCTGTTGCTGACGACGCGGATGTTGTAGGTGTACTGATGCGTGAGGACGTAATCGAATCCTTCCAGCGCCCAGAGGATGGCGATCGCCTCACCGGTGCTGACGCCGATGAGGTCCGCGCCCGGAGCCACACCGGCGAACTTGCCGCCGCTCTCCGTGCCGAGGCCGGCGATGGAGCCTGACGCGTGCGTGCCATGGCCGGACGTTGTATCGGTGTTGGGCAGATTCTCGACGTAGGTTGGAGGAACGACGCCGTCGAACGGCGATCCGAGGCCGGCGCCGCCGATCACAACTTTGACGTTCTGCTTCACGTGCGTGCCGAACGGGAGGTCGGGATGCGTCGCATCGATACCGCTATCGACGATGGCTACGCCGATTCCGCGGCCCGAGTAGCCGAATCCGGGCATCGTGCGCTGTTCCGAGGCGCCGATCAGCGCGGCTCCTTCATGGTTGAAGTAGCGGAGCTGTTTGTTGAAGTAAACCGAGCGCACCCGCGAATTTGTGGCGATCTGGCGGATTTGATCGCCCGTTGCCCAGACCCCAACCATCGGCAGTTGCTTCATCGCGACGCCATAACGGACGCCGAGAAGGCGGAGCGCGGTGAGGTCGGCAACATTCGGCTGGGAGTTGTACGTGACGACGGCGGGCAGAAGCTCGCCGCTGACTGTGCTGAGTTTCGCCTGCAGAAGGGGGTCGATGACTGCGGCATTGATCGAAAGGACACTGAACGAAAGGATGAGGGCGACGAGGGCGAACCGATTGATTTTGCTGAACATCGAAGCGTTTTCTCCTTCTCTGGTCGTGCATCCCACGACGATGTCCGGCGATACTGCAATAGTAGTACCACTACTACACGACGCAATCACGCCCAGATTCATGCAGCATGAGCCTGCATCTTGACCACTGCTGGTGGTGGTACTACGATGCACGCTCCGATGCCGCTGGATACCGACAACACGCACACTTCCCGTTCGCGACTCCTGGAAGCCGGCAAAACCCTCTTCGCCCAGAACGGCTACGAGCAGACTCCGACCGCGGCGATCGCGCGAGAGGCAGGATCTTCCGAGTCGCAGCTCATGCGCTATTACGGAGGGAAAGCCGGTCTGCTTGAGGCGATCTTCGACCACAGCTGGGCTCCGCTGAATCAGTTGATGCAGAGCCGGATTGCCGCAGCCTCGAATGCGCAGGAGGCGCTGGCGGCAATCCTCGACACGATGGTGGAGAGTTTCACAGCCGATCCGGAAGCAGCCTTCCTCTTCGTATTCGAAGGCCGCCGCGTGCGAAGCGGTGCGGACATCGCGCTGTCGCGAGGCTTTACCGAGTTTCAGGATCTCTTACGAATGGTCGTCAGCCGCGGCCACCGCGACGGAACCCTCAAGGACGGCTATCACGACGAGGCGCTGGCCGTCGCATTGATCGGTGCGGCCGAAGCGCTATTGCGCGAGCGGCTCATTGCTCGTCGCGCCAAACAGCCCGATCCGTTCACCGACGAGGAGCTGAAGGCCGTCTTCCTCGCGCTTCTCTCCGGCTTGACGAAATAGCGCGGCGGCAAAGAAACAACGCGGCCGGCCGTACCGGCTTAATCCATATCCATCGGATTCCAGACCGGCGTGTCGTCCTTCTCCGCGCGCTGCATCGCTTCCTTGAAACGCTCGTCGAGAATGCGGGCTCGGTCCTTCTGACTGGCCATCTCGCGATCGAACTTCTTCTCCATCTCGCTCTTCTGCGTCTCCAGGCCGGCCACCATCGACTCCAGCGAACCGCGGGCGCGCCGTTCCTTCGCCTTGTGCAGCAGCACCTCGCCGGAGGTGCGCTCGATGACGAGAGTCGCATCGCAACAGGGACAGGTGATCTCGATGTTGTTGGCCATAGCGCTCCTTATCTTTACACGGAGAGCGCCTGCGTCAAGTCCTCGACGAGATCGTCCGCGTGTTCCAGCCCCACCGAAACGCGCAGCAGGTTCTGCGCCGTGCGGCTTCCCTCCCCTTCGCTCGAGGCGCGATGCTCGATCAGACTCTCCGTTCCCCCGAGCGAGGTGGCGCGCGTGAAGATCTTCGTTTTCGCGGTGACGGCCTGCGCTTCGTCGCGTCCGCCCCGCACGTTGAACGACAACATTCCGCCGAATGACGACATCTGCCGCGCAGCGATGTCATGGCCGGCATGCGACTCCAATCCGGGATAGTGAACCGCCTCCACGTTCGGATGCCCCTCCAACGCGCGGGCGATCGCCATCGCGTTCTCACAATGCACGCGCATCCGCGCGGAGAGCGAGCGGATGCCGCGCAGGATCAGCCACGAATTGAACGGCGAGGCCACACCGCCGGTGATCTTGCGGCAATGCGCGACCGCTTCGCTGAACGCATCGCGGCGCGCGAACGCGAGTGACCCACCCTGCACGTCGCTGTGCCCGCCGAGGTATTTGGTGGTCGAGTGCATGACGATGTCTGCCCCTTGTTCGATCGGGCGCTGCAGCGCGGGCGTCGCGAATGTCGAATCGGCGATCAGCATCGCGTTCGCGGCATGCACGATCGCAGCGAGTTCCGCGACGTCGACGATCTTCATCAGCGGATTCGACGGCGTCTCACACCAGATCGCGCGGGTGTCCGGCCGCACGGCTGCGCGAACGGCATCGAGATCATCCATCTGCACGAGATCGGACGTCACCCCCCAACGCGGCAGATACTCCGCCGCCAGCGCGCGGACGCCGTAGTAACCATCGTCCGGAAGGATGAGATGCGACTCCGGCGGCAGCGCCTGCAGCACGCACGTCACCGCCGCCATTCCGGACGCGAAGGCCAGCGCATGAGAGGCCGAATCGATTGCCGCCAACGCCTCTTCCAACTTCGCTTGCGTCGGATTGCCGTCGCGGATGTAGCTGAACCCGTGCGACGGCGCACCGTCCACCGTCCGCTCGAATGTCGTCGAAAGATGGATCGGCAGAGAGACCGCGCCAGTCTCGTCGTCCGCGCCAGCCCCGGAGTGAACCGCTTTCGTTTCAAATCGCATCCGCGGAGGATACGACTACAGGCCCTCTGCGTTCATCTGCGGATAACCTTCATCCGCAGATGACGCAGATGGGACGCTGACGCTGTTAATGCCGGATGCCGCCGTTTGGATCGATGCCTCTGCCGTCGTCCGCCGCAGCCGCGTGACGAACGCCGTTCGGATCGATAAAGACTCCTTGATCGGCCGCGGCGGCGTGCAAGCCGCGGCCGTTCGGATCCACGCCGAGGCCCTTGTCACCGCCGTCACCTGCCATTGCGATTCCGCCCGAGAACAACGCCACTGTCAGAAAAACCCGTAGGACTTTCATCGGTTTCTCCTTTCGGAGGTCAGTACGGCGATGCGATTGCTTCGTTCGCGCAATACACACCTTCGACACCGCCGCGTCACCGGGCCGAAATCTGCGGACATCTGCGTCATCTGCGGATGAACGGTTCCCTCTCCAGCACTGCTTTCACGATCTCATTCCGTTTCGTCAGCATCCGCGTCAGATACGCCGTCATGATCAGGCGATCGACGATCGCGCCGAGCACTCCGAATGGCGATCGAAACGCCAGCACGTCCATCATCCGCGTTCCTTCGTCGCACGGCTCGAAGTAGTGATCGTGTACGAACGACTGAAACGCGCCGCGCACCATCGAATCCTGAAAGTGGCGCGGCCGGTCGTACGCCGTGATCGCCGAGGTAAAGCGCTGCCGGACTCCGAAGTGGCGCCCTTCCCACGTCACCTGTTCGCCCAACTCGATCAAGCCTGACGTCCTCCCCGCCACCGCCCGCTCGCCCGTGTGCCCCATCGACTCGATGTGAAGGTCGAGATCGCGCGAGGCGTCGAAGCAGCGCTCGGGACTTGCGCGAATCTTCGTCACGATCGTGATCGTCGTCATCCGGATGCCTCGCTACTGCAACGTATACTCCTGCTCCACATGGGCCGCCTCCACCTCGGCACGATCTTCGGGACGACGATCACTCTCGATTTCAGCTTCCTGATCCTCATCGTCTTCTTCGTCGTGATGAACGCGCAGTCGGCGGGGATGCAGTACGCATTGCTATGGGCGCCTGTGCTGTTCATCAGCGTCCTCGTTCATGAGTTTGCACACGCATCGATGATCGGTGCTCTGGGATTTGGATCGAGCGCCATCATCCTTCAGGGCATGGGCGGCGCGACCTACAACGAGCGGCGCGCGCGGCCGTGGCAGGACCTGTTCATCAGCGCTGCGGGACCAGCCTCGAACTTCCTGCTGGCATGGGTCGTCGGATTGATCATCACCAACGTGCCTGCCGCCTCGCGCGATCCGTTTTTCATCGCGCTCCTGCCGTTGCTGGCGTACGCGAACTGGTTCTGGGGCGTACTCAACCTCCTGCCGCTCGGACCGCTCGATGGAAACAGCATCGTCCGCAACTTCCTCCGCCTCTTTCTTCGGGAGCGGCCGGCCTTCATCATTTCGATCTGGATCTCTCTCATCGTCGGAGCTGGAATCATCATCCTCTGCCTCCTTCGCCGGGAGTTCTTCATTGCGATACTCGTGGCTTGGTACGTCTGGACGAGCTGGACGCAGTGGCAGTTCTTCCGCTCGCACAATCGCACTGATTGAACCGATGGGACGGAAATTCACCTAAAATAGCCCAGCCAACCTGCATGGAAGTTCAAACTCCCCCGCATCTCGCCAACGCTCGAAGCGCGCTCGCGCGCTGGCTCCGAGGCGGACGCACCCGCGCCTCGCACGAATCGCTGCGCACCACCGTCGCCATCCTCCGCGCCCAGCAGGAGGCCACGCTCGACGGCATTCTCGTCGTCGACGACCGCGGCACGATCCTCTCGTACAACCGCCGATTCCTCGAGATGTGGGGCATCCCGGAAGAGGCCGCGAGACGCGCGGACGACAACGAACTGCTCGGCTTCGCGTCGGAGAAAGTCCAGGACTGGGACGAGTTCATCGAGCTCGTCAATCATCTCTACACGCATCCGACCGCGGTCCGCAGCAACGACACCGTCCGCATGAACGACGGCCGGGTGCTTTCTCGCGCCTCAGTGCCGATTGTCTCCGGCGAAAAAATCCGCGGGCGTGCCTGGTACTTCCGCGACGTCACCGAAACGGTTCGCAACGAACGGATGCAGGACGCACTGTTCCGCATCGCCACGCTCAGCCGGGAAGCAAGCAATCTCGATGAGTTCTACGGCGCCGTTCACGGCATCGTGAACGGTCTCATGGAAGCGACGTACTTCTACATCGCCGAGTACGATGCCGCGCGCGACATCCTCACCTTCCCCTACTTCGTCGACAAGTACGACGAAGCGCCGGTGGGCCGGCCGCCCGGACGCGGATTGACCGCATACGTCCTGCGCACCGGCAAGCCGCTGCTGGCCACGCCGCAGGAGTTCGACGATCTCAAAAAGAGCGGTGAAGTCGAATCGATCGGCGCGCCCTCGGTCGATTGGCTTGGAGTTCCGCTCGCAACCGGCGACCGCACCTGGGGCGTCATCGGTGTGCAGACTTACGACGAAGGCGTCCGCTACACCGTTCGCGATCGCGATCTCCTCGTTTTCGTCGCACAACACGTCGCCTCGGCGGTCGAACAGAAACGGCAGGAAGACGCACTCCGCGAGAGCGAACGCCGCTACCGGCAGATGTTCGAGAACAACCGCGCCGTGCAGATCCTGCTCGATCCGGCCAGCGGCCGCATCGTCGACGCGAACATGGCCGCTGCCGAGTTCTACGGATGGAGCGTCGACACACTTCGCAGCATGTACATCTGGCAGATCAACATGCTCGGCGAGGCCGACATCCGCAGCGAGATGACGAACGCGTCGCACCAGCGGCGCAGCTATTTCGTTTTCCGTCATCGCCTGGCCAGCGGCGACATTCGCGATGTCGAAGTGCACTCCGGTCCGATCGTTTCCGGCGGACGCACGTTGCTCTACTCGATCATCCACGACATCACCGAACGCAAGCGCGCCGAGGAAGCGCTGCTGCTGAGCGAGCAGAAATATCGCAACATCGTCGACTACGCCTCCGTCGGCATTTACCGCTCCACGCCCGACGGCACGATCCTCATGGCCAACCCGGCGCTGGCGCGCATCCTCGGCTACGACTCGACCGAGGAGTTGCAGCGGCGCAATCTCGCCACCGACGTCTATGTCACCGAGCGCGAGCGCCAGACCGCGCTGCAGCGCTTCGCCGCAAATGGCTACGCCATCGAAGAAGATCTGTTCTGGCGCAAGAAAGATGGCACGCCGATCTGGGTGCAGCTAAACGCGCACGCCATCGATCTTCACGAAGGTGCCGAGGTCTACGAAGGTTTCGTCTTCGACATTACCGAGCGGAAGCTGGCCGACGAGCAGATCGCCGCCGCGAACGCGCAGCGCAAAGCCGTGCTCGACGCCGCGACGCGCGTTTCCATCATCGCTACCGATGCACGCGGTGTCATCACCGTCTTCAACTCCGGTGCGGAAAGGATGCTCGGCTATGCCGCCTCGGACGTTATCGGTGCGCGCAATATCACCGAGCTGCATCTGGACACGGAGCTCGTCCAGCACGCGCGGCGACTGGCGTTCGAGCTCGGCGAAAAACTCAGCGGATTCGACGTCCTCGTCCGCCGCGCCACGCGCGAGGGACTCGAAGAACGCGAGTGGACCTACATCGGCAACGATGGGGAGCCGGTCATTGTCCTGCTCTCCGTCACGGCGCTCCGCGACGAGCACGGCAATCTGACCGGATATCTCCACGTCGGAACCGACGTCACCGAACGAAAGCTGGCCGAGGAAAGGCTGCGGCAGCAGTCCGCGGCGATGACGGCATCGATGGACGGCATCGGCATCCTCGACAGCCGCCTCGACTTCACCTACGTCAACGATGCCCTCGCGAAACTCTTCGGCTACCCGACTCCGCAGGAGATCATCGGCCGTTCGCTCTGCGATCTCTACGAGCCGCCCGAGCAGGTGCGCTTCATCACCACAATCGTTCCGCTCGTCCAGCAACGCGGACGTTGGCGCGGCGAGGCCACGGGACTGCGCCACGACACCTCGCTCTTTCCGCAGGAGATCTCGCTAACGTCAATCGAGGGCGGCGGAATGGTCTGCGTCGTCCGCGACATCACCGAGCGCACGTATGCCGAGGAGCAGATCAAGCACCTCGCATATCACGACGCGCTGACCACGCTGCCGAACCGTCTGCTGTTCAAAGACCGCGTCACCGTGGCTATTTCGCACGCGCAACGGCACGAGTCGCGCGTCTCCGTGCTCTTCCTCGACCTCGATCGTTTCAAGGTCATCAACGACTCCCTCGGCCACAACATCGGCGATCAACTTCTGCAGGCCGTCGCCGCGCGCGTGCAATCGTGCGTCCGCGACAGTGACACCGTCGCCCGCCTCGGCGGCGACGAGTTCACGTTGCTGCTCCCCGAGCTGACGCACGCCGAAGACGCCGCGCTCGTCGCGCAGAAGATTCTCGAAGCTGTCCGTTACCCCTTCCACATCGAAGGACGCGAGTTCTACATCACAACCTCGATCGGCATCAGCGTCTATCCCGAGGACGGACCCGACGCCGAGACGCTGATCAAGAGCGCCGACACGGCCATGTATCAGGCCAAGGAACAGGGCCGCGACAACTACCAGCTCTTCAATGCGCTGGTGAACGCGAAGGCGCTGCAGCGTATCGCGCTCGAACACGGCCTGCGCCGCTCGCTCTCGCATCACGAGATGGCCGTGCACTACCAGCCGATCTTCGACCTCCGCACAGGCCGCATCACAGGCATGGAAGCGCTGCTGCGTTGGACCGATCCCGAGCTCGGCGCGATTCCGCCCGCGACGTTCATCCCGCTCGCCGAGGCCATCGGCGTCATGATCCCGATTGGAACATGGGCATTGCGCGTTGCCTGTGCTCAAGCGAAGCAATGGCACGACTCCGGATTCGACACACTGTCGCTGGCCGTGAATCTCTCTGTCTGTCAGCTGCAGCAGCCCGATCTCGTCAATCTCGTCCGCGAAATCCTCGCCGAAACGGGTTTGCCTGCGCGTCACTTGGAGCTGGAAATCACCGAATCCACCGCAATGCAAAGCCCCGAGGCCAGCATCCGCACGCTCTATGAATTGAAACGCCTCGGCATCCGCATTTCATTAGACGATTTCGGCACCGGCCACTCCTCGCTCGCTTATTTGAAGCGCTTCCCGATCGACACGCTGAAAATCGACCAATCCTTCATCCGCGACATCACCCGCGACCCCGACACCGCCGCCATTGTGACTGCCATCATCGCCATGGGCCACAGCCTGCGCCTGAAAGTAATCGCCGAGGGCGTCGAGTTCACCGACCAGGCCACCTTCCTCAAGCGCCACGATTGCGACCAGATGCAGGGCTATTTAATCAACGCCCCTATGCCAGCCGCAGAGCTCGGCGCAATCCTGGCGGCAGGCGATGTGCGAGTGGTGGACGGGGCGTAGCCGCACGCCGTATCACTGAAACTTTTTTTGGCGAGTGGTAGGAATTCTTCGTTCTGCGTCCCTCTTACCCAGAGCGTCCGTTTCTCGGCAATCAAGACAGAAGTGCGCTTTGTGCATAACAGCCGCCTGAGAGCGCGGCCGGGCAGAGAAGCTGTGTCAAAACGAAAGGAAGGTCCACAGTGCGTAGTACTTCCATCATGCCATGTGTCGTACTTGCCGCGTTTCTCGCGGGACGCGCACACGCGCAGTCGCCAAAATCCGCCCAGGTGATGACTCCCGGCCTCTGGGAGATCACAGTGCAAACGCGCTCTCCTATCGTCGGGCCCCCGATCAGCTACACGGTTTGTCTCGACAAGGCGCATGTGGGACGACCGGAACCTCCGAAGTCGCGAGCGACCGATGACTGCCAGGTGGTGCCCGAAGCCGCCGCCGCCAACCAGACGGCGTACACCATCCGCTGTACGAACCGGAAGGTGAGCTCGACGTCGCGATTCACTTACGCGGGCGACCATTTCGACGGCGCCGTCACGATCAACACCCCTGATGGAGTTGTCGAACAAGTTCATACGGGTAAGCGAATCGGTGACTGCGACGACTTCCAGCCGGACCCGGTCACTGGGCCGGCCGCGAAGAACTGAGTAAGGAGAGAACCATGCGAACACTTCGGACGATTTACTTGATTCTGATGTTTGCCGGGCTGCTCGCCGGCTCGGTGAATGCGCAAACACTGATCAGCAACGGTACGAACACGGTGACGACGATCCCTTCACCGGGCACGACAGGTGTTACGGTGACCGCGGTGATCCCATCTCCGGACGTGTCCGTGAAGGTAGGTGACAGTACGACCTCGGCATTTCACATATTCAATCCGACAAGCGCTACTGACCTCCTTCGAGTGCAGGCCAACGGTCATGTCGGGATTGGCACCGGCGCGCCGGTTTCGCCGGACACGTCGGAGATGCTTCAGGTTAATGGGGCGGTCAAGGTCCTCGGCACGACGACCAACGTCACGGCGAATTCGGCGTCATTCGATTGGATGAGCGGCAGCACGAAGGGCGCACGGATCGTGGCCTGGGGTCCGGACTCGTCCACGCCCGCGACGTTCAGCCTACTTCTTAAGGCTCCAAACGGTCCAGATCAGAGCAAGATAAGACTATTTGTCGATTCGGTCGGCCGGGTCGGCATCGGACTGCTACCAAACAATGCCGGGCTGCCTGAGCCCTCCGAAATGCTTCAGGTCAACGGTGCGGTGAAGGTCCTCGGGGCTACGACCACCATCACGCCCAGCTCGGCGTCGCTTGATTGGATTGGCTTCGGCACAAATGGTGCGCGGATCGTGTCATGGGGCCCGAACACGACGACGCCCTCGACGTTCAGTCTCGTTCTTCTGAACTCGGACAGCACAAACGCGCAGTCCACAAGACTATTTGTGGATCCACAAGGCCATATCGGCATCGGCGGCGCAACCGCGCCGCAGTCGCTGCTGGATATCGGATCCGCCTCGCTGATTCAATTCCAGGACATGAGCACACAGGGCGTCTCTAATGGAATCAAGCTCAACTTGGCATTGAACAGCGAGATCGACGTGGCGGGACTTCAGATCGGCTCGATGGCCATGCCGAAAATTCAAACGACCTCGAATACCCTCTATCTTCAAAACTCGGCCGGCGACGTCAACATCGGGAGCGGGACGCACGGCGATCTCATAGTGGCACGGAACATAACGGCGAACGGAACGATTTACGCGAACTATCAGGACGTAGCCGAATGGGTGCCCGCATTCGAAGCAATGGCCGCGGGCACGGTTGTCGTCATCAGCGATGCTGTCAGCAACACGGTCACAGCATCGAAACACGCATACGACACCGGAGTAGCGGGAGTAGTCTCCCCCAATCCCGGCCTGCTCCTCGGTGTAGCCGGCGCATCGAAAGAGAAAATCGCCACGACCGGCCGGGTTCGCGTCCGCGTGGATGCCACCAAGTCGCCGATCCGCAAAGGCGACCTCCTCGTCACCAGCGACCGTCCCGGCATGGCCATGAAATCCGAGCCGCTCGACGTCGGAGGCGTTAAACTCCACCGCCCCGGAACATTAATCGGCAAAGCGCTCGAGCCGCTCGCCAGCGGCGAGGGCGAGATTCTCGTTCTGCTGAGTCTGCAGTGATCTGCATAGGGGAAATGACGGTGAACAAGATCTTTGGGGCAATCATCATAGTAGGCGTCCTGGCGTGCCCGGCTTGGGCGCAGCCAGCGAGCTTCGGTATTTCGTTTACAGGTACAGGGATCCAGGTGTCAGGCGCTCCGCCGGGACATGATGTCCTGGTATTCAGCATCTCGCGCGAGACGGGGCGCTATGTCACAACTGTCGTTCGACGAGACAAGACCCTTTCGGCCCTTCCCGGCAACAAGACCGTCACCTGGGACATCGGACGCCCGATTCCCTTGAGGTCGGTGTGGTGCGCGATTGACCTCCAGACAGGGGAGTTTGACGTCAAGGCCCCGTGGCAGGGCGACGGGGAGCTCGACGACAAGACTGAACCGCAACGACTGGCGGAGACGCCCTCCTTTCCGCGCGACGGAGCAGACCTGACCGCGATCGCACACGAACGCGCCGACGTGTTTGTCCTTCTGGTGACACCGGGACGAGGTGCCTGGATCCTGAGAAGTGATGACGGCGGATCGAAAGACGAGGACGCCAGGTCCGGGAAGGTAGTCGTTCTTCTCAGCAAGCTTTCGCCTTTCACAGCGAACGGCGCTCCTCCGCCGAGGAAGCTCTCACCGAATGACACGGTGATTCTCATCGATCCTGTCTACCTCAAATTCTGGAGCGGCCGGGTGGGGCGTGAGGTGCAGCCATGAAACGCCTGGCCATTCTCGCGCTGCTCATCGCGTCGTCGGCAGTTGCGCAGCAACATCCCAATTTTGAACAGGGTGTTGCGGCGAATAAGCTTTACCAGTTCGGAAACCTCGACACCGTCAACCTTTTCAACGGCAATCTGATGATTCATTTGCCGATCGGGCCGAGTTATCCGGTGGGGCCGGGATTCGGCTATCAACTCATGCTCTCCTACAACAGCAAGGTGTGGGATTACGACCGGTTTCCAACCGACCCTGATCCCTTGACGGGGGAGATACGGGTCTATACCAACACGTACCCAGACCGCCGCTCCAACGCCGGTTTCGGATGGACCTTGTCCCTCGGCCAACTCCTCCCTTCCGGCGATGCGCCTGGCGACGGCGCAAAACTCGTCTACCTCGACAGCACTGGGAACGAACACCAATTCCAGCCATCTTTTCATGATGAAGATGTTGCACAACGATATGACTGCACGGTAAGCGGTTCCATATGCGACAACAGCAGCCCACTGAAGCGGGTGTTGTACTCTCGCGACGGGAGCAATCTGCGCCTGAAGGTTTTCTCCAATGGGCAAGACGAGCTCGATTTTCCAAATGGTGAGGTTCAGAATTTCGATATACACGGCCGTCTTATCACAGCTGTAGATGCCTTCGGCAACTCCTTCTCTGTCACCTACGTCATTACCGACGGGCTCGTCGACTCCTGGACATTGTCTGACTCGCATTCCCGCTCGCAGACGGTGACCTACAGGACATGGACTAACGGACTTGAAAACTACAAGCGCGTACCCGCCAAGGTCGAACTCACGGCTTTTTCAGAACCTGGTGCTGCGGCAGTGACCGCGACGTACACCTTCGACTATGGCGACGTCAGCTTTTCTCGTGGCTGTGGGGACGATCCGGGCCCTCCCCCAGCTTCGCCGACTCCCGCAGTCGTGCCGGTTCTGCAGGGGCTGACGCTTCCCGACGGTTCCAAATACAGCTTTACTTATCACACGGACACCACTGGCTGCGCCCAGGGCGCGATCGCCTCGGTCCAACTCCCCACTGGAGGGACTCGCAAGTACGAGTATCAGGCAAACTTAGTTCCTGTGACCTCGTGCGACACCTATTTAATGGCAACGCCACGTATCCAATCGAAAAGTGACTTCAAGATGGGCGAAACGACTTCGGCGGCGGCCACATGGACGTACGCAATGAACACTGACAACGGACTCGTCCAAGTCGATGCTCTGTGCCCGGATCCCGGCCGGCCACACCAGCAGGAGTTCCTTTCTGAGGAGCTGCAGGTCGCGGTGACCTCACCAGAAGGCCACGAGAGCGTTCACTACTTCTCCATTTGGCCGACGGACCAGCGCGAAAACCCCGACGGCTTCGACTTCAGGAACTTCGGCTATCCCTTTACCTCGTTCAGCACGAAAAAGAACGGAACCCGCTTCTTATCCAGTCAGGAGTATCAGAAGGAATGCCCCTCAGACTGTACACAAGTGCTCAAACGTTCGTCGTATGTCCTCTATGACGGGATTAGTGGCCTCGACAGTCCGCGCGTGATCGGAAGCCGGACAGTCTTTCATGACGACGGCGGCAAATACCTGGACACGGACTCCAGCGACTACGACGGCTACGGTCATCTGCGGACGAACGTCACCAGCTCCACCTTCGCAGGAACCCCATCGCGGACGGTGACGACGAGGTACAACCCGTTTTCCACCGCTAATGGCAGGAAGGCTGGAGAGCTTGGTTTGATGATCGGACGCAGCGCCCCGTGGATTCTAGACACGTACGATCGCACAACCACGACGGAGGGGACCGCCAGCAACGTTGTAGACGCCTGCTTCGACGCCACCGGTTTTCTGACGGGGCGGCGTACGTACAAGAACACGGGAGCAACCCTTACGGCCTCGACGAATGACGTTGTCACTACATTCACGAAGAAGACCACCGGCTCGAACCGGGGCTTCGTCGCTGATGAGCATTGGTTCGGAGGTGACCAGCATCCCCTGTCGCCGAGCAACTATTCGGATCTGTGTACCGTGCCGACGAGTACTCAGGACTATGAAATGGACTACACGTATGACTCCGGCGTGCTCAAGTCGTCTCAGTACTCCGGGATGAATTGGATGACGGCAGACCGGACCATCGATTCGCACACGGGTCTAGTCTACAAGAGCCGCGATTCCAGCGAAGTGGAAACGACGTTCCTCTACGATGCCTCCGGCCGCGTCCAGAAAGTGACGCCGGCCGGACGGGCGTGGACGGAGTACACATACAACGTCGCGACTGGTTTGACGCCGCCCGCGACATTCACACCGGCGTCATTCGTCGCCAAACAATGTCCGATCGGAGCGACGACGTGCGCGAGCCCACTAACCGAGAGCCGGACGTACTTTGATGATTTCGGCCGAGTGGTGCAGTCCAAGAGCCAGATGCCGGACGGCTGGTCGACCGTAAATAGCAGCTACGACGCTCTTGGACGCGCCATCGCGACGTCGATGCCGGAGTACACCACCACCAGCGGCTACCAGCCGGCGTTTGCTCCGGCTCACGTGGCCACGACCACGTATGACGCGTTCGACCGGCCTCTGAAACTCACGGCGGCCGACGGGAAAGATACGACCTTCGCCTACACCGGGACGTCGAAAATCATTCGCACCACAAAGATCTCTACGTCGTCGTCCACGCCCGATACCGATTCAGCCACCACGGAGCACTATGACGGCCTCGGGCGCCTCTCTTCCGTGGACGAACCGGCGATTAGCGGTACCACCCCGAACAGTACTACTACGTACACCTACGATATCGGTGCGCGCTTGAGCGGCGTATCGATGGTCGCCGGCAGCAATACACAGAGCCGAAGCTTCGTGTACGACGGCCGTGGATTTTTGCAATCGGAACAGCATCCGGAGCTGGGCATTGACGGCAATGGAACGACGACCTACACCGCCTACGACGCCCGCGGCCACGCTGGCAAGAAGCGCACCGGGCCGGTGGGCGGGACTTATGATCTCTCATTTACGTATGATTCAGCCGAGCGATTGACTGGGGTTAGCGATGCCGGCGGAAGCCATCCCGTGAAGGCGTTCACCTTCGGCGACCTGAATGGAACGGGTTCGCCGATCGACTACCGTAAAGGGAAGCTTGTCACGGCGGTTCGCTACAACTCCATACCCGCCCCTGTTTCCGGAGATGTCGCTGTTACCGAGACCTACAAGTACATAAACGATGCAGGGCTACCCTCGGAGCGTGATACCGAGGTGAAGAAGGGCACCACCACGCTTCAATCATTCATTGAATCGTTCGCTTACGACTCTATGGGTGCCATTACCGCGCCGGGCTATCCAACCTGCCTCTCGCCCTGTTCGGCTCCCGCGGCACCTGCGACGAACGGATACACGAACGGATTTCTAACCGGTGTGACGGGGTTCGCGTCTCTGGGTGCCTACAATGCCAACGGCACTCTCGGCAGCGTGGCGCATTCAAACAATGTCACCGACACCATCACGCCGGACGACTCTGGCATGCCCCGGCCGAAGTCGATCGCCTATGCCGGCTGGACGACGCCGCCGTGTTCCGGCCCATCCACGCCCACGGTAACCGCACAGAGCACGCAACTCGGCACGAACAACCAGGGCACCACTCTGGCCGCGAGCGCAACAGCCTGCAGTGGCACATTGACGTACCAGTGGTACCGCGGCAGTTCAGGCGATACGAGCGCACCGCTTGGTACGAGTTCGAGCTACGCGACCGGCCCGCTGCAAACAACCACGAGGTTTTGGGTTCGAGTCACCGATTCGACCACTAACTCGGCCAGCAGCGCGACCACGGTCATCACAATCTGCGATCCAGCCGCGATCACAACACAACCGCAAAGCACAACCCTGGACACGCCGAACCAGGGAATCGCGCTGTCTGTCGTAGTGAATGGTTGCGGAACGATTTCGTATCAGTGGTACCGCGGAAGCTCCGGCGACACCAGTACGCCGCTTCAGGGGACGGCGGCCACGTACGCAACCGGATCGCTGACGTCCACGACTAACTTCTGGGTCAAGGTGACCGATTCGTCCGGCCCGACCACGATCAACAGCAGCACGGCCGTCATCACGGTGAACACGTTGTGTACGCCTCAGGTCACGGAACCGCCCCAGAACCAGACGATCAATGCTGGCAGCGAGGCTTCGCTGCATGTTGCGGTAACCGGCTGTACCGGAAGGAACTTCAATTGGTGGCAGGGACCAGAGGGCAACAAAAGCGCTTCGATACAACTGGGCTCTGGGAGTACCGGTAACGGCACTTCGACGTTTTACGGTTTTTATCCGCCGCAGACCGTCTCCGTCTGGGTCGAGATCTATGGCGATTCGCTTAACACGGTGACGCGCGCCGCGACCATCACGGTTGTCCCGCCAGTCCCCACAGGGTTGAACGCCTACGTCACACCCGGCCAGACGGGCTCTCTCACTTCGATAACGGTCACATGGCAAAGCACCGGCGCCGACCACTACCAACTCCAACGCTGCTCGCCCGGGTGTAGTAACCCGTTTACCGCAACAAGTGGCAGTGCCGACCCGGGCCGCACACCAAACACGACCTATGTGTATCGAGTCCGTTCGGT
Organism: Acidobacteriota bacterium; assembly: GCA_019247495.1. GTDB lineage: Bacteria > Acidobacteriota > Thermoanaerobaculia > Gp7-AA8 > Gp7-AA8 > JADGNZ01. The sequence continues at coordinate 22,580 of JAFAOU010000211.1, forward strand.
CGATTCCTCAGGCAATGGCGTCTCCGACTGGAGCGCCGCCGATCTGGCTACCACCATGAGATTCGCTCCGCTCCAGTCGTTTGTCACCACCGTTCAATTCGCGCACCTCACCGAGCTGCTGAACGGGCTGAACGCCGTGCTTGCGGCGAGCGGCTCCACGCAGTTGAGCTGGCAGAATATCCACGACCACTACGCGCCGAGCCACCCGACAGAGCTATTTCCACTTCCCGCCGCGAACGGTCCGATCTGCGCGGCCCACCTCAAAGCGCTTCGAATAGAGATGACGGCCGCGCGGGGATTCGCGGGAGTAGCGGCGTTCCCGTACACAGACGCGCTGACGACGACGCCTCCGACGCCCATCAGAGCCATCCATTTCCGCGAGCTGCAGGACAGCACACAATGAGCGCCAAAGGACGGGACATGTACAGAGCGAACCGAGTCGTTCCGACAATGATGATGGCCGTGATGGTCACCGCGTTCGTCGTCATTGCAGCCTCCGCGAAAGGCGCAGAGTTGAAGTTCCACCCAGCGCCTGGCATCCCGCCGGTGGTTGGCCGCTACCTGGTGACGCTCGACCCGTCGGTCACGGCGGACCTTGCGCACTCCTCGGCCGAGGCGCTGGCCCGGGCCTATGTGGGACAGCTCGAGCCGTTTGCGTCGTCAGACGTCCGGCAGTTTGCCATCGCCATGTTGCCGACCCGTGCCCGGACGCTCAGCGCCGACT
>JAFAOU010000078.1 GCA_019247495.1 Acidobacteriota bacterium
AAGACGCCATCCTGATCGGCCCCGGGCTCGCCGACGACGAGGACAGCTACGCGCGCGTCCGCCAGCTCGTCGCGGAGATCGAGCTTCCGATGGTCATCGATGCCTCGGCGCTGAACGCCTTCGCCGAGCGCGGCGACGAGTTGAATCCCGAACGCCGCCCGCGCGTGATCACGCCGCATCCCGGCGAGCTGGCGCGCATCGTCGGATCGACGGCGAAGGAGATCAACGCGCATCGCATCGACGCCGCGCGCGACGCGGCCCGCGCCACCGGCTGCGTCGTTGTGCTCAAAGGATTTCAGACGCTGATCGCGGAGCCGGACGGCCACGTCAATGTCAATCCCACCGGCAATCCCGGCATGGCCACCGGCGGCATGGGCGACGTCCTCGGCGGCATGATCGCCGCGCTGCTCGCCCGTGGCATCGATCCATTCGCCGCCGCCATCGCCGCCGTCTACCTCCACGGTTTCGCGGGCGACATGCTGAAAGACGAGATGGGCGACATCGGCCTCGCCGCGCTCGACCTCGCGGAACGGATCCCGTTCGCGATCAAACGGATGCGGGAGTCTTAGATCGTGAGTTATCAGGAAACGATCGTGCGGGTGCGCGGAGAGCGCAGATGACCACCTACCGTTGCGCCACCGAAGCCGAGACACAAGCGGCCGGCCGCGAGATCGCGCGCACGCTCACACCTGATGCCGTCGTTCACCTGATCGGCGACCTCGGCGCGGGCAAGACGTTTCTCGTCCGCGCCATCGCTGCGGAACTCGGCGCGAATCCGAACGAGGTCGCGTCGCCGTCGTTCGCGATCGTGCACGAGTATCCGATCGCCGGCCGCGCGCCGATCGTCCACATCGACGGCTACCGTCTCTCTGAAAATCGCCGCGAGTGGATGGAGATCGGCATCCCCGAGCTCCTGCAAGGTCCCGGCGTGAAGTTGATCGAATGGCCGAAGCGCGATTTCGCCGAGTTCGAAGACAGCCACGTGGAAATCAACATCCGCGTCGACGATGACGGCAGCCGCTTAATCGATCTTCACGCTTCGTGACGCCACCGCTCCCGTGTCGGCGGACCAGCGGATGGAGCCGTGCTGGAAGTTGCTGCGCCGGTAGGTGCCGTCCTGGAACTCGTCGCTGATCGGGTAGCCGAGCGCGCCGCGTTCCCAGCTCAGACGCTCCCATTTGTTGCGGATCTGGCCGTGCACCTCGTGCGCGCCGGTCTCGGGCGTCCAGTAGATCGAGCCGCGTTCGAAGTGAACGTAGTGTCCATGTTGGTCCGGCGTCAGCAACTCGTCCTGGATGGGATAGCCGAGGAAGGCCGCGCCGCCCAGCGCCTGCCACTTCGCGCGGACCGGGCCGTACATCGAATGTGCTCCGATATCTCCGGCCCAATAGATCGTCCCGCCCTGGAAGTTGCTGAACCGGCCGCGGGCATCGCCTAACTCGTCGCTGATGGGATAGCCGAGGAAGCTCCGTTCCCAGCCGAGGCTTTCCCACTTGTTGCGGATCTGGCCGTGAACCTCGTGCGCGCCCAACGCCGGCGTCCAGTAAATCGAGCCGCCCACGAAATGATTGAAGCGGCCGACGCCGTCGGGCGTGGGGGTTTCATTTGTCAGCGGCGCGCCCAGAAAGCCCCCGACGCCGCCGAGGCTTTGCCATTTCTGCGCGATGGCGCCGTGAACGTCGAAGGCGAGAACGATCGTAGCGATCGAAGTGCAGACACAGAACGCGAGCGTGAGAACGGTGAGGCGAGTGCGAGACGTCATCGAAAACCTCCGGATCGTGAGCATTCACGGTGGCCGGATCGTGGCGTCCGCGCATGCTCCGTTTATCCGTAGTGACGTGGGGAATGAAAACGTTTCACGGTTTGAAGAAGGCATTGATCTCCGCGCCCGGAACGGTGCGGCCGAGGGCGGAGAAAGTGCCGTGATCGGCGATTTCCTTCGCGGCGGCGATGAAGCCGGTCCACGCTGTTCGCGCAAGTGCGCCACCGGTGCTGATGCGGCGAACGCCGATCGCCGCGAGGTCGGCGAGCGTAGTGAACTCGCTGCCGGTATTGACGTTCACAGGCTTCGGAGCGACGGCATCAACCACGGCTTTGATGTCGTCCATCGAGCGCAAGCCAGGCGCGTAGAGACAGTCGGCGCCGGCCGCTGAATAAGCAACGAGGCGTCGAATCGTTTCGCCGAGGTCCGGCCGGCCGGCGATGAACCCCTCGGAACGCCCGACGAGGAGAACGCCCGTTCCACTTCGATCGAGTGCTTCCCGCGCGGCTTTGATTCGCCTCACGGCCAGATCGAAATCGAAAAGAGGATTGTCTTTGTCGCCGGTCGAGTCTTCGATCGACAGACCGGCGATGCCTGTCGCCGCTGCGGCAGCGACGTTCGCCGCAACGCCCTCAGGTTCGACGGCGAAGCCGCCCTCGAAATCGGCGTTGATCGGAACATCGACAGCGCTCGCCATGACGCGAAGGTGCGCGAGCGCTTCTTCGAGCGTGATGTGATTGTCGCTGCGTCCGATCGACCACGCGAAGCCCGCGCTGGTCGTCGCGAGCGCGGGAAATCCGAGGTGAACGAGAAAGCGCGCACTGCCGATGTCCCACGGGTTCGGCAGGACGAAGCATCCCGATTCATGAAGGTGGCGAAAGCGATCGATTGCAGTGCTCATCGCGCGAGCATACGCGCGGACAACGCGCGCCGTCGTCACTCACGTGAAAAGGCGTCAGGAGTTGAGTCGCCAGATCGAATACTGCAACCGGCCGGCGTATGCGAGGTAGGCGACGTAGGGAAGCAGTACGAACGCGGAGGTTCGGTCTATCCTCAGGAGCATCATCAGCAGCGCCACCACCAGAATGCCGTAGCCGAGCGAAAGCATGAGGCAGGCAAAGAAGTTCTTCGCGCGGAAGAACAGGTAATTCCAGAACGCATTCGCGGCGAGAATCACGATCACGAATCCCACCGCTACGTTGCGCATGCCGTCACGGTCCAGCACGAACAGCCGGAAGAGGATGGTGTAGCAGATGACGTAGTAGGCGAGCCCGATCGCGATCCACATCCACAGGGGAGGAGATGCGCACGGCTGTTTGACCTGGCGGAGATGCTCTCGCACGTTGTCGCCGGCGAGCAGGCCCTCGGCGATGACGGCAAGCAGGCAGGCGACGAGCGCGGCCAGCCACGGACTCATGGTTCCGAGGATACGGCAGTCGGTCAGCGGGCGCCGGTGAGGGCTACTTCTTTCCGGCCTCGGCCGGCGCAAAGCGCTGGCGGGCGTGGAAGGCTTTGTCGAGGCCGATCCATTTGACGTTGTCGAGGGAAACCGAGGGCGCGTCGTGGGGCCAGTTGCCGATGGGGAGGTAGAAGTGGCCGTCGCCGAGGATTTTGTACTTGCGGACGAGGTCGCGCATGCTCGTGCAACCGTTCTTGTGCGCCTTCAGGCCGCGCAGCTCCACCCTCGCGCCCGTCCGCTCGGCGGTTCCCTCGTAGACCCGGATCTCTTCGCAGATTTGATTCATGGATCGCTTCGTATTTTGCATTTATTGCAAATATCGAGCACAACTTTTTTCTCGGGGCGGTAAGGCTCTCTGCAGCTGGCGTCAAATCCGCATGCGCTCGACCGAATGTCTTTTTCTCCGAAGGTTCTGGTTGTTGAAGACGACGACGCAATCCGCGCATTGCTCATCGCCGCATTGCGCCGCGAACCGTTCGAAGTGCATGCCGCGGTCAACGGTGCCGAGGCGCTGACACTGACGCGGTCCGCGGAGTACGCCGTCATCCTTCTCGATCTGATGATGCCGATGGTGACGGGAGTGGAGTTTCTTCAGGCCTTTCGTGAAGCCAACCCGGACTCGCGCACGGTGGTCTTCGTGATGACCGCGTTCGACGACGTCACCGTCCGCCATGTCGCGCCGAACCTCGTGCACGGAATCGTTCGCAAACCGTTCGATGTGCCGCAGCTCGTGGCCATGGTTCGCGAGGTCGCGCTGACGCGGCTGCCGGTGGCTGCCGATTCGCCCGCTGAGAACTCGGCTGAGATTCCGCTCATGCTTGACGCAGCATTGCCGGCGGAACCGGCGAACTAGCGGCTATTCGTAGCGCAGTGCGTCGATCGGATCGAGCCTCGCGGCTTTGCGGGCCGGGTAAAACCCGAAAAAGATCCCGACGAAGGCGGCCACTCCGAACGACAGCGCCACCGAGGTCGGCGTCACCACGATCGGCCATTGCAGGAAGCGCTTGATGATGAGCGACGCTCCGATACCCAATGCAACGCCGACTCCGCCGCCGACGATGGCCAGCGTCACCGCTTCGAAGAGGAATTGCAGCAGTACGTGACGTCCCTTCGCGCCGATGGCCATGCGGATGCCGATCTCGCGCGTTCGCTCCGTGACTGACACCAGCATGATGTTCATGATGCCGATGCCGCCGACGAACAATGAGATGGCGGCGATGCAGATCAGGAGCATGCGCAGAATGGTCGCCTGCTGCCCCTGAGCTTGGGCGATCTCTTCCTGGGAGCGCATCTGGAAATCCGCGTCGCCGTTGGGCCCGATGCGGTGGCGCTGGCGAAGGACGGCGTCGATCTCGTTCTGCGCTTCCTGAACCTGCGATGCGGAAACGGCCGAGACCTGAAGCATGTCGATCTTGGTCTTGCCGGAGAGGCGTTTCATCACCGTCGTGTAGGGCGCAACGACGACGTCATCCTGGTCCTGTCCCATCATGTTGCCGCCCTTTTTCTCGAGGACGCCGACCACTTTGAACGGGACGTTCTTGATGCGGACGATCTGGCCGACGGCCTGGCCGTCCGGGAAAAGGTTGTCGGCGACGGTCTTGCCGAGGACGGCCACCTTCGCGGCGCTCTTCACATCCTGATCGGTGAAGAACGATCCGTCGGCGACGTTCCAGGAGCGGATGAGCGGGTAGTCGACGCCGACGCCCTGGATCGAGGTTCCCCAGTTCAGCTCACCGGCGACGACCTGTGCGGCACTGCGCACGGTCGGGGCGACGTAGGCGACGGCGGGACATTCGTTCTTGATCGCGTCAGCGTCGTCGGCAGTGAGCGTGGAGTTGCTGGTGAACATGCGCGCGCCGCTGGAGGTCGAGGCGCCGGGGAAGACCATGATGTAGTTCGTGCCGAGGGCGTTGATCGTGTTCTCGATCGATTTGGTGGCGCCGTTGCCGATGGCCACGACGGCGATGACGCAGCCGACGCCGATGATGATTCCGAGCGCGGTCAGGAACGAGCGCATCTTGTTGCGTGCGATCGCGCGCAGGCCGACCATCGTGATGTTGCTGATGCGCATGACGGAACTCTTCATCGGGTTGCCTCCACCGGGACAGGCGCGGCCGGCGCCGCAATGCCGCTGGCGTTGACGCGAAGTTGCTTGACCTGCTCATCGTGCTGGATCAAGCCGTCGCGCACGGTGACGACGCGCTTGGCGTGCTGCGCGATGTCGGGTTCGTGCGTGATCAACACGACGGTCTTGCCGCTGTCGTTCAGCGATTGAAAGATCCCCATGATCTCTTCCGACGTGCGCGAGTCGAGATTTCCCGTTGGCTCGTCAGCGAGGAGCATGGCCGGATCGGTTACGAGCGCGCGGGCGATGGCCACGCGCTGCTGCTGGCCGCCGGAAAGTTGCGAGGGATGATTGTGCTCGCGCCCTTTGAGACCGACGCGCTGCAGTGCATTCATGGCCGCCTTGTGGCGCTCCTCGCGCGACCAGCCGAGGTCACCGTAGATGAGCGGGAGTTCGACGTTCTCCACGGCCGAGGTACGCGCGAGGAGATTGAAGCTCTGGAAGACGAAGCCGATCTTCGCGTTGCGAATCACGGCGCGCTCGTCGCGATCGAGCGTGGAGACGTCGATGCCGTCGAGCTTGTACGTGCCGTTGGTGGGCCGGTCAAGGCAGCCGAGGATGTTCATCAGCGTCGACTTGCCTGACCCCGAGGGTCCCATGACGGCGATGAATTCGCCCACGTCGACGAGGAGGTCGACGCCCGCAAGCGCGCGGACTTCGACCTCGCCCATCGAATAAACCTTGGTGAGACCGTGGATCTCGATGACCTTATCCGGCACTACCGCCCACCTCGTCCGCCGCCACCGCCGCCCTGACGTCCACCGACCGGGTTGCTGCTGCCGGGAGGCGGATTTCCTTCGACCTTCGACGTGACTAGGCCGACGACGACGTTGTCGCCCGGCTTGAGATCACCGGAAACGACCTGCGTGTAGTGGCCGTCGGTGATGCCGGTGCGGATCTCGACCGCGGTGAGTTTGTTGTCGGCGCCGAGGACGTAGACGGTCTGCGGGCGTTTGCGAGCAGCCGGCGGAGCGCCAAGCGCGCCTGCCGCGCCAGCCACTCCTCCTCCGCGATTGCCGAAGCGCGCTGCGCGCTCCTCGGGGCTCATGCCGCCGCCGGCAGTGGACGTTCCGCCGTTCTGCTGCTGTCGGGCACGCCAACGCGCGGCGCGATCATCGGTCGACGTAGACGCCGTCTGCGTCGACGTCGTATCCGTCGTGGCATTCGCGCTGTTTTTGCCTCCGCCCGAGGTCGTCGCTGCGGCGCCGCCAGTGGCCGTATCCGGCTTGAAGCGCAACGCGCTGTTCGGAATGCGCAGGACGTCGCGCACGACTGCCACGTCGATCGTGACGTTCGCCGTCATCTTCGGACGCAGCTTTTCGTCGGGATTCGGAACTTCGATGATGACCGGATACGTGACGACGTTCTGGCTCACTGTGGCGTTGAGCCGGATCTGCGAGATCCGGCCGCGGAACTCCTGATCGGGATAGGAATCGACAGTGAATCGCGCCGGCTGTCCGACGGCGATGCGGCCGATATCCGATTGATCGACGTCGGCCTGAACCTGCATCTTGGTCATGTCCTGGGCGATGGAGAAGAGCGTCGGCGCCGAGAACGACGCGGCAACGGTCTGCCCGACGTCGTATTGGCGGTCGACGACGATTCCGTCGATCGGCGAAACGATCTTCGTGTACTTCAGGTTCGTCAGCGACTGATTGAGCGCTGCCGTCGATTGCTGGACTTGCGCGTTCGCGCCTTCGTAGGCGGCGCGCGCGGAGTCGAGGTCGGATTGCGGCGAAAGGCCCGCTTTCACGAGGCGCAACTGGCGGTCGTAGTTGATACGCGTATTCGCGGCTTCGACCTTCGACTTGGTCACGTCGGCCTGGCGTTGTTCGACCTGCTGCTGAAACGGCGTCGGATCGAGCTCGGCCAGAAGCTGTCCCTTCGTGACGCGGCTGTTGAAGTCGGCGTAAAGCCTGGCGATCACACCCGACACCTGACTGCCGACCTGCACGGTCGTGACGGCCGACAAGGTGCCGGTCGCGGTGACGGTCATGGTGATGTTGCCGCGGTCCACCTTCTCGGTGCGGTACTGCTCGTCCTTGCTGCCCCTGCCCTTGCAAAATGCCAGGGCACTGATCGTCAGAATCACTGCAAAACGTCTCACGCTGAAGACTCCCTCCGCGCTCCTTACGACCTGATTCCTCAGGCGTTGAACGAGCGCGCGAAGTGTAATGCACCGTTCCCGCCTACTCGGCCGCGCAGCAACCCGCAACCGATTCGTGACCTGCGTGGAAGGCCGCGCCGGCTCTGCTATGCTTCGCGGCCCATGGCGCTTTTTTCGACGAAAGACACACCTCCGCAGCCACGCAACGCTGAGCCGCAGACGGCGCACGGCACTACTTTTTTCGGTCCGAATGTGACGATCGAGGGAACGGTCACCGGCTCGGAACCGATCCTGATCGAAGGCACGGTGCGGGGGAAAATCAATCTCACTGGCGAGCTTCGCGTCGGAACGAAGGCGCGCATCGAGGCCACCGTCCATGCGAAGAATGTGACCGTGGAAGGGAAGTTGACCGGCGACGTTTCCGCGGACGAGCGTGTGGAGCTCGTGGCCAGTTCCAATGTCGAAGGAAACATCAAGGCGCCGAAGATCATCGTCGCTGATGGCGCGCGCTTCCGCGGCTCGGTCGATATGGGGTCGACGAAACCGAATGTGTCCTCGGAGCCGCCGAGGAAGTAACCCGCCAATCCTGCAAGGCCGCACAGACAGGAGTGTCTGTGCCACACCGAATGTCTGTGCCACACGGAGGAATCATGAGCACTCCCGCTCTGCGCGAAACGCGCGACTACAAGAATTACATCGACGGCCAGTGGATCGCCTCGGCGACCGGCCAGACGTTCGAGAACCGCAGCCCCGCCAACGAGGATGACCTTATCGGGACGTTTCAGGAGTCGAACGCGGACGATCTGAATGCCGCGGTCGACGCCGCCGACCGCGCGTTCCATCCGTGGCGCCTCACTCCTGCGCCGATCCGCGCCGACTATCTCTACGCCGTCGGCAACATTCTCAAGCGCGACAAGGAAGCGATCGCGACGGAGATGACGCGCGAGATGGGCAAGGTGCTGCAGGAGACGCGCGGCGATGTGCAGGAAGCGATCGATATGGCGTTCCTGATGGCCGGCGAAGGCCGCCGCCTGCACGGCGTGACGACACCCTCGGAACTCCCCAACAAGTTCAACATGGCCGTGCGCATGCCCCTCGGCGTGGCCGGCATGATCACGCCGTGGAACTTTCCGATCGCGATCCCGGCGTGGAAGTCGATGGCGGCGCTGATCTGCGGCAACACGGTGGTGATCAAGCCGGCCTCGCAGACGCCGTTGTCCGTCGTCATGCTGGCCGAGGCGTTCGCGGAGGCAGGTTTGCCGCGGGGTGTATTCAATGTGGTGACCGGCGGCGGAAAAGCAGTCGGCGAGCCGATGCTGACGCATCCGAAAGTGTCGGTGATCTCGTTCACCGGCTCGACCGACGTCGGCCGCCAGATCTCGATCGCGTGCGCGCCGCAGTTCAAGCATGTCCATCTGGAGATGGGCGGCAAGAACGTGATCCTGGTGATGGACGACGCGGACGTCGATCTTGCCGTCGACGGCGCGCTGTGGGGTGCATTCGGAACGGCCGGCCAACGTTGCACGGCCGCGTCGCGCATCGTTGCCCATCGCAAGATCTATGATGAGTTTGTTTCGAAACTTTCCGCGCGTGCGAAGTCGCTCCGCGTCGGCAACGGCCTCGATCCGCAGACGGACATGGGGCCGAACATTTCGGCATCGCAGATCAAGACGATTTCGGAGTACGTGAAGATCGGTCAGGACGAAGGGGCCACCGTCACCGCCGGCGGCGCGACGCTGACCGACGGTGCCTACGCGAAAGGCCACTTCCATCAACCAACAGTCTTCGCGGACGTGACTCCCGATATGCGCATCGCGCAGGAGGAGATCTTCGGTCCGGTCACGGCAGTGATGCGCTGCGATTCGCTCGAAGAAGCGATCGCGATCGGGAACGGCGTGAAGTACGGGCTGTCGTCGTCGATCTACACGCGCGACATCAACAAAGCCTTCGTGGCCATGCGCGACATGTACACCGGCATCTTCTACGTGAACGCACCGACGATCGGCGCCGAGGTCCATCTGCCGTTCGGCGGAACGAAACAGACCGGCAACGGGCACCGCGAAGCGGGCGTAGCGGGCATCGACGTCTTCAGCGAATGGAAGTCGATCTATGTCGACTACTCCGGCGCGCTGCAGCGCGCACAGATCGATACGGAAGAGTTGTAAGCGTTTGAACCACAGAGACACAAAGGACACAGAGAGCCTTTCTCAGTGACCTCTGTGCCTCTGTGGTGAAATCGGTCTCGCGCTACACTTCCGGGCCGATGAAAAACTTCGTTCGCTTTCTGCCGCTGCTCGTTTCGTTGTCCGCATCCGCGCAGTCGACGGCGGACGCGATCATCGCGCGCGAACTGCAGACGTCGCGCGCGTATGAGACGCTGGGTCACATCACCGATGACATTGGCGCGCGCCTCACCGGTTCGCAGGGCGCCGCGAAAGCGGTGAGGTGGACGACGCAGCAGTTTCGCGAATGGGGCATGCCGGTGACGAACGAGCCGGTGATGGTGCCGCATTGGGTGCGTGGCCGGGAAGAGGCGCGGCTGGTTTCCCCCGCCGATCACAACATCGTGCTGACCGCGATCGGCGGCAGCGTGGCCACGCCGGCCGCCGGGATTACGGCGGACGTGATCGAAGTCGATTCCTTCGATGAACTGAAAACGCTCGGCGCGGCCAAGCTGCGAGGCAAGATCGTTTTCTACAACAATCCGATGGACATGGAGCTCGTGCGCACGCATCGAGCGTTCGAGGCGTATCGCATCGCGGTTGCGTTCCGCGGCGCCGGCGCCAGCCGCGCTGCCGAGTACGGCGCGAAGGCCGTTGTGATCCGCTCGGTCGGATCGGCGTCGCTGCGGACGCCGCACACGGGCGCCCTTCGCTACGATCCGAAACAGCCGAAGATCCCCGCCGCGGCGATGACTGCCGAAGACGCGATGCTCGTGCACCGGCTTCTCGCGCGCGGCAAACGCGTGCGCATGCACATGATCCTGACGCCGCGGACGCTGCCCGATGTGATGTCCGCGAATGTGATCGCGGAAATCCGCGGCAGCGAGAAGCCGGAGGAGATCGTCCTCATCGGCGCGCATCTCGATTCCTGGGATCTCGCCACCGGCGCGATCGACGACGGCTCGGGCGTGGCCATGGTCATGGAGACGATGCGTCTCCTCAAAGAGATGAAGCTCACGCCGCGCCGCACAATCCGCGCGGTGCTGTTCATGAACGAGGAGAACGGATCGCGCGGCGGCCAGCAGTACGCGAAGGATCACGGCAAGGACAAACACGTTGCCGCAATCGAGACCGACGCCGGCGGTGCCGCGCCGACAGGCTTCACGACTTCGATCAAAGGCGACACGCTGACCGCGCTCGAGACGCGAACGAAACCGCTGGCCGCGGTTTCAGCCAATCGCTTCGAAGTGGCCGCGGAAGTGGGAGCCGATATCGATCCGCTGACGCAGGCCGGTGTCCCGAGCTTCGGCCTCGTTCCCGAACCGCTGCACTATTTCGACTATCACCACACCAACGCCGACACGCTCGACAAGGTCGATCCTAAAGAGCTGGCGCAGGACACCGCGGCAATCGCCGCACTGGCGTGGATCCTGGCGGAGTAGGGATTTGTCATCCTGAGCCGCCGAAGGCGTTGGAGCGCGAAGCGCGGAACGCCGGAGGACGGTCGAAGGACCCCGTCCCTGCTAACCGGGAAGGGCGGCGGGTCTTGCACGAGGCAAGCTGGGGGGTCCTTCGACCGTCCTCCGCGGGTCGGCGCTAAAGCGCCTCAACCGCTCCGGCGGCTCAGGATGACAGTGCGCACCTCGCGATAAAGTTCCTCGCATGCGAAACGACATCCTCGGCGGGGCGGCGACGTTTGTCGCCATGGCCTACATCATCATCGTCAATCCGGCCATTCTGAAAGCGGCAGGGCTTCCCGTCGGCGCAAGTACCGTGGCGACGATCGTCGTCGCCGCGGCCGGCTCGATCCTGATGGGCATCTACGCGAAGCGGCCGATCGCCGTGGCGCCGTACATGGGAGAAAACGCCTTCATCGCCTACGGCCTGGCGGCGCTCGGGATCACCTGGCAGCAGAGAATCGGGTCGGTCTTCGTCAGTGGCGTGCTGTTTCTCATCATCACTCTGATCGGGTTGCGCGGATGGCTTGCAAAGTCGATCTCGCAGAGCCTGAAGTTCAGCTTCGCGGCCGGCATCGGACTCTTTCTCACGTTCATCGGATTGACTGAAACCGGCATCGTGGAGAGCGGGACCGGCGTGCCGGTGAAGATCGGCAATCTGCACAACCCGCAGGTACTCCTGGCCATCGGCGGATTCATCGTGATGATGACCTTGATGTGCCTTCGGGTGCGCGGAGCGATTCTCATCGGCATCATCGTCACCGCCATCGCCGGCATCTTCCTCGGCTACGGACATGCGCCAAACGCGATCCTGTCCATGCCTTTCACGGGCGACTACAGCCTTGCTCCGATCGCGCTGCAGCTCGATATCCGCGGCGTCCTGCGGTTGTCCTTTCTGCCGATCCTGCTCACCCTGTTTCTCATGAGTTTTCTCGACACCCTGGGGACGTTGGTCGGCGTCGGTGCGGCCGGAGGGATGCTCGACGCGAAGGGAAACTTTCCCGAGATCGAGAAGCCGATGACGGTCGATGCCATCTCCTGCTGCCTCAGCGGTCTCCTCGGCACGTCCACCAGCGGCGCGTACATCGAATCAGCGGTCGGCATCCGCGAGGGCGCGACGACGGGGATGGCTGCGATCACGACAGGGCTTCTCTTCGCGCTGTCGCTGTTTTTCATCCCGCTCGTCGAGCCGCTGCAGGCGCTCCGCTTCGCGTATGGACCAGCGCTGATCGTGGTCGGCGCGATGATGCTGGAGTCGATCCGCCGCATCGACTTCGACGACCTCACGGAACTCGTCCCCGCCTTCGCCACGATCGTGATGATGATCTTCACCTACAACATC
>JAFAOU010000032.1 GCA_019247495.1 Acidobacteriota bacterium
ATCAAGACCGTCGACGACAACCTTCACGATCTTCGCGAGGCACTCTTTGCGCGGCATCCGTACGAAGTGCCGGAGTTTGTAGTGCTGCCGATCGCGTCGATGTCAGACGCGTACGGTGCGTGGCTTCTGGAATCGGCGTCGCGCTGACGGGAAGATCGCCGCGACGATCAGCGCGCCGAGGGTCGTGAACGAGACGTTGCGTCCTCGGGTGAACGACTCCGGCAGGTATTGCAGCTTCACGACGTGCCGCCCCTTCGGAACGAACACGCCGAGAAACGCGTGGTTCGCGAAACGCGTTTCGACGCGGCCTCCGTCGATGTACGCGAGCCATCCCTTCCACGCCGACTGCGACGCGACGATCCAGCCCTCGTTCTCCATCACCGCATCGATCGACAGACCGAATCCATCCTTGTGCAGAGTCAGCGTCCCCGGACCGTTGGCGATCTCGTGAGGCTCCATCTCCGGCGCTTCGATCCAGGCCGTATCCGAAAAATCCTTCGCGTCCGTCATCGCCTTCACGATCGGGCCGCCGCTGCGTTCGTAACGGATGTGCCGCGGCACGAACGCGCGCGGCAGCACGCGCGTGTTTTCGAACAGCTTCGCGCTGCGGTCCTTCATCAATTCGCGCCACCCGTCGGTCACCTTCACCGGCATCGGCACGATCGCGTACTTGATGTTGAGGAACGAGAGAAATGGCGGCTGCAGATCGCCGATGGCATTGAACGAAACCGGCTGCGGAATCGACCAGACCGGATACGTGTCCGCAAGCCGCGCGAACGTCATGGCCTCGTAGCCGCGCGGATCTTCGAGCTGATAAATCGCCGCGGTGTCAGGGATCAGCACGAAATGCTCGCCCGCGACGCGGAAGGGCTCTTTGCTCTCGGTCGGGATCGCGCGAATCAGCGGGATCTTCGGATAGAAATCATGCTGCGGCAGCGAGGGATAAATGGATCCGTCAGCGACGATGCGCTGCCCGAGGATCAGGATCAAAACGACCGGCAACGCGATGCGAAGCGATGTCCGCGCGAAGAGCAACATCGCGACGGCCGCCAGCGGCAACAACTCAGCGAAGGCGACGGTGCGAATGACATTCGGATCGACGCCAACTTTGATCTCGTGCGCCCATGTTGCGTACATGCCGAGGGCGAGCGCGAGCGCGATGACGGCCGCGATGATTGCGACGCGTTTTCGTTCGGCCGTCGCGAGAGCATCGATCGTCAATCCCGCCAGGATCGACATTGCGCACGACGCCGCGAACGCGAGGCGCTCGTTCAGCGCCATGTTGAACAACGGTAGTTTGTGCAAAATACTGCTCACTGGCGGGGCGCTAAATGCTGCGCACAGGCAAACCAGCGCCAAGGCAGAGAAGAACCATGTTTCTTTTCGCTGCCGCGCCACGAAGATTGCTGCAATCGCCAGCGATAGGACGATGCTGCCGGTCCTCGCCGTCTGCGGATCGAACTCCGGCGTGAATGAGTCGCGCCACGGCTGGCCGCCCCAGAACGGGAAAACCGTGTTTGCAGCGCGGCGTTGAGTCAGCTCCGGCATAAAGGGCACCGGCATCGCGCGGTCGTGGAGCCGCGTGCGCAGCTCGAGCGTCTGTTGCGATGCTTCAAGAAATGGGAGGAGAAAAATCGACGTCAGCAATAGCGCCACGACGCCAGACGCGCACGCGATCGCAATCACTCGTCCGATCCGTTTGCGCGTCGTAACGATTTCGAAGAGTCCGTACGCCGCGCCGACCGCGGTCACGTGCAGCAGCGACTCGGGATGGCCGGAGAGAATCAGCAGCGTCAGGGTGATGAGCAGGAGCACGCCGCTGCGGATGCTCGCCTCGCGCACGACCCATCGCACGGCGAAGAAGATCAGCGGCAGATACACCCACGATCGCGCCAGCGGCCAGCCGACGAAGAACGCCACATTGCCGCTGAACATCCATCCGGCCGCTGTTACCAGCGAGGCCAGCTCGCCGCATCCAAGCGAACGTAAAAATACGAATGCTCCGAAGCCGGCCAGGAAAAACGTCATGGCCGCAGCAAAGGTCAGACTCGGCGGCAGCGGAATGAGCATGCCGAGGAGATTGAAGGGATCGTAGGGGGCGGGTTGTGCGGCCGCGGCCAGGATATCGCCGCAGAGCATGAACGGATTCAGCAGCGGCCACTCCCCGTGCGCGAACGCTGTCCGCACCGCGCTGCGCCACGGAATGATCTGGCAGTAGAGATCGGAAAGCGTCCCGTTGTGCACTTTTGGGACGCCGAACTCCGCCGCGTACGCGTTCAACGGTTCCGACATGAACGGCAGATCGACCGGAGAGTAGACCTTGCCCGTCAACAGCGCGCGGCCCGTAAAACAAAGAGGCAAAAGGACAAGCACAATCGCCGCGGTCCGCGACATCGGCTGCACGAACCTGCGCCAACAGGCGATCAGCGCGATCGTCGTAGCGAGATAAAGAAGGAGTGCAGCCAAGCCGCGGAGCTATACGCCAACCGCTCGCGAAGCGTCAAGGCAGCGACGATGAAACGTTTTGCGCCTCCGACTCACCATTACCGCGTAGTTCAAATCAAACCGGAGGAGAAAAACATGGCCACTGCTGCACGTACCGTTTACATCGGCGTTCCCAAGAAAGTCAGCGACGATCTGAAGCACATGAACCGCGTGACCGAGCAGGTTCTCGGAAAGCTCGGCTGCGGCGGATGCCACTCGGGCTTCGACCTGCGTTTCATCGATCCCTTCATCATCAATGAGAAGGGCGAGCTGGCGTCGGGACCGACCGCAGGTTGATGACCATGCCGCTGCCAGACCTCGGCGTCGGTGTCGTCTACATCCCTGGAATCGGCAAGCTTCTCGAGGATGACGGTCTCCCGATCGACGTGATCGAAGTCGAGCCGCAGACTCTCTGGCGGCGGCGTGGTGAACGCTACGTGCCCGATGACGAGATCATCGGGCACGTCTCCGCGTTACCGCAGCGAAAGCTCGTACACGGCGTCGGCTGTCCTGTCGGCGGCACGGTCGGGCACGAAGAGCAGCAGGTCTCGCTTTTCGCCGACGCGATCCGCACGTTCGACGCGCCGTGGGCGAGCGAGCATTTGTCGTTCAATCGCGCGTTCGGCGATGACGGTGTGCCTTTCAATGCGGGGTTTCTCCTGCCGCCGTTGCAGACGCGCGCCGGAGCCGCAGCCGCAGCGGTGATGGCGCGGTCGCTGGCGTCGCGGTTACCGGTACCGTTCGCCGTCGAAACCGGCGTCAACTACCTTCGTCCGCGCCCCGGAGAATTGAGTGATGGCGCTTTCGTCGCCGCGGTCGCGACCGGCGCGGATTGCGGAATCCTCCTCGACCTCCACAACCTGTGGGCTAACGAACGGAACGGCCGGCAATCCGTTCGCGAGTTTCTCGACGAGATTCCGCTCGATCGCGTCTGGGAAGTTCACGTCGCCGGCGGATTCGAATACGCCGGTTACTGGCTCGACGCGCACTCGGGCGTGATGCCCGAGGCGTTGCTGGAACTCGCGACGGAAGTCGTGCCGAGGCTGCCGAACGTTCACGCAATCATTTTTGAAATGGTGCCGCAGGCTCTTCCGCGAACGGACGTGGCGATCCTTCGCAGCCAGGTCGAAACTTTGAGGACGATCTGGACGACACGTGGAACTCGTGTCGAGCAGCGGCCGGCGAGAGTTGAGGCAACGCCGTCCATCGTCGACGTCACTCCGCGCGACTGGCAAGACACCCTCGGCGCGTTAGCTGTTGGACGCGAAGTCGCTGGCCCGCTTGCAGATGCGCTCCGTACCGATCCCGCCATTCCCGTCTTCCAGAAGCTGGTCTGGCAGGTCCGCGCGGGGATGATCGTCGACAACTTCGCCTTCACTTCCCGCCTGCTGATGTTGTCGCGCGGCGAAGAATTTCTTCGCGGACTCTTCGACGATTTCTTCGCCCGCGTGCCGCCTGAGTTTTTCGGAAGCACGGAGTCGGACGCGTTCGCAAGCTTCCTGCGCGGGCAGCAGATCGATGAGCCGTACCTCGACGACGTCCTCGCCTACGAACACGCCGCGATGCACGTCGAGCTCGACGGCGGGACGCAGGTGATCCGTACGCGACACGACCCGAACGCGCTGGTTGCGGCGTTGAGCGAGGGGCAGATTCCCTCCGCCGTGGAAGAGGACGATTTCGAGATCGTCGTCAGCTGAGTTGTCAAGTTTTCTACCGCTCGTAGCGTGGGAAGAGCGGTTGCTGCAGCGGAGTTAGAGTCCTCCTAAACCATGGACTCCATCGTCATCCGCGGTGCCCGCGAGCACAACCTCAAGAACATCGACGTCGTCGTTCCCCGCAACAAATTTGTCGTCATCACCGGCGTATCCGGATCGGGCAAATCGTCGCTCGCGTTCGACACGATTTTCGCCGAAGGGCAACGGCGGTACGTCGAGTCGCTGTCCGCGTATGCCCGGCAGTTTCTCGAGCAGATGGAGAAGCCGGACGTCGATTCCATCGAAGGACTCTCGCCGGCGATTTCGATCGAGCAGCGCACCACGTCGCGCAATCCGCGCTCGACGGTCGGCACCGTCACCGAGATCTACGACTACCTTCGCCTCCTCTACGCCTCGGTCGGCGTGCCCCACTGCACGAATTGCGGCCAGGAGATCCGCCCGCAGACGATTCAGCAGATGGTGGACCGTCTGCTCATGCTGCCGGCGGGGACGAAGTTCACCATCCTCGCGCCGTACATCCGCGGCAAGAAGGGCGAGTACCGCAAGCAGATGCTGCAGATGGTGAAGGAAGGCTTCACGCGCGCCGTCGTGGACGGCTCAACGATAGAACTGGCCGATCCGCCCACGCTCGACAAGCAGAAGAAACACACGATTGACGTCGTCATCGACCGGCTCGTGGTCAAGGACGGCATCCAGCAGCGGCTCGCCGATTCGCTGGAAACCGCCACGCGCGTGTCGAAGGGGCTCGTCAAGATCCTCTACCAGGAAGGCAATCGCGAGGAGTTGATGTCGCAGTCGTACTCCTGCCCCGAATGCGGCGTTTCCATCGGCGAGATCACGCCGCGCCTCTTCTCTTTCAACTCGCCCTACGGCGCCTGCCCGCGCTGCTCCGGCCTCGGCGTTCTCCTCGAAGTCGACGAGAAAAAGATCATCCCCGACTGGAACAAATCAGTCGCCGACGGCGCGATCGCGATCTGGAAAGAGGGCGCCGAGAACTGGCGTCTGCGTCAGATCCACACGCTGGCCAAACACTACAAGTTCAAGATCGAGACGCCGTGGCACGCGCTGTCTGACAAAGCGCGGCACGTGATCCTTCACGGCTCCGACGAGAAGATTAAGTTCCAGTTCAGCGGCTCGGAGAGCACGTACTCGTACAACGGCACGTACGAAGGAATCGTCCCGATGCTGGCCCGCCGTCACAAGGAAACCGACAACGACGACATCCGCGAAGAAGTCGAACGTTTCATGACGCCGATGAAGTGCCCGGATTGCAAAGGCCGCCGCCTGAAGCCGGAAGCACTCGCGGTGACTGTGTCCGGCCAGCCGATCGACAAAGTCGTCGCACTGCAACTGAAGAATGCCGACCAGTTTTTCAAAACGATTGAGTTGACGCCGCGCGAGGAACTGATCGCCGGCAAGATCCTGAAGGAAGTCCGCGACCGCCTCGGCTTCCTCTGCTCCGTCGGCGTCGGCTACCTCATGCTCGACCGCAGCGCGGCCACGCTCTCCGGCGGCGAGGGGCAGCGCATCCGCCTGGCCACGCAGATCGGCTCCAAACTGATGGGCGTTCTCTACGTGCTCGATGAGCCGTCCATCGGCCTGCATCAGCGCGACAACCGCAAGCTGATCGATTCGCTCGTCGAGTTGCGCGACCTCGGCAACACGGTCATCGTCGTCGAACACGACGAGGAGACCATCGAGACTGCCGACCACATCATCGACCTCGGTCCGCGCGCCGGCGTTCACGGCGGCGAGGTCGTGGCCGAGGGGACGCTGGAGCAGATTAAAACGTTCCCGTCATCGCTGACCGCGAAATACCTGCGCGGCGAGGCGTCGATCGAGATCCCGAATCGCCGCCCGATCGGCGAGAACAAGCTGGTCATTCGCGGCGCGCGGCAGAACAACCTCAAGAACCTAAACGTCACCATTCCGCTCGGCGTCTTCATCGCCGTGACCGGCGTCAGCGGCTCGGGCAAATCGACGCTCGTCAACGACATCCTGCACAAGGCGCTGTCGCGCCATTTCTTCGACGCGCACGACACGCCAGGCGAACACGATCGCATCGACGGACTCGAACACATCGACAAGGTCATCGACATCGATCAATCGCCGATCGGCCGCACGCCGCGCTCGAATCCGGCCACGTACACGCAGCTCTTCACCGAGATGCGCAACCTCATGGCGCAGACGCCCGAGGCACGCATGCGCGGCTACGGGCCGGGACGCTTTTCGTTCAACGTGAAGGGCGGCCGCTGCGAAGCGTGCAAAGGCGACGGCCAAATCAAGATCGAAATGCATTTCCTACCCGACATCTACGTCACCTGCGACGTCTGCGGCGGCAAGCGCTACAACCGCGAAACGCTGCAGGTCACGTACAAAGGCTCGTCGATCGCCGAGATCCTGGCCATGACCGTCGAGCAGGGGCTGGAGACGTTCCGCAACATCCCGCGCATCGCCAACATCCTGCGCACGCTCGACGAAGTCGGCCTCGGCTACATCAAACTCGGCCAGTCATCGACGACTCTCTCCGGCGGCGAAGCGCAACGCGTGAAACTCGCCAAAGAGCTCGCCAAACGCGCCACCGGCCGCACGCTCTACATCCTCGACGAGCCGACCACCGGCCTGCACTTCGACGACGTCGCCAAACTCCTCCACCTGATGCACGGCCTCGTCGACCGCGGCAACACGGTGGTCGTCATCGAACACAACCTCGACGTCATCAAGACCGCCGATCACGTAATCGACCTCGGCCCCGAAGGCGGCGACGGCGGCGGCTACATCATCGCGACAGGCACGCCCGAGGAAATCGCGGAAACGCCCGGCACGCCGACCGGCGAATATTTGAAGAAGATGCTGGCGAAGCAGAGGACAGCGGTCTAGCAGTCGGCTCAGTGCAGTGGGTAAGTCAGGAGATGCTATTTGTTCGTACCCAACGGTCTCCCTGAAGTACCGCTGGCGGGCTGAGTGCCGGTTCCTGTATTCGTGGACTGGCTGCCACCGCTCGTCGTAGTCTGCGACCCGTGCGGGAGTTTAACCGCGTTCGGGCCGGCAGCCGTTTTCTGGACCTCAAAGATTCTCGTGATGATGCCCTTGTTGTCTTCCACGGTGATAACCATCCTCTCCGGTTGTGGCGTTGCCTTTGATGATGCCTGGTAGTTGACGCCGGCGAATATCAGCAGGAGCGTAATGCCGATTACAAAGCACCAGAAGGAATAGTGATTGTAGTCGCCGACTCGTGTTCGAAACGGGTTTGTAAGGCTCGTTCTTCCACTGTCGTAGGTCTCGTCATTCATGTCGAGGAGACGATCGTAGGAGTTCTGAAGGAGCAAGAAGGCTCGAACATTCAGCAGAAGACCAAATGCAAGAACACCCCACGAGGTGTAGAGCAACGGTTTGCACTGTCCAGAAGCACCAACCTTCTCGACAAACGTTACCGAAAGCGCGATCGCACCGGCGCAAAGCGTGAGAAGAATCTTGTCAAACCCTTCACCTGCCGCACGTTCGCCATCGATGAGAAGTCTGCGCTCATCGAGATACTGCTGATACGTGCGACCGTCTGGACCGACCGCAGCAGTGCGATCTTTCTCGCTCATGCGACTAGGTTACTTGACGATCGTAAGAAGCCTGACGTCATTTTCGTGATCCCGCTTCAACGGAGAAGAGCGCCTTAGGCTTAAGCCGAAGCCTACGTCACCGGACTCCAGACATTCGATCCTGCCGGATTCACCGGCCAGGTGAAGTCGCCGGTGGGCAATGGGCCGAGCGTCGTCAGAAGATCGGTTAGCTGCGTGTGCAACGTGTTCCACTGCTGCTGGATTGGTTCGCTGACCGTGCCGAAGGCGAGGTTGGTCAGCTCGCCTGGATCGTTCGTCATTTCGTAGAGCTCGTACTCGAATTGGCCGCCGGTGACTGCCGAGGAGTAGTAGACGGCGTACTTCCATTGCGGCGTGCGGAGGCAGCGGATGTGGCCGGACAACGTGTCCGGCTGATTGAACGAGTCGTCGTATGTGTAGACCACACCGTATTCATGAACGGAGGCCTCGGGGTCGTTGATGATCGGGACGAGACTCGTTCCGCGAAGCGTCGTCGTGGCGGGTGAGCCGACGATCTCGGCGATCGTGGGGACGAGATCGAGCGACGAGACGACCGCGGACGTCACCGCGGGCTCGGGAAAAAGTACGGGGTTGGAGACGATCAGCGGGATGTGCATCGACTCCTCGTACGCGTTGTACATCTTCTCCTGCATGCCGTGCGAGAGCGCCATCTCGCCGTGATCGGCGAAGCGGAAGATGATCGAGTTGTCGATGAGATTCTTCGCCGTCAGCGCATCGAGGATCTGGCAGAAGAGCGCGTCGGACAGCGTCTGCAGGTAGGCGTAGAACTTCACGTAGTTCGCTTGCTGCGCCGCCGTCAGCGGATGCGACGCGTTGTAGCTCGTTCGGAACGCGAGCTGGATGCCCGGCTTCGTCGTCAGATCGTCGGACTGGTTCTCAGGAAGCTCGATCGGCAGCTGCTCGAACGGCGCGTCCTCGTACCCGGAACCCTCGAACTGGCTTGCGTAGAGAAAGATGTCGTGCGGATTCACGAGCGAGACGACGAGGCAGAAGGGATCGCTGCCGTTGCAGTTGTTGATGAAATCGAGGACGCTTTCCGCGGGGATGCCGGACGGCGCGGGACCGCAGACGAAGCGCCGGTCGTTCTGTCCCTTGCCGCCGCCGAGCGTGGCCGTGCCGCTGAGGGACGTCCCGGCGTCGGGCGGGTTCCACTGCTGCACGTTGTACGTCTGCGCCAGATTGGCGATGTCTGCCTCGGTCCAATTTCCTCCGCTCACCGGAAACGAGAGGTGCCACTTCCCTTTCCAGATCAGCGGATACGCCGGATTGGCAGCGGCCAGAACATTGGCAAGATTCGGATCGCTCGGATTGAGGGCGGTTGTGAACGTTACTTCGACGCCATTCTGCTGCGGGTAGGTGCTGGTCATCATCGAGGCGCGGCTCGGCGAGCATTCGCAGGCTGCAGTGAAGGCGTTCAGGAACGTGAGCCCGTTCTTCGCCAGACGGTCCATCGACGGCAGGTTCTGTGCGGCCCATCCCGCCGGCCAGTGTTGCGCGAACCGCTGCTCGTCGGTGATGAAGAAGATGATGTTCGGATTGGTGAGCTGCGAGACCGGCATGATGGTCCTCCTCAAAGTCAGGAGAGCCGCGAGGCGTCCCTTTTCCTACCCACACTGCCTGACCGGCATCGTTCTCGCTCTCAGCACAGCACGCAATGTCTGACGACGCTCCTGTGCGGCGGCCGATCCTCGGGATCCTTTCGATCGTGCTGCTCTTCATTCTTTACCGTGTGTTCGCGGTCTACACGGTCCGTTCGGGGGAGTGCAAACCGAAGCCGGTCGATCCGTCGGTGCGCATCCTGACGCGCGACGAGGCGGGCCGAGTCGTGTCATTTCCGGAGCGCGTTGGATATCCGCGGCAACAGCGGCCGCTGGTCGTGATGACATACAACATCGAAGGTCACGATGAGTTGTACGACGGTGACCACGCCGCGAAAATCGCCGCGACGATCATGCAGTTCAAGCCGGACATCGTCGGATTGCAGGAAGTTCACGACCACACGTGGCAGGTGCGGTTTCGCAATCAGTACGAAGAGATCCGGCGGCTGACGGGGATGAACGGCTACTACGGGCGCAGCTACCGAAGTCTCGGCGGCGACTTCGGAAATGCCGTTCTGACGCGCGGTCAGATCGTGTCCGCGGTCGTACATCCGCTGCCAAGCATTGGCGAGCCGCGCAGCGTGCTTGAAACCGTCGTGCGCATCGATGGCGCCACTCTGAACGTCTACGTCGCGCACCTCACGGCGTGGTCGAGCCTCAATGCGAAAAGCCGAGGAGTGCAGTTGGAGTGTCTGGCCAAACATGTGCGGACCAGCCGGTACCCGTACCTGCTGCTGGGCGACTTCAACGCGCCGCCGGCGGCGGCCGAGGTGGCGAAATTCGAGAAGGAAGACGCGGCGCAGTTGTGCGGCGCGGACATCAAGATCACGCATCCGACGCTTGGCGAGCGGATCGACTACATCTTCGCCGACTGGGGGTGGCGTGTGGCCGGATCGCGCGCCATCGCTACCGGCTCATCGGATCACTACCCGGTCATCGCCCAACTTTTCTGGAGCCGCAATTGACGAAACAAACAAAGTCGAAATCGAAGTGGATTGAAAAGCGAGGCACGTCGCACGTCATCCGCGTTCCCCTCATCCTCTTTATCGCCCTGATCCTGTCGGTCATCGGACTGACGATCGTGCTCTGGTCCGCGGAGCGCGGCGAGGACCCGCGCCTCAACGTGAAAAACGCCGGCGAGTTCTCGGCACTGCTGCCGTCGATCATCGGACTGACGCAATCGAGTCTCGACACCGGCAACAAGATCCAGCTCCTCGAAAACGGCGACGAGTTTTTCCCGCTCCTGCTGCGCGACATCGCCGCGGCGAAGGAGAGCGTGCACGTCGAGTCGTACATCTGGTGGAAAGGCGAGATTTGCAGCCAGCTCGCGCACGCGATGGCGGCTAAGGCGAAGGAAGGCGTCGAAGTGCGCCTGCTGATCGATGCGTCCGGCGGCCACAAGATGGACAAGGAGCTGTCGAAACTGATGCTCGACTCCGGCGTGAAGTTCGTCCGCTTCCATCCGCCGACGCTCGCGAACCTCGGCCGCCTCAACAATCGCGACCATCGTAAGGAGATGATCATCGACGGCCGCATCGGCTACCTCGGCGGGTTTGGATTGGCGGAGGAGTGGACGGGGCACGGGCAGGACAAGGATCACTGGCGCGATGCCGGCCTGCGCGTGGAAGGTCCGATCGTCAACCGTCTGCAGGCGGCGTTCAGCGAGAACTGGATCGAGGA
>JAFAOU010000134.1 GCA_019247495.1 Acidobacteriota bacterium
GGCCCGGACCTTGCTCTCTCACGTCCCAGGAGGACGTGATGAACGTCAAGTCGCCGACCCACAAGACCCTCAAGCGATTGATCCCGCCGCTGACGGTTTGGGCCATCGGCAAGATTCTCGAGACGCCGAGCGTCAAAGGCAGCGTGATGGAGTTGGATGGCATCGCGTACAAGAAGAGGCACGAGGCGGCGAAGTCGATCAAACGCGGCGTGAAGAACGCCAGGTCGAATTCGTCGTGGGTCGCCGCCGGTGCCGCGGCAATCGTCATCGGCATCGGCCTGATGACGAAGGCGACGCGCAAGTGACGGCTACCGCGTAAACAGCTTCTTCACCGACTTCACCACGACGATCGTGGCGCTGACGCCGCCGACAATTGCGCCGATCAACAGTCCGGCAACGCCGCCCGCGGCCATCTTCGCAAGTCCCGCTCCGCCGCCTTTCGATGGCGCGGTCCTGTAGACGACGACTGCCTTTGCCGCCGGCGCCGGCGTCTGTTCCTCTTTCTCCTTCACGGTCCGTTTCGCGTCGCCTTCCGCTTTCAGGCTGCCGTGCGAGCGCGCGTAGACCTGCGTGAATTCGGCGCCGAAGAGGAGAATCTGCGCGGAGTAGTAGACCCAGAGCAGGACCAGGACGAGCGAGCCGGCCGCTCCGAAGGTCGAGCCGACGGCGCTCTTCGCGAAGTAAATCCCGAGAGCGAACTTGCCGATCACGAAGAGGAGTGAGGTCAGCGCCGCACCGAACCAGACATCGCGCCATTCGATTTTCAGATCCGGGAGCAGCCGGAAAATCCCGGCCATCAGCACGGTGATGACTACGAATGAAAAGGCCAGCTCGACGATGTGCCAGATCGCTTCGCCGCCGGGAAGGTGGTTGCCGGCGTACTTGCCCATCGCAGCAATCGCGGTATCGATCACGAGCGAGACCAGAAGCAGGAAGCCGAGGCCGAAGACCATTGCGAAGGAGAGGAAGCGGTCCTTGACCATTCCCATGATCCCGCGGCCCTCTTTCGGCTTCACATCCCAGATCGTGTTGAGCGCGTCTTTGAGCTGACCGAAAACGCCGGACGCGCCGAGGAGCAGCGTGACGATGCCGAGGACCGTGGCCACCGTGCCGGTTTTCGGCTTCGAGGCGTTCTTCACCATCTCCTGCACGCCGGCGGCGGTGTTCGCCCCGAGCACGCCGTGGAGCTGCTCGAAAATCTTGTTCTGCGCGGCGTCGTGGCCGAAGGCGAGTCCGGCGATGGCTATGACGATCAGCAGGAGCGGCGCCAGAGAAAAGATCGTGTAGTAGGCCAGCGCCGCGCCGAGGCGCGGCACCTTGTCCGCGATGAACTCGCTGATGGTCTGTTTGAAAATACCGAGGTATTTCTTCATCAATCGCTCCGCAAACAGATCGTGCAGAGCAATGGATGTACCCGGTCTACTTCGGCATGTCGGAGTTGAAAATGTCCTCGACTGCCCACCACCGGCCATCCGACTTTTTCCACACGACCACGTACTTGCCGGCGTCTTTGATGGCCTGACCGCTGGCAGGACGAAGCGAAAGATCGTAGTGGCCGCTTTCGATGGCGACGTCGCTGGAAGGCTGCATCACGTTCGTGCTGGTGAGCGCGACATCGACGGCGCCGGATGCGAGGAAGCCGGTCCAGAACTGCTGGATGGCGTCGCGGCCGCGCAGCGCCGGATAGTTCGGCGCCATCACAACGGCATCCGGCGCGTAGAAATTGCTGACCAATATTTGGGCATTTGCGGAACGTACATTCGCGGCGAAATCGGCGTTGGCGCGGCGGATGGCGTTCTCCGCGTCGCCGGGCGAAAAGTCCGAAGAGATACGCGGGGATGACGAACAGGCGGTGAGAATTGCGGCAGCGGTTGCCAAAATGAAGCGCTTCATGGCTCCTCCTTCGATGGATACGGCGCCTAAGGCCGCGTGGATGGCTACAATAGCGCGATGCGCTCCCCACGTCCTGCACTCGCGGCCGTTCTTCTCGCCGTCGTCATCGCTTGCCACAGTCCGACGTCGCCGACGGATGGCAAGACCGCGGGATCGGGAGGAGTTGCGGAGCACGGCCGCCTTTCGGGCGTAGTCACGATCGGTCCGAATTGTCCGGGCCCGCAGAGCGACGCCCACCCATGCCCGACGCCGCCGTCCGCCTACGCTGCGCGGAAGATCGAGGTGTGGGACGCGGCGAAGACGAATCTGCTCTTCACGGTCGATATCGATTCGCAGGGGAGTTACCTGATCGATCTGACGCCAGCGACGTACACAGTGGTGCTGAAGCCGAACGGCGCCGACCGTACGTCCGATCTGCCGAAGGTGGTCGACATTCACGCAAACACCGTCGCCAAGGTGGACGTGAACATCGATACCGGCATTCGATAGTGCAAAATCACCACAGAGGCACAGAGGGCGCAGAGTTGACCTCTGTGCTCTTGGTGTCTCTGTGGTGAAAAGGGTCTACCCAGCACAAAACACAAAAAGGCCGGCATTACGCCGGCCTTTGTCGTCGCTGCACTCGGTAAGTTAGGCCTTCAGGTGCTTGCTGACCAGAGCAGTCATCTCGAACATCGAGACCTGGTTCTTGCCGTTGAAGATCTTCCGCAGCTTGTCGTCCGCGTTGATCATGCGCTTGTTGGTCTGGTCCTGAAGACCATTGGCCTTGATGTAGTCCCAAACCTTCTTGGTGATCTCGCTGCGCGGCATCGGGTTGCTGCCGACGATTGCCGCCAGGTCGCTGCTCGGGGTGACTAACGCGGACAGTCCGCTGCCGCCGCTCTTCTTCTTGCTCGTTGTCGCCATCAGTTGTTCCTCTCCTACTACGTTTTTCGCTACTACGTTTTCGCGCGATTGTGCTCTACCGCACTCTCCGCGTCAAACGGCGATTTTCGGCGTGTATGCCGAAAGTCATGATGCGGACTCCGTTCTTCCTGCACATGCGGTGCCTCCGGCGGATGCCTAGATTGGGCGGCGAAGGAGAACCCGATGCATCAACAACCTCTCGTACGACTGCTCGATGTGACGCGAACCTACCCGCTGGGACGCGTGAACGTCCGCGCGCTGACCGGAGTCTCGCTCGACGTCGGCCGCGGCGACTTCCTGGCGCTGGCGGGCCCGTCAGGCAGCGGCAAGACCACGCTGCTCAACCTCATCGGCTGCATCGACAAACCCGACTCCGGCCGGATTCTGATCGATGGAGTCGATGTCACGCCCGTCCCGCTCCACCGCCTCGCCTCCACCCGCCGCGACACACTCGGCTTCATCTTCCAGACCTTCAACCTCATTCCGGTGCTGACGGCGTACGAGAACGTCGAGTACCCGCTGCTGCTGCAACAAGTCCCGGCGGCGGCGCGCCGCAAGCGCGTACTCGATTGGCTGGAGCAGGTCGGCTTGAGCGATCAGGCGCGCCAGCGTCCCGATCAGCTTTCCGGCGGGCAACGGCAGCGCGTGGCCATCGCGCGAGCCATGGCCGGCCAGCCGAAGCTCGTTCTGGCCGACGAGCCGACCGCGAATCTCGACTCCGTCACCGCCGCGAAGATCCTCGATCTCGTCGAAGAGCTCAACGCCCGAACCCGCTGCACGTTCATCTTCGCCACACACGATCCGTCGCTGATGTCGCGCGCCCGCCGTTGCGTGCGCATGCACGACGGAGCGCTGGTAACCGAGCAGATCCTCGAAGCGCGCGCTTCCTAAAAGGAACGAACATGCTGACCAAACTTGCCCTTCGCAACGTCTTCCGCAATCGCCGCCGCTCGGCCATCACGCTGCTCGTCATCGTCTTCGGCGCCGTTGGCCTGATCCTCTTCGGCGGCTACAAAGCCATCACCTTCCACGGTCTGCGCGAGAGCACGATCCGCAACCGGCTGGGACATCTGCAGATCTACAAGGCCGGCTTCGAGCGCGCCGAAGCCAGGAAGCCGCTCGAATACGGACTGGAGGATGTTGCGCAGTTGCGGCGCGCGATCCAGGCAGACAAGCGCGTGCGCATGACCACCGCCCAGATCACGCTGATGGGCCTCGTCAGCAACGGCGACAAGTCCGAGACGTTCATGGCCACCGGCGTCGAGCCGAAGGAGGACAAGGCCATGAACGCCCAGCGCCTCGTCTCCGGCACCGATCTCCCCGCCAACGAATCGGACGCCGTCATCCTGGGCCGCGGCCTCGCCGCATCGATGCACGCGAAGCCGGGCGATTACCTGACGCTGATGTCGACGACGACTTCAGGCTCGCTCAACGCCATCGACGTGCGCGTGGCCGGCATTTTCATGAGCGGCGTGAAGGAGTACGACGACCGCGCCATCAAGATGCCGCTGGCCGGCGCGCAGCAATTGCTCCAGACGACGAAAGTCGAGCGCCTGCTGGTGATGCTCAACGACACCGACGACACGGCCGCCGTCCGAGCCAGCCTCACCACGCTCTTCGCGAAGAATCATTGGGCGCTGGAGATGAAGGATTGGTCGCAGCTCGCCACGTTCTACCACCAGGTCGTGGCGCTCTATAACGGCATCTTCGGCTTCATCGGCATGGTCGTCTTCGCCATCGTCATCTTCAGCGTTGCGAACACGATCGTGATGTCGATCTTCGAACGCACGCGCGAGATCGGCACGATGATGGCCATCGGCACGACTCGCTCCAGCATCTGGCGGATGTTTCTGGCCGAGGGGCTGATGATCGGCGTGATCGGCGGCGTGGCCGGGCTGCTGTTCGGCTTCGGAATCTCCAACCTCATCAACCGCGTGCACATCATGCTGCCGCCACCGCCCGGCTACACGCAGGGCTACCCGCTGCGCGTGATGCTGCAGCCGGGCATCCTCATCACCGCCTTCCTCATCGCCGTCATCACCTCGACGTTGTCGTCGATCCTCCCCGCGCTGAAAGCATCGCGGCTGAAGATCGTCGATGCGCTGGGACACATTTAGGCTGACCATGAAACGACTCCTTGCCATCGCACTTCTTTTCCTCGCGTTGCCGTTGATCGCCGATGACAAAGCCGCATCAGTTCTCGCTCGCGCCGACGTCTTCCGCAATCCGATCGAGAGCTTTTCCGTCGATGTCGAGCTGACTTCGTTCGCGACCGGCGGCAAAACCGACACCTCGCGCTTTCGCGTTTACGGAAAGAGCAGCGACCGGAGCGTCGTCGAGTTCACCTTCCCGCAGACCGAGAAAGGGAAATACCTGCTGATGCTGCGCGACGCGATGTGGATCTACATCCCGAGCGCGAGCCGGCCGATCCGCATCTCGCCGCTGCAACGATTGATGGGCCAGGCATCGAACGGCGACGTCGCGCGAACGAGTTTCACCGTCGATTACAACGCGACGGCCGTGGCTGACGATGGCGATGCATTCGTGATCGATCTCGTAGCGAAGGGTCCGTCCGTCGCCTACAACCGCGTGCGGCTGTGGATCGACAAGCAGTCGTACGAGCCGCGCCGCGCCGACTTTTACGTCGTCTCCGGAAAGCTGATCAAGCGCGCGACGTACAAGGCCTACGGAACGATGGCCGGCCGCCGCGTGGTGACGGAGATCGAAATCGACGACCTGCTCCGTCCCGGCAACCGCACAGTGATGCGCTACGCGAACCTGACGCCAAAAGAAAACGCCGAGAAGATGTTCACGAAGGACGCGCTGGGCAAATGGTGAAGATCTCACGGCTGGAGCGCTGGCGTTTCGCCGGCTGGCTCGGCGGCGTCCTCGCCGCCGAATGGGAGGCTTGCGCCGCCGTCTTGTTCCCAGCGGACGTTGAGGGTTTGGCGGTTCGGCGGCGGGACGCCGCCGGGCCAGCCGGCGAGGACGCCAGCGCTCCGTTCCGCAATGCGATCATTGGCGCATTTCTCTTCATGCTCGTCGTGACATCAGCCCATGCCGAAACCTTCAAATTCTTCGGCTCCGCCGGCGCCGAATGGCAGCTCACACCCGCCAACGCTGCGTCCACGCTGAACCCGCGCAACATCGCCGGCCTCCCGTACCGCAGCGGCTCCGGCGATGCTGTCGCGTTCTTCGACGCAGCGCCCGATAGCCGCGTCTGGAAGTTTCACGTCAAGCTTCGCGGCGATGCCGCCGAGGGCGGAGCGCAGCGCGCGGATGCTGGCGAAGCGTTCGTCCAGCTCAATCCGAAGCCGTGGCTCGACATCACCATCGGACGCGTCATCGAAAAATGGGGGACCGGCTACGCCTGGAATCCGACCGCCTTCGTCAGTCCGAAAAAGAATCCTGCCGATCCGTCCGACCGCCGTTCCGCGAACGTTGGTGTCGACATGATCCGCACCGATCTTTTCATCCGAGGCACGAACGT
The DNA here is from genome assembly GCA_019247495.1 of Acidobacteriota bacterium. Taxonomy (GTDB): domain Bacteria; phylum Acidobacteriota; class Thermoanaerobaculia; order Gp7-AA8; family Gp7-AA8; genus JADGNZ01. The sequence goes on from JAFAOU010000134.1 coordinate 6,290, forward strand.
TTCGCTCTACGCACTCAATGACGGCGCGGTCGCCGGACGCGTCTATCGCCTCATCGCCGGCACCGACGTTTCCCTCCACTTCCATCGCGACGGCGACGGAACAAAGCAAGGCATCAGCGCCGCGCGCGTCTTCGGCGACGCACTCGAACTGCACGGCGAAATCGCGCGGCGACATGCGCTGATCGGCGGGCAGTACACCTTCCGCGGCAACGTCAACCTCGTCGCCGAGCTGTACCACGGCGGCGACGGACTCGACGAAAACGCGTTCCACGCCTTTCAATCCGCGGCCGATTTCGCCCACGACGCCAAATCCTTCCGCGCGGTCAACGCCGCCTACTCGCCACTGCGCATGGCGCGCACCTACGGCTTCATCCGCGTCGACATCCCGCACGACAAACTCGACCTTGAGCTGATCGCCATTTCCAATCTTCGCGACGGATCGCTGCTCGTGCGCGCTACGCTGTCGCTTCGCGTGCGCCCCAACGTCAGCATCTACGCCATCGATACCGAATTCGCCGGCGCGCGCGGCAGCGAGCTGTCGTACATGCAGGTGCGGCGCGTGACCACAGCGGGCGCGCGTTATTACTTCTGAAAACCCTTCACCACAGAGACACAGAGATCACAGAATTACAGCTTCAACTCTGCGGCCTCTGTGTCTCTGTGGTGGTTTAAGCCTTTCCATGAACGTGAACGAACAGAAGATGAAGTGGGTCGGAGTCCTGACCTGGATCATCATCGGGATTCCGAGCGTGCTGTGGCAGGCGCAGTACCGCTCGCTGGCCGGTCCGCGCGCCGCGCTGCTGTTCACCGCATTCATCATCTTCATCGTCGCGTTCATCTTCGGCACGCGTCCCGGCTGCGGCACGCCGACGAAAATTTCGATGGTCGTCGTCGAAACGTTGGCGGCGTACGTCTGCGTCGCTATGCAGCCCACCGGTTTTCAACCGGTATTGCTGGTGATGATCGCGGCCCAACTCGGCGCTTACCGGCCGCGCGTGGCCATCATCGTCATCGCAATCAACTGCATCGTCCTCGGCGTCATCGTTTCGCAAACCGATGCATCGCCCGTCATCTACGCGCTCGTCTATTTCGCCTTCTCGCTGTTCTCGCTTTTTTCGATGCACGTCGCGCACTCGGAGATGGAGGCGCGGAAATCGCTGGCCGAGGCCAACGCGGAACTGCGCATGACCACGGAGTTGCTCGAGATCAGCAGCCGCACCTCGGAACGCCTCCGCATTGCGCGCGATCTCCACGACCTCCTCGGCCATCACCTCACCGCGCTCAGCCTCAATCTCGAAGTGGCCGGCCATCTCGCCTCGGGTGATGCAAAGGAATCGATCGAGAAGAGCAAGTCGATCGCAAAGCATCTGCTCGCTGACGTTCGCGACGTCGTCAGCCGGCTTCGCAACGATGAACCGGTCGATCTGACGTCGTCGCTCGAATCGTTGCGCGATGTGATCGTGACGCCGTCGCTCCATCTCGATTTCCCGCGCGAGCTTGCCGTTGCCGACGCCAACATCGCCGAGGTCGCGTTGCGCACGGTGCAGGAAATCGTTACGAACGCGGTGCGCCACTCCGGCGCGCGCAATCTCTGGCTCAACCTCGGCACGGCGGATCACACACTCTCGATCGACGCGCGCGACGACGGCGTCGGCGCTGACAACGTCACCTTCGGCAACGGCCTCCTCGGCTTGCGCGAACGCGTGCAGCAGGCGCGAGGAACGTTCGAAGTGACGTCGATGCGCGGCCGCGGTTTCTCGCTCCACGTGACGCTGCCGCTCGGAGCCGCGGCATGATTCGCATCTGCATCGTCGAAGATCAGACCATCGTCCGCCAGGGCCTGCGCAGCCTTCTCGCGCTCGTGCCCGACATCGAAGTCGTCGCCGAAGCCAGCGATGGCGAGGAAGCGGTCGAGGTGATCGAACGCGCGAAACCCGACGTCGTCCTGCTCGACCTGCGCATGCCGAAGCTCGACGGCGTCGGCGTCCTGCGCGCGCTGCGCGAACGAAACGCCGCGCGTCCGACGCTGATCCTGACGACATTCGACGACGACGCGATTTTGTTTGAAGCCGTCCGCGCCGGCGCGAAAGGCTGGCTGCTCAAGGATGTCTCGCTCGAACGGCTCGCCGGCGCGATCCGGACTCTCGCTGATGGCGGCACGTGCATCGAGCCGGTCATCACCGAACGGATCATGCGAGCGCTGGAAAAGAGCGACTCATCGTTCGAATCCGCAGACCTGCCCGAGCCGCTGACGGACCGCGAACGAACCATCCTCCGCCTCCTCGCCGGCGGCTACAGCAATCACGAAATCGGCGAATTGCTCAACATCACCGAGGGCACCGTGAAGAATCACATCTCGAATCTGCTGTCGAAGTTAGGCGTGCGCGATCGGACGCGCGCGGTGTTGCGGGCGATTGATTTAGGTGTGATTTGAAGTTGACCTGTCACGCCGTCAGTGTAGCTATCCGGCGATCGTAATCACCTGGCCCGGCTTGATCACCGCAAGACTCTCGAGAAGTTCAGGTATGAGAGGCCGGAGATCCTGAATGCGGTCGGACCCCAACAATCGCAATGACTCCGATTCCGATTTTCTTGACGTTCTGCTGAAATTCGATACTGGAGTCGTTCGTGATGAAGACTTGGAACCCGGCCTCGACGGCAGCGCGCAGGAGAACGCCGTTTCGGAGGCCGAGCCAGCGCTGAGCACGAACGGTCGTTGCCTCGTGATCGGTAAGCTCCGCGGCGAGTGGTCGTGGAAGACATTGATCAATGAGAACTCGCAGCGGACATTGTCTCCTTTGCGAGCTCCAGCGCTGCGACGGCCTGTTCCCGGCTAACGTCTGGGAAGGAATCTAAGAAGACATCCAGCGAATCGCCTGCCTCAAGGTAGTCGAACAGGTTACGGAGCGGTACCCGAGTTCCGACGAACACAGGTTCGCCCGCCAGGATCTCTGGATCGGCGTGCACGATCTCGTTGTGAATGATCATCTGGTCGGATTCTACTCCTCGGGCTCTGTCGGCTGCCGAGGCGGATGGCGAGGGGCTTCAGGTGCGCGCCGCGCCGCCCGATGAAAGATCTCCGGCCCGAGCTGCCGCTGCTGACCCGCTACTGCAGTCGGAAATTCACGGTCACCGTGTAATACACATCGATCGGCTCGCCGCGAACGGTCGCCGGGCGGAAGTGCCACTGGATCACCGCGTCGCGAGCGGCGTCGCCGAGGCCGTAGGGGAGATCGCGGATGACCTCAACGTTGTCGATGGTCCCGTCACGGCGGACGATCCCGCGGACGACGACCGGTCCCTGGATCCCGGCGCGGCGCGCCATCATCGGATAGCGCGGGACGACGCGATCGGTCTCCTCCGGCTGCGTGCCACCGGCCGGTACCGCGGAGTAAACGCCTCCGTTGTCCGTCGCCACATGCACCTCGGCTGGCGCAGTTTCCGTCGGCGAAGCTGCAGACGTCGTCGCCGCGGTGTCCGTTGCAGTCGTGTCGGTATGCACTTCGACCTGACGCGTTCCGGCGGAACTGACGTCGATCGCATCGACGTCCGCGTAGGCAATCTGGTTGTCGTGATCGAGCGCGTAGAAATCGTGATCGCGGGTGTAGACCTTCACCTGCGTCTCCGCGGACAGCTCGCCGATGATCGGATAGAAGATGCCCGGGCCGGCGTAAAGCGGCGTGCGCGCGCTGACGATGGCGTTGAGCGCGGGCAGTTTGCGGATCGTTTCGTAGCGCGCCAGACGGCGCTCGCGTTCGGATGTGCGCTCGAGCGAGTTGCGCTCCGCCCAGCCGGTCATGCCGTCATCGTCCTGAACGCGAACCCACGCGCCGCGGTCTTCGAGCACGATCAACTTTTCGCCGTTCGTAGCGGTTGCGACGACGGGCGCATTCGCCGTCGGTTGCGTGCGAAGCCGGAGTCGCAACGCAAGCACCGACAGGTTTTCGGACGCCGGCGGCGGCGCGTCGCCATGCTTTCCGCTACGTAGAATCAGCAGCGCCAGCAGCGCAAAAAAAATCACGCCGAGGATGATGACGACGGTCAGGCCGCGCGTGTGCCGGGTTTGTGCGTCAGGCATGTTCTAGTGGATTAGTCGATCAGTAGATTAGTGGATTAGAAAAGCTGGTCTCCGCGGCAATTCAATCCACGAATCTACTTCCTCATCAACACGTACATGATTGCCTTCTGCACGTGCAGCCGGTTCTCGGCTTCGTCGTAGATGACTGATTGCGGCGAGTCGATGACTTCGCCGGCTACTTCCTCGCCGCGATGCGCGGGAAGGCAGTGCATGAAGATGGCGTCCTTTTTCGCGAGCGACATCACGCGCGCATCGACCATCCATCCTTCGAAGTCTTTCTGCCGTTGCTTCGCTTCGGCTTCCTGACCCATCGACGCCCAGACATCCGTTTCAACGACGTCGGCGTCGCGCACGGCTTCGTCGATCGACGTCGTGATGGTGACTTTCGTTCCGGCGTAGTCGGCGTCGCCCTGCGATTGCGCGATGATCATCGGATCGGGCGCGTAGCTCGGCGGCGTGGCGATCGAAATGTTCATCCCCACCTTCGACGCGCCGAACATCAACGAATGGGCCATGTTGTTGCCGTCGCCGATGTAGGCGAGCTTGCGGCCTTTCAGATCGCCGAGGTGCTCCCAGGCGGTGAAGTAATCGGTCATGGCCTGCATCGGATGGGAGAGATCGGTCAGTCCGTTGATCACCGGCACGCTCGCGTACTCGGCCAGCTCCGTCACGGTCTTGTGCGCGAACGTGCGGGCCATGATCCCGTCGACGTAGCGCGAGAGAACTTTCGCGCTGTCGTAGATCGGTTCGCCGCGCCCGATCTGGATGTCGCGCGACGAAAGAAAGAGCGCGTGGCCGCCCATCTGGAACATGCCCACTTCGAAGGAGACGCGCGTGCGCGTCGACGATTTCTCGAAGATCATCGCCAGCGTTTTGCCCTTCAGCGCGTCGCGATATTTCTCGCGATTAGCCTTCATGTCGCGCGCGATTTCGAAGATCTCCCGAACCTCGTCCGCGGAGTAGTCGTGAATTTCGATGAAGTCTTTGTGCGTCATTGCGGTGCGGATTGTATGGCGTAGGAGTCGCCGCGTTCGATGACTCTTCCATCCTCGACCAGCTTGATGAGATGCGCGGCGATCTGGATCTCCGCCGCGCCGTGGAGCCGCGGATCGAGATCGGGATAAATGCGCTGCCGCATCGAAGCCGCGGAGGTCGCGCCGCCTGCGAGCGCGTCGAACACTTGCCGTTCGCGTTCGAGGCGGTGGGCAATATATTGCTCAATCAACGTGGCGGCATCATCGCGTGTCGGTCCGTGAGCGGGGAGAATCCGTTTCGGATTGTGCGCGAGCAGAAGCCGCAACGACGCGATGTAATCGCGCATCGATCCGTCCGGCGGAAAGATCGCGGTCGTCCCTTCGCCGAGGACCGTGTCGCCGGTGAAGAGATCGCCGGCTGATGTCAAAAAACAAACGTGCTCGGCGGTGTGTCCGGGCGTGGCGATCACTTCCAGCGATTCATCCTCGATCGGGATCGTGTCGCCGCCGGAGACGCGCTGATCGACGAGCGTGTCATCGAACACCCCGCGCGGCGCGACGATTCTTGCGCCGGTCATTCTCTTCAGCGGCACTGCCGCCGGCGCGTGATCGCCATGCCGGTGTGTGATCAAAATCGTGGTCAGCCTCGGCATCGCATTTCGAACCGCTTCGATGTGCGAATCGATGGCCGGACCCGGATCGATCACCGCCGACTCGCCGAGGAGATACGTCCGCGTTCCACTCAACGTGAACGCGCCCGGATTCGGAGCGGTGATGTCACGAATGATCACGGCAGGATGATCTTCTTCTTTCCGTCTTCCACGACGAGCACCGGCCGCGTCGTCGCTACCTCCACTCCTCGGCGGGATGCGAGCAACTCCTCGGCCGCGGTAAATCCGGTCAGCGCTTCGAGGTTCTTCTGCGTCGGAAAAACGATCTGCAGTTTCTCGATCGCCTCGACCGGCGGAATCCAGATCACTTCGACCGCTTCGACGTTTTCGGCCGAGGCGACGGCATCGCGATTCACGGCAGCGAGGAAAAAGTACGTGTCGAATCGTTTTGGAACGCCGACCGGAGTGATCCAGCGCGAGGTCCAGACGAGTTGTTCGAGATCGAGCGGCGATTCATTGAGCAGCGATGCGAAGGTGATCTCGGCAGCGAGCAGTTTGCGACGTTTTGTTTCGGCATCGATGAGCGACGCACCGAGCCAGATGCCGCTCTCTTCGAACAACTCGCGTGCGGCAGCGACGCGCATCGTGGCGAGTTCTGATCCATCGCCGAGGGTGTGATCGCTCGGTTCGACGACTCCGCCGGGAAAAACCCACGCATCCGGTACGAACGACGATTTCGAATGCCGCCGGATCATCAGCACTTCCAGCGGCGAATCGCGCAACACGATCACGCTCGCCGCGGAAATCGGCGGCACTTCGGCCGCCTCGCCAGCGCCGCGCGGGAGCTGGCGGTCGGAGACGTTGTGCGAAGTGCTCATGTCAGCACTTGCCCTGCCAGCCGACCCATTCTTCGCCGCCGGGTCCGCGTTCCTTTTTCCAGATCGGGACGGTCTCTTTGATGCGATCGATCATCATTCGGCACGCCTCGAAAGCCTCGGCGCGATGCGGCGATGCGGCCACGATCGCGATCGACGAATCGCCGACGACGAGCTGCCCGAGACGGTGCACAACTTCAACTGCAACCTCGGCGTACGTGCTCCGAACGTCATCGACGATCTTCGCAATCTCCTTCTCGGCCATCGGCCGATACGCGTCGTAGAAAATCGACTCCACCGCCTTGCCTTCGTGGTGATTGCGCACGACGCCTTCGAACAACACGTACGCGCCGTCGGACGGACGCATCGCGCGCTTCACGAGCGCGGCAGCATCGATCGGGTCGTCAGTCAGATGTGAAATGCGTCACCTCTTCAGCGGGCGGTCATGCGCCGGTCGCGGCTTCGACGAGACGATCTCGACGCCCGCTTCGCCACGACGTCCCGCGCCGCCGCGCCGCGCTTTCTCCAACGTCATCAGAAATCCGAACGCCGGATCCTTGAACTGCAGGTGGCGCAGCATGCTCCAGTGTTTGCGCACGTAACGCTGCAGAAAATCGAGCACGTGCCCGAGGCTGATGATGCGGCACGGCGGGACGGGGGCGCCGGGCGGGAAGGAGCCGAAG
>JAFAOU010000157.1 GCA_019247495.1 Acidobacteriota bacterium
CCGGGGCTGGTCGCGAATACGTATCTGGAAGGAACGTACAGTGAGATGTATCCGCACATCTCGCGCGATGCCGAGGGGATGCAGAAGCTGTTCAAGCAATTCTCGTTTCCGGGCGGGATTCCTAGTCATGTCGCCCCGGAGACGCCGGGATCGATTCACGAAGGGGGAGAGCTCGGATACGCGCTCGTCCATGCATACGGCGCGGTCTTCGACAATCCCGCTCTCATCGCGGCGTGCGTTGTCGGCGATGGCGAGGCGGAGACGGGGCCGCTCGCGGCGAGCTGGCATTCGAACAAGTTTCTCAATCCGGTTAATGACGGCGCGGTGCTGCCGATCCTGCATCTGAACGGCTACAAGATTGCGAATCCGACGGTGCTCGCGCGCATTGGCAACGACGAGTTGCGCGATCTCTTCACCGGCTACGGATACAAGCCGTACATCGTCGAAGGCGACGATCCCGAGGTGATGCATCCGTTGATGGCGGCAACGCTGGATAAGGCGTTCGATGACATCGCGGCGATTCAGAACGGCGCGCGAACGAATGGATTCAGCACGCGTCCGATCTGGCCGATGATCATCCTACGCACGCCGAAAGGGTGGACCGGTCCGAAGGAAGTGGACGGACTGAAGACGGAGGGATCGTGGCGATCGCATCAGGTTCCGTTCGCCGATCTGGCCAAGAAACCGGCGCACGTAGAACTGCTGTCGGACTGGATGAAGAGCTACAAACCGGAGGAGCTGTTCGACGCGAACGGAACGCTGCTTCCCGAGCTTGCTGCGCTCGCGCCGAAGGGCGAGCGCCGGATGGGCGCGAATCCGCATGCGAACGGCGGACTGCTGCTCCGCGATCTGCGCATGCCCGATTTTCGCAAGTACGCGATCGAAGTGCTGAAGCCGGCCACGTCGCTCAACGAGGCCACGCGCATCGCAGGCAACTTTCTGCGCGACATCATCAAAGCCAATCCCGAGAACTTTCGCATCGTCGGTCCGGACGAAACGGCCTCCAACCGCCTCAGCGCGATTTTCGAAGCGACGGAGCGCGTCTTCACAGGAACCGTTCTTCCGACCGACGAACACATCGCGGATCACGGCCGCGTGATGGAAGTGCTGAGCGAGCACCTCTGCCAGGGCTGGCTGGAAGGCTACCTCCTCACCGGACGCCACGGCTTCTTCTCCTGCTACGAGGCCTTCATCCACATCATCGATTCGATGTTTAACCAGCACGCGAAGTGGCTGAAGACGACGCGTCGCATTCCGTGGCGCCGTCCGATCGCATCGCTGAACTACCTGCTCACGTCGCACGTCTGGCGGCAGGATCACAACGGCTTCAGCCATCAGGATCCGGGCTTCATCGATCACGTCGTCAACAAGAAAGCGGAGGTCGTGCGCGTCTATCTCCCGCCGGACGCGAACACGCTGCTGTCGGTCGTCGATCACTGCCTGCGCAGCCGCAACTACGTGAACGTGATCATCGCCGGGAAGCAGCCCGCGCTGCAGTATCTCGACATCGATGCCGCCACGAAACATTGCACGGCCGGAATCGGCATGTGGGACTGGGCCAGCAACGATCTCGATTCGGAGCCGGACGTAGTCATGACCTGCGCGGGCGACGTGCCGACGCTGGAGACGTTAGCCGCGGTTTCCATCCTGCGCGAGCGTTGCTCGCAGCTGAAAATCCGCGTCATCAACGTCGTCGATCTCATGACGCTTCAACCGCCTAGCGAACATCCGCACGGATTGTCCGACCGCGATTTCGATTCGCTCTTCACCACCGACAAGCCCGTGATCTTCGCCTTCCACGGCTACCCCTGGCTGATCCATCGCCTCGCGTACCGCCGCACGAATCACGCAAACCTGCACGTGCGCGGCTACAAGGAGGAAGGGACGACCACGACGCCGTTCGACATGACGGTGCTGAACGATCTCGACCGCTTCCACCTCGTCATCGACGTCATCGACCGCGTCCCCGGTCTGGCCACGCGCTACGCCCACGTGAAGCAGGAGATGCACGACAAGCTGGTCGAGCACCGCCAGTACGTCTGCGAGTTCGGCGACGACCTGCCGGAAATTCGCGACTGGGTTTGGCCGGGATAGACGAGCAACGCGTTATCCTGTTCGCCGCCATGGACCCGAAACAGATTGTCCACTCTGACCCCGAGATCCTCGGCGGTACTCCCGTCTTTATCGGCACCCGAGTCCCGGTTCACGCGCTGATCGACTTTCTGGAGGGCGGTGACACGATCGAGGATTTTCTCGAGAACTATCCAGGCGTCAGCCGCGAACAAGTGGTGGCGTTTCTGGAAGAGGCGACTCAGGCGATCGCCGCGGCGATTGCGTGAAGCGCGTCCTGTTCGACGAGAACCTCCCGCGCTTGCTTCGGCGGAAGCTGCCTGACTTCGAGATTCGTACGGTTCAGGAGGAGGGTTGGGGATCATTCAGAAACGGCGAACTGCTACGGCGCGCTGAGGCCACTTTTGATGTTTTTCTCACCGCGGATCGGCGAATGGAGTATCAGCAGAAACTAACGTCATTTCAATTGGGCGTTGTCGTCATCGATACGCACAGTCTGCAACTAGACATACTCGAGCGTGCCATGACCGGCATTCGCGCGGCCCTCAGTCGCGTTGAGCGCGGGCAATCATCCACGTGACCGTGCCTTAGCTCTGCCATCCCTTCGCCTTATTTTGTTGGTACCCTCACTTCGATGGCTACTCGTTCCCGGATCAAGGATTTTTTCTGGCGGCACTCGGCGGGAATTGCGGTTCTCGTCATGCTTTGCTTCGTCGGGTTTTTAGCGTTCGTCGGCTACACGTACGTCGTCATCACCAAGAAATTTGATGCGACCCGGCGGTGGGATTTGCCGAGCCGGATTTATTCGGATGCCACTCCGCTCGTTCCGGGGATGACCATTCCGCGGGCGCTGCTCGAGCCGAAGTTGAACCATGTCGGCTACCACGAAGTCGCCACGCGCGTGACCAATCCCGGCGAGTATCGCTACGCTGCAGATTCGCTCGAAATCTACCTGCAGAACTTTGAGTATCCCGACATCGAGTTCCGCGCGCTGCCGGTGGCGATCGAGATGGACGGCGGGACTATTCGCGCGATCAAGCGCCTCGACGACGGCGTGGCGTTACGCGGCATCCGCATCGAGCCGGAACTCATCACGTCGATCTACAACAACGAGATGGAAGACCGTGTGCCGGTCTCACTGGCTACGGTTCCGAAGTTTGTCAGCGAAGCGATCATCGCCACCGAGGATAAGAACTTCTACCACCACGAAGGGATCTCCATCCGCGGCACATTGGGCGCGCTGGTGACCGACATCCGCAACAAGAACATGACGCATGGCGGCTCCACGCTGACGCAGCAGCTCATCAAGAATTTTTATCTCAGTCCGGAGCGCACCCTTCCGCGCAAGCTTCATGAAGCGCTGATGGCGGTACTGCTCGAGGCGCGCTTCTCCAAACGGCAGATCCTCGAGGCGTACCTCAACGAGATCTACCTCGGGCAAAACGGATCGGTGCAGATCGCCGGGGTCGAGCAGGCGTCGCAGGTCTACTTCGGCAAACACGTGACCTACCTGACGTTGCCCGAGGCGGCCACGCTCGCCGGCATCATTCGTTCGCCGAATGTGCTCTCGCCGTTGACGCATCCCGATCGCGCCAAAGTGCGGCGCGACACCGTGCTGCAATTGATGAAGGAGCAGGGCTACATCAGCGACACGGAGTACGAGCAGGCGGTGGCGTCACCTCTGACGACGTCGCGCTTTCCGAAGACCTCGCGCAGCGCGCCGTTCTTCGTCGACCTCGTGCTCAAACAATTGAAGGAAACGTATCCCGAGACGCAGCTGCGCACCGAGGGGCTGCGTGTGTTCACGACGCTCGACACGATCATGCAGCGCTCGGCCGAGCAGTCGCTCGACAGCGGCATCGAGTCGCTCAACAAACACTATCCGTATCTGCGCAAGTCGCCGACGCCGCTCGAAGGCGTGATCCTCACGATCCAGCCGGGCACCGGATATGTGAAAGCGCTCGTCGGCGGCAGAAGCTATTCGAAGACGCAGTTCAATCGCGCCATCCAGGCGCGACGCCAGCCGGGGTCGCTCTTCAAGCCGTTCGTCTATGCCACGGCGATGGATCCGGCGCGCGGCCAGCAGGCGTTCACGGCGTCGACGGTGCTCGACGACTCGCCGATCAGCGTCCGCAGCGGCAATGCGGTCTGGCAGCCGCAGAACTACGACAACCGCTTCCACGGGCGCGTCACGGTCCGTGAGGCGCTC
>JAFAOU010000133.1 GCA_019247495.1 Acidobacteriota bacterium
CGCTCGTCGGTCTTGTGACGATAGAGATCGACGACGAGCCTGCCGTCGGCCAGCACTTCTTCGATGTGCTGGATGTCGTACATGGCCGCCTCGGCGGTGAATCGCTCGCTGTACGCGGCAGAGAACGCGCGCTTGTACCGCCGCTGCAGCTCGATCCCTTCCTCTTCGCCGTGCCGTTGACAAAGTGAGTCGAGCAGACGGTCGGCCCACGTGCGCGCGGCGTCGGCGAGCTGGGCTTCGATCCGCTTCTCATCAACCTCGGGGATCGCGCCCGGCGTCGTTTTGACGACGAACAAAATGCGCGCGAGCGGCGCGTCGGTGACGTACTCGTAGACGGCGGTGTCGCGCCCGCTGAACTGTTCCTCGAGGATCTGTTTCGCCTTCTCGCGGAACTCGACAGTGTTCTGATCGCGCGGCACGAAGACGTAGCAGGAGACGAAGCGTTCGAAGACGTCCTTGCGCGTGAAGAGCGCGACGCGATGGCGTTCCTGCAGCAGGAGAATGCCGCGGGCGATGTCGTAGAGCTGCGCGTCGGTGATCTGGAAAAATTCGTCGCGCGGGAATGTCTCGAGGATGTCGACGAGCGCCTTGCCATTGTGACTGTGCGGATCGAGGCCCGCGCGTTCGATGGTGCGCTTCGCTTTGAGGCGCAGCATCGGAATCTCGCGGACACTTCGGCTGTACGCGGCCGAGGTGAAGAGGCCGAGGAAGCGATCCTCGCCGGTGAGATTGCCGTTGTCGTCGTACCGCTTGATGCCGATGCGGTCGAGTGGCACGTTGCGATGCACGGTGCTGCGGCTGTTGGCCTTCGTGATGATGAGAAGGTCTTTCGTCCGCGCGTATTCGCTGAACTCACGGCTCAGCGGTGCGGCAGCGCGCGCGGAAGATTCTTTGCGAACATCGCGCAGGATGCCGAGGCCGCTGTTCGGAACGGGCGGCAGGTAGTCCTTGCCGTCGCGCGTCTCGAATCCATAGCGGCGGAATCCGAGGAGGATGAAGTTTCCTTCGTCGAGCCACTGTAGAAACGCGCGCGCCTCGGCTACTTCCTCCTGCGGCATCGGAAGCTTGATGTGCTCGAGCTCCGCGACGTCGGACCGAAGCTGGCCGCGCATGGCTTGCCAGTCGGTGACGGCGGCGCGAACGTCGTGCAGCACGGTCTCGAGTGAGGTGCGCATCGCTTCGAGCTCCGCCGAGTCGGTCTCCTGATCGATCTCGACGTGCATGTACGACTCGACGATGGCGTCGATCTTCGCTTCCTGCGTTGCCGTGAGCTCGGCGCGCTTGCCGCCGGCGTCGCGGCGGACGCGCACGACGGGATGCAGCAGCAAGTGGATGTTGCGTCCGAGCCGCGTGACCTCGGCGCTGACGGAGTCGACGAGTAAGTGCATGTCGTCATTGACGATCTCGATGACGGTGTGCTCGAGGCCCCAGCCATTCGCTTCGACGGTGGGATTGAAGAGGCGTACCTTCGGCACGCCGAGTTCTCGAATTTCGCCGAACTGCCAGAGCGAAAGGGCCCCGCCGAGGAGGGTCTCGAACGAGGTGTAGATGATGTCGTCGGGAGAGACGAGCGCGAAGTAGCGCTTGACGAATGCGGCGGCGCTCTCGGCCTGCTCTTCACTAACTCGTTTGTGTGCTTCGGTAGCAAGCCGGTCGACGAGATCGGCCTTGCGCTGCTCAGGGGTCATGGTCATGAATCGAGGCTCCTGCGACTGCGGGCGGGGATCATATCGCGGCACGCGCGGTCGCCAATCGGAACCACTCTGTGACGGCGGCGCACTGCCGTCCTTCCGTCTTCGATGGTACCGTGCGTGCGGGCCGGTGTTTTGCAGATAGCGGGTTGCCCAACCTCAAAACTTAGCGGGAGAACGAATGCTTATGACAGCAGCGAGGGATGAGAAAGTGCCGACGTCATCGATCGTGATGAAGGCGATCGATGCGAAGACATTCACGGAATTGCAGGCATTCGTCAAAGATTTGGAGAGCCGTCCGACGGAACGGTTGCTGCGTGACCTCCCCGATCTGGTCAAGTTGTCCGACGCGAAGGCCGAGATCATCACCTACGTCATCGCCACGAAGTTCCGCCGCGC
>JAFAOU010000038.1 GCA_019247495.1 Acidobacteriota bacterium
ATCTGGTTCACCTGCTCGAATGTCTCCGACGACGACCTGCGCGGCATCGGCGACGAACGGATCGTGATCAACGTCAACTCCATGTCGGAGATCGATCGCATCCTGGCGCTCGACCTCCCGAATCCGATCGCGCTGCGAGTGAACACCGACATCGGCGCCGGACATCATGTCGACGTGGTCACGGCCGGCGGCGGCGTGAAGTTCGGGATCGATCTGGCCGAAGTGGACGCCGCGCGCATGGTGGTCGAGGACAGCGGGCGGAGGGTGGTCGGGGTACACGCGCACATCGGCTCCGGCATCGACAGCATCGCCCCGCTGATCGAGTCGGCGCGGCGGCTGCTCGATCTCTCGACGGACTTTCCCAACCTGCGCTGGATCAATTTCGGGGGCGGGATTTCGGTGCCGTACGAACCGGGCGCGGCGGACTTCCCGATCGACGATTACGGCGCTGAGCTGACGCGCATTGCCGATCGGCTCCTGCGCGCGCGCGACCTCAACGCCATACTCGAACCGGGACGCTACCTCGTCGCCGAGTCGGGAACGTTGCTGTCGCGTGTCACCTCGCGTCGCATCAGCGGCGGGCAGTGGTGGATCGGCGTCGATACCGGATTCAATCATCTCGTTCGCCCGTCGAAGTACGGCGCGTATCACCACATCGTCAACGCCACGAACGGATCGGCGGCATCGCTGCGCGAGACGTTTGACGTCGAACAAATGCACGATGACGTCGTGGTGGCCGGCAATCTGTGCGAATCGGGCGACGTCTTCACCCGCGATCAATCCGGCCACGCAATCACGCGCAGGATCGATCGCACCAACGCCGGCGATCTCCTCGGCTTCTGCGATGCCGGCGCGTACGGCTTCTCGATGGCGTCGCTGTACAACGCGCGGCCGCTGCCGGCCGAGGTGCTGATCGACGGCGACAACGGACGGCTGATCCGCGACCGGCAGACGTTCGATGACCTCGTGAAAGGAATGCGATGAGAGTTCCTGGGAACGCGGGCGTCTCGCCCGCTCGTTTCTCGGCAGTATCGCGAGCTTCGAAAGCGGGCGGGACGCCCGCGTTCCCAGGCGCGCTTGCGGCGCTGCTCCTCTTGCTGCTGACCGCTGCCTGCGCCACCGCTCCGAAACCTGCCATGCTCGATCTGAAAATCATTAACGGACGCATCATCGATGGCACCGGCGCGCCGTGGTATCGCGGCGACGTCGGCGTGCGCGGCGACACGATCGTTTCCATCGGCGATCTTTCGAACGCCGCTGCCGCCAACACGATCGACGCGCGCGACAACGTCGTCTCTCCCGGCTTCATCGATCTCCTCGGCCAATCGCAATACTCGGTCTTTCAGGATCCGCATCTCGAAGCGAAGGTTCGCCAGGGCATCACAACGGAAGTGACCGGCGAAGGAAGTTCGCCCGGCCCGCTGAGTCAGAAACAGATCGACGCCGCCAATCCGGCCAATCGTCCGAAGTGGCACACCCTCGGCGAATGGTTTTCACTGCTCGAACAGAATCGCAGCGCCATCAACTTCGCGCTCTTCGTCGGCGCCGACAATCCGCGCGAGATGGTCATCGGCGACGTCAATCGTCCGCCCACCGCCGACGAGATGCGCGAGATGGAAGCGATCGTCGATCAGGCCATGCGCGAGGGGGCTATCGGTCTGTCCACGTCGCTCATCTATCTGCCGGCGATGTATTCGACGACCGACGAGATCGTGAATCTCGCGCGGGTCGCGTCGAAGCATGGCGGCGTGTATTTCAGCCACATCCGCGACGAGGGCGACCACATCGACAGCGCGCTGGATGAAGCGTTCCGCATCGGCCGCGAAGCGAAGATCCCCGTCAACATCTGGCATCTCAAGGTGGGCGGCGCTACGAACTGGGGCCGCATGCCGCACGTGATCGAGCGCATCAACGCCGCGCGCGCCGAGGGGCTCGACGTGGCGGCGAATGTTTACCCGTATGCGGCGTCGTCGACATCACTCTCGACGCTCGCTCCCGACTGGTCGCTCGAAGGCGGCTACTCTGACTTCAAAAAACGCCTCGCCGATCCGGCCGATCGCGCGCGCATCGCCGAGGCGTTGCGCGCGCAGTTCACGAAACGCGGACCGAAGGGCATCTACATCACGCGCATCGGCAATCCGGCGTACCTGCAGTACGAAAAGCATTTCGTCGAAGAGATCGCGGCGATGATGAACGTCGCGCCCAATGAGGCGATGATGCAGCTCTTCGCGAACACCAACAGCTCGCCGAGCGTGATCTTTTTTTCGATGAACGAGACCGACGTGCAGACAGCGCTACGGCAATCGTTCGTCTCCATCGGCTCCGACTCCGGCTCACCGACGCCTGCCTCGCGCGCCGCCGGCCAGGCCGTCCACCCCCGCGCCTACGGCACCTTCCCCCGCGTCCTCGGCCACTACGTGCGCGACGAGCATCTCTTCACCCTCGAGGAGGCGGTGCGCAAGGCGACCTCGCAAGCCGCCGACCGCACCAACCTCACCGATCGCGGCGTGCTTCGTCCCGGCATGAAGGCGGACGTCGTCGTCTTCGATCCCGCAAAGATCCGCGACGTGTCGACCTACGAAGACCCGCACCACTTCAGCGAAGGCGTCCTCGACGTGATCGTCAACGGCGGAGTCGTCCTCCGCGACGGCGCAATGACGAACGCGTTACCGGGGCGGGTTTTGCGTGGCAGAGGCTTCGAACCACAGAGACACTGAGGACGCAGAGAAAAAGCTCTGTGATCTCTGTGTCTCTGTGGTGAAATCGGTCTATCCATGCAAGACAGTGAGAAACTCGTCCGCGCCGTCGGTTTCTGGGGCCTCGTCGCCATGTGCATCAACGCCGTGGTTGGCTCCGGCGTTTTCCTCCTGCCCACCGAGTCGTACAAATTGCTCGGACCTTTCTCGCTCTGGGCGCCGCTGATTTTCGCGCTGCCGGTGTTCATCCTCGTGCTCTGCTTCGCCGAGGCCGCCAGTCATTTCAGCGAACCGGGCGGCGCGTACTTGTACGCGAAGACCGCGTTCGGCGACTTCATCGGATTCGAGACGGGATGGATGAACTGGCTGGCGCGCGTGACGTCGCTGGCGGCCTTGTCGAACGGCTTCGTGGTTTCGCTTGCGCGTATCTTCCCAACGTTGGGAACGGCGTCGGCGCGAATCGCGGTCATCCTGATCTCGATCGGCATCCTCACCGCGATCCACTATGTCGGCGTGAAGTACGGAGCCGCCTCGATCTACGTCTTCACCCTCGGCAAGCTGATTCCGCTGGTCGGATTCATCATCGTCGCGCTGATCGCGTGGCGCCACAATCCGATTCCGGCATCGATGCACCTTCCCGGCGCCGGCACCGACTGGAGCGGCGCAGCACTCTTCATGCTCTTCGCGTACGCCGGCTTCGAAAACATGGGCGTACCCGCGGGCGAGTTCCGCAATCCGCGCAAGGAGTTGCCTCGCGCGCTACTGGTCGGGACGCTGGCCATCGCCGCGATCTACGTCCTGGCGCAGCTCGGCGCGATGTCGGCCCTCCCCGATCTATCGAAAACCGCCACTCCGATCGCCGACGCCGCCGCCGCGCTCATCGGGCCGCTCGGCGCGATCATCGTCACGCTCGGCGCGCTGCTGTCGATGGCGGGAACGAACTCGGGCACCGTCCTCGAAGGCTCACGCATGCTCTATGCGATCTCGCTCGGACGTCCGCGGCTGCGCGCCGTCAGCTACGTGCATCCGACATTCCGCACGCCGACGGTAGCGATCTTGATTCACGTTGTGTTCGCGGCTGTCCTCGCATGCGCCGGCTCATTTGCAAAATTAGCGATGCTCTCCGCGGTTGCCCGGCTGACGACGTACCTCTTCACGTGCGCCGCAGTTCCGTTTCTTCGCAAACTGAACGAAGGTTTCCGCACGCCCGGCCTCGTGATCCCGATCCTCGGCACGGTGATCTCATTGGTGCTCTTCTTCACGATGAATCGCTTCAACTTCCTGGCGGCCGGAATCGCCATCATCGTCGGCGCGCTCATCTACGTGGCCTCGCGACCGGGCGGACATGTTGCTCCATCGTAGGCATGGACAACGACAACTCCCTCTCCCTTCGCGACACGGCTGACGGCCTTATCGTCCGCGCCGCTCTGCTCACCCTCGGCGGACTTTTCATCGGCGGCTGGATCACCGCACTGGCCATGAAAGTGGCCGGCAAGGCGATCCACCTTCTCGTCCTCCTCGGTGCCGGGTTGATCCTCACCGGGCTCGGGACGTACGAGGTCAAGAAAGTGCAACGGCGCTGGCGCCGCGATGACATCAGCAACGTCGCGTAGACGTCAGCGGAACATCCAGATGCACACGGCAGCGGCGACGATTGCGGCCACCGTGTCGCCGACCAGCGCAGCGGGAATCGCGTGGCGCGTTCGCTTCACGCCGATCGCGCCGAAGTAGACGGCGAGCACGTAGAAGAGCGTTTCGCTGCTGCCGTAGAGCGTCGCGGCCATGCGCGAGAGCATCGAGTCGGCGCCGTAGCGTTTGATCACGTCCGTCGTCAGCGCGAGCGAGCCGCTGCCGCTGAGCGTGCGCAGGATCGCCAGGGGTAAAAGCTCCGGCGGAAAAATCGTGCGGCTGAGCAGCGGACGC